>DLOQ01000147.1:3050-11168 GCA_002479655.1 Lachnospiraceae bacterium UBA7480
ACGGAGATCATCAATCTGCAGTCCATTTTAAATCTTCCGCAGGGTACGGAGCATTTTTTGACAGATATCCACGGAGAATATGAGCAGTTTAACCATGTGCTGAAGAATGGCTCCGGCACCATCAGGCGTAAGATTGACGAGGAGTTTGGCAATACGCTTCGGGAGAGTGATAAAAAATCTCTTGCGACGCTGATCTACTATCCGGAGGAGAAGCTGGCGCTGATTACAAAGGAAGAAGAAAATATCAAAGACTGGTATAAGATCACGCTGCACCGGCTGGTACAGATCTANNACCCGCTCCAAGGTGCGCAAGGCTCTGCCCAGGGATTTCGCCTATGTCATTGAGGAGCTGATCACGGAGAAAGCGGAGGTTCATGACAAGGAAGGCTATTACAATGAAATCATCCATACGATCATCCGGATCGGGCGGGCGCAGGAGTTTATCATTGCGCTGTGCAATCTGATCCAGAGGATGGTGGTGGATCACCTTCATATCGTGGGCGATATTTTTGACCGTGGTCCGGGACCGCATATCATCATGGATACGCTGATGAAGTATCATTCCGTTGACGTCCAGTGGGGCAATCACGATATCTCATGGATGGGGGCGGCGAGCGGCAGCACGGCATGTATCGCGACAGTGATCCGTATATCGGCAAGATACGGCAATCTGGATACGCTGGAGGAAGGGTACGGCATCAATCTGATCCCCCTTGCCACATTTGCGATGGAAACTTATAAACATACGGACTGCAGCGCATTTGCTATCCGTTATAATACGGATTACAATACCAAGGATCTCAGTCTGGATATGAAGATGCACAAGGCGATCACTATGATTCAGCTGAAGCTGGAGGGTCAGCTGATCATGCGTCATCCGGAGTTTGGGATGGAGGATCGGCTGTTATTGGATAAGATCGATTATGACAAAAAGACTGTCATGGTAGACGGCGTGGAATATGAGCTCAGGGATATGGATTTTCCGACTGTTGACCCCAGACATCCGTATGAATTGACGCCGGAGGAGGCACTGGTGGTGGAACGGCTGCAGCAGGCGTTCCTTCACAGCGAGAAGCTGCAAAGGCATGTCAGATTCCTATATTCCAAGGGAAGCCTGTATAAGGTTCACAATTCCAATCTTTTGTATCATGGCTGTATCCCGATGGAAGAGGACGGAACCTTCAGCGAGGTCAATATTTATGGGAAGAAGTACCGCGGACGGGAACTTTATGATGTGCTGGAGGCATATGCAAGGAAAGGATATTATTCCGTACATGATATTTCAGAAAAGCGTAAAGGAGAAGATATCCTCTGGTATATCTGGGCGGGACCCGGCTCACCGGTATTCGGCAAGGATAAGATGGCGACCTTTGAAGCATATTTTATCGTTGATCCGGCAGCCAGCAGGGAAAAGAAGAACAGTTATTATGTGCTGATGGAAAATGAGGATGTGATCAACAGCATTTTCCGGGAATTTGATCTGGATGAGGAACATTCGCATATCATCAACGGTCATGTTCCGGTGGAACTGAAAAAAGGAGACAGCCCGATCAAATGCGGCGGCAAGCTGCTGGTTATCGACGGTGGATTTTCCAAGGCATATCAGGGTAAGACGGGGATCGCGGGATATACGCTGATCGCCAGTTCCCACGGTATGTGGCTGGTGGCGCACGAACCGTTTGAAAGTAAGGATGCGGCGGTAAAGAAGGAGTCGGATATCGTATCGGATTCCATCTTGGTAGAGGGATATCCCATGCGGCATTATGTCGCGGATACAGATATCGGCAGGCAGCTAAAGGAGAGTATCCAGGATCTGGAGGAGCTTTTAGAGGCGTTCCGCTGCGGCGTGATTACGGAAAAGGCGTAAAATTGTGGAATATTGCAAATAGAGAAAATATTGCAAATGGTAAAATGTAAAAACAGCGAAGTTATGTAGATAGGCGCACCTTGCAGGAGCGCCTGGTCAGAGGGCGGTCTAACGTCTTCTGCTTCCGGAATTGTTGTTTTTGTTGGAATCGTTGCCGGTAACCGCGTCAGTTACATCATCAACGCCATTGGCTACGCCGTTTGTAACATCATTGACAGCGTTGGCTGCGCCGTTGACTACATCATCCACAGCATTGCCGGCATTGTTGGCGATGTTATTGCCGGTGTTTTCCGGCTTTGTGGTGCCTGTGTTGTTGGCAGTATTTTTGTCGCTGCTATTCTGGTCATTGCCTGCACTCTGGGATCCGCTGTTGTTGGAATTACCGTTGGCAGTATTGCCGTTCGTATTCTTTCCGCATGCGGTAATGGCGAAACACATTACGACAAGCAGAATCGGTAAATAATATTTTCTTTGTCTTTTCATTGTTAAATGCCCATTCCTTTCCAAGGTCTGTTTAAAGTCAGAGTTTTGTAATATATTAAAGATTAGACCTTGTGGTTAGTATTTGCAATTACAAAAAAATTTATGTGTTTCATAAAAGAATGTATTTTATAAAAAATTGGTTTTATAAAAATAAAAGAAGTGTGCATTATGGGATGTTTCATAGGAAAAGGAGTGTGTGAATGGAATTCAGACCGTGTATTGATATCCATGATGGAAAAGTAAAGCAGATCGTTGGCGGAAGTCTGGGACGGAAAGACCGGGCGGATGAAAATTTTGTATCAGAGCAGGATGCCGCTTTTTTTGCTTCATTTTATCGTGAAAAAAAATTAAAGGGCGGGCATGTCATCTTATTGAACGGCGCAGAGCATCCGCTTTATGAAAAAACAAAAGAACAGGCTATGAGAGCGCTACAGGAATATCCGATGGGATTGCAGGCAGGCGGCGGCATCACGGATCGGAACGCGGAGGAGTTTTTGGAGGCGGGAGCGTCCCATGTGATCGTAACTTCGTTTGTTTTCCGTGAAGGAAGGATCGATTATGAACGGCTGGAACATCTGGTGAAAGCAGTCGGCAGGGAACGCATCGTTTTGGATCTCAGCTGCAGAAAAAAAGACGGAAAATATTATATCGTGACAGACCGTTGGCAGAAATATACGGATACCGTTCTTTCACTTGAACTTTTGGAAAAACTGGAGGGGAGCTGTGATGAGTATCTGATCCATGCGGTAGATGTAGAGGGAAAGGTATCCGGAATAGAAGAAGGCGTGGTAGAGCTGCTTGGTGCATATGACGGCAGACCTGTGACCTACGCCGGAGGCGTACATGATTATCGGGATCTTGAGATTTTAAAGACCATAGGGAAGGGACGGGTCAATGTAACGGTCGGAAGCGCACTTGATTTGTTTGGCGGTTCCTTGGATTTAGACAGAGTAATGGAACTATGCGCTAGCAGTTAAAAAGGAATCGCAAGCGATTAAAAAGGAACCGCTTGCGGTTCCTTAACTGCTTGCGGTTCCTTTTTTTTGTTAAGTGTTTTTAATCCGTTAAAACAATATTGCTTATTCTAAAACAAAATCAGTTGCTGAATGACTAAGTTTATATTTTAGGAAAAGGCACATCGAAAACTGATTAAAACCTTGGTTTTTAAATAATCACGTATGATTATTTCTTAATAACGTTGCTGGCCTGAGGTCCCTTTGCGCCTTCTACAACGTCAAATTCCACAGCCTGACCTTCGGTTAATGTCTTATAACCTTCTTCGTTCTGAATTGCGGAGAAGTGTACAAATACATCCTTTCCGTCAGCTGTTGAAAGGAAACCATAACCTTTCTGCGCGTTAAACCACTTAACTGTACCTTCCATTACCAAGTACCTCCCAAAAAAAAATAAATTATCTTGCAAACGGATGTTTGCATCATAGATACTATAGCACATGAAAAGAAAAATGTAAAGAAAAAAAACAAAAGTATATTTAAGGAGCAATATATTTTGTTGATAAATCTGTATGGAAAAAATTAGGGGAATTGAAAAAATATCTNNTAGAGAATTAAAAAAATATCTTGATAAATCTGAAATTCTGTGGTAGCGTTTTTTATAGATGGAATATTATGTTGACCAGACCATAATGAATGGAAAATATAGAAGAAGACAGAAAAAAAGATAGAAGAAAAAGATAGAAAGAAAAGATAGAAAGTAAAAATAAAAGGGAAAGCTGCATATCCGATAGGAAACGACTTTCCGGATACAGACGAGGAAGATCAGATGGCGAGTAAAAAAGAAAGACAGGAAAAGAAGCGGCTGGCGCAAAAAGAACGCAAACTATTAGAACAGGGCAGCCANNGACTGGCGCAAAAGGAGCGCAGACTACTGGAACAGAGCACTCAAAAATCGGAAACAGCCGTAAGTGATGAAAAAAACGGTGAGGAAGCATGGGTTCGTCCGCCGACACGTGAGGAAATAGAATTTGACCATTTAGGGCGACATAATATCACCTTTTACCGGATTTATGTTATGCATAAAAATCATAAAGGCGAAGTGTATCATTATACATTGGGAAGGATGCAGATGTTTTTGCTTTTGGGAAGTTTTTTGTGTATCATAGGTCTGCTGTGCGGTATTCTTGTATTTAAAGAGTACCGGAGAAACAATCAGCTGGCGAACGCCCAGACGCTGATCACTACGCTGCAGGGACAGTTGGCGGTGGAAATGCGTCAAGCAGATGAGCTTACGCTTCAGATTTCGGAATTAAATGAAAAAGTGGATATCCTGAGCAGCACATTGACAGACAAGACAGAGGCATTGGCTGTTTATGAGGAGGCAGAGCGGGCACAGCATATGCCGACGGCTTATCCGCTGCGGGGCAATGCTGCCTATTATGTGCCGAAAGAAGGCGGGGAAGAAGATGGTACAGAAGCGGAAGGTGGCACCGAAGCAGAGGACGAACCGGAAGAACTCATGGTGCAGTTTATGACAGGCATGGGGAGCAGTATGGTTGCGACGGCAGACGGCGAAGTATCTGAGGTCAGTCCTTTGGAGGACGGCGGATATAAGATCACGATCGATCATGGCAATGGGTTTATGACGAGCTATTCCGGCATCGGGACGATCATGGTGAAAGAAGGGGATGCTGTCACAACGGGATCGATACTGCTTGGCATTACTGAAGATGATACCGTGCTTTCCTATCAGATCATGCGAAACGGAGAGTATATCGATCCGTGGGAATGTATGGAGATTCATGGATGATCCGCCGGTTTCTTTGGTGATTTTCATGAAGGTCTTTTTGTTTGGTATATATTTGGTATCACTGCTTTACATGTAGTTTTATTTACTATATAATAAAGTATAGCAATAGAGATCGAATTGATAAGAGAGGATATATATCTTATGACAATTAATACAGAAGATCTGATCAACAGCATCATGGAAAGTTTTGACAGAATAAAGTTCATTGATTCCGCCGAGATTCCGAATATTGCGCTTTATATGGATCAGGTAACCACTTTTATGGATGAACATCTGAAGGATACGGCGAGATACAAGGATAAGGATAAAATTTTGACAAAGACCATGATCAATAATTATGCCAAGAATGATCTCCTGCCACCGCCGGAGAAAAAGAAATATTCCAGAGAGCATATCCTGATCCTGACTCTGATCTATTACTTTAAGAATATTTTATCCATTAATGATATTCAGATGATGCTGAATCCACTGACGGAAAAATATTTTGGAAAAGAGTCGGGAAGCACGATCAGGGATATCTATGATGAAGTGATTAAAATGGCACAGGAGCAGTGCGACGGGCTGAAAAATGATATAAAGGATAAATATGAAGAAACCGAGAGAGTATTTAGCAGTTCCCAAGTCTTTGCGGATGTCGAGGAGAAAGACAGAGAGGAATTAAAGAATTTTGCGTTTATCTGTATGCTGGGATTTGACGTTTATATCAAAAAACTTCTGATCGAAAAGCTTCTGGATGAAAATGCCGCAAAAGAGGAAAAGAAAGCATGATCATTTCAGCTGTTTTACCAGCTCGTCATATTGGCGGTACATCCGTTGGACGCCATTTTCCAGAAGGTAGTAGTGCATGATATAGGGAATCAGCAGAACCATCAGGGCTGCCAGCAAAAGTAGGAGTCCCGGATTCATTTCCATAATGCAGAAAAAGAAGACGGCAAATGCCAGTCCCGCGAACATCAGCGTGACAAGCAGATGGATCAACCGTTCATGGGAAAAGAACGCGATCTGTTCCAGATGCCTTGCAAGAAGCTTTTCATATTCTTTCCGGGTAGGCATGATATCTTTCTGCGCCGTTGCTTCATAATTGCCATCCGCATCGAAAGCGGTCGTTACCGGCAGCTCGTGTGCTAAGATCTGATCCATATAAGATAAATATGCCAACATTCGTTTACGCATAGATTCCTCCATATATAAAAAAAACCTAAGCATGACGGTACTTGAGGTTTTTTTCATTCTGAATATTTCGATTTACGCCATTTTATTGACCGCAAGATTCAGACGGGAAATTTTTCTGGAAGCATAATTTTTATGATAAACGCCTTTCTTTGTGGCTTTATCAATTGTGCTTGTCGCATTTAACAATGCGCTTTTAGCGGCTTCCTGATCTCCTGCTTCAATTGCCGTATAAACCTTCTTTACGGCAGTCTTTACGCCTGATCTGATGGACTTATTTCTGTCTGCCTTTGTCTGGTTGACAAGAATTCTCTTTTTTGCAGATTTAATATTAGCCAAGACTTTGCACCTCCTGTCTTTTACTCATCATTTATGCCAGAGCCGGACACGGACGTTTCTGGTATAAACACACTTTTATATAGTAAATTACAGGGTAAAATATGTCAATACATATTTTGAAAATTTTCGCAAAAAATAAGTTTACGAATATAATAAATATACGGAAAATATCTTTAAGGATAAGAGGTGCGGAAGTGGAAAGCTATATTGCGCGGACAGATCTGGCGGTGGAGGCCAAGGAATGTATCAATATGCCGGAACATTCTATCAATGGCGTCCGTATTCAGGAAAACTATAATGAAAAAATGGATATCAAGACAACGACTGTGGTGATCGAGAGTAAAAATGCCGAAAAGAAGCTTGGAAAGCCGATGGGACATTATATCACGCTGGAGGCGCCGGGACTGGTCGAGCCAGACGAGGATTATCATAGGGAGATTTCGCTGGAAATAGCAAAGCACCTTTTAAATATCATAAAAGAACCTGATGAGGAAAAGTCGATCCTGGTGGTCGGACTGGGCAATCGTGATGTGACGGCGGATTCTCTGGGATGCAGTGTGGTGGATCATCTGTTTATCACGAGGCACATCATTATGGAATATGGAAAAGCCGCTTATGAAAAACACAAGATGCATATGATATCGGGGATCGTCCCCGGCGTCATGGCAAAGACCGGTATGGAGACGGCGGAGATCGTAAAAGGCGTCGTGGAAAAGACAAACCCCGATCTGTTGATCGTCGTGGATGCGCTGGCGGCAAGAAGCACAAAGCGGTTGAACCGGACAGTCCAGATCACGGATACCGGCATCTGGCCCGGCTCCGGCGTGGGCAATCACCGCAATGCATTGACGGAGGAAAGTCTTGGAATCCCCGTGATCGCCATCGGCGTCCCTACGGTTGTGGATGCGGCGACGATTGTTAATGATGCGGTGACGCTGACGAAGGAAGGAAAGATCAACGGCATGAGTGAATTAAACAGCATGTACGTGACCGGCAAGGATATTGATTCCATCATTTCCAGACTTTCCTACACGATCTCGGAGGCGATCAATATTGCGCTGGATATGGAGCATGAAGCGGCGCAGTGATCGGATGCCGGAGATAATTTAACATGTGATATTGTAATATATGAGATATCATAACATGAAACATTGTAACATGTGATATAGCAATATGAGATATTGTAACATGACATGTCATATAATATATTTTTTGGCAATATACTGAATTATGGTTTATTACAGGCAGGACAAACAAAAAAGAATAAAGTATCTCTGTGGTATCGTGGGGGCGGGGATCCTGCTTGCGGCCATAGTTGTCGGAGAGGCGGGAAGACATCCTGTAAAAGAGGGCGGTTTTGATATCGTCAGGTATCTTGGGGAAAGAATGACGGTGCTGGTCTGTCCGGTGTCCGGATTTTTGAAAGCTTCGGAGACGACGGATTCATGGCAGGAATTTTTTTATTCCATCCCTTTTTATCAAAGTCCGTTATA
>DLOQ01000099.1 GCA_002479655.1 Lachnospiraceae bacterium UBA7480
CCAGAAAACCAAGCGTATGGCTCAGGAGGAAAAGCAGGCATCGAAGCGTCGCAAGACCCTGGAGCGCGAGCTTGAATGGGTGCGCATGGCTCCCAAAGCACGTCAGGCTAAAGGCAAAGCGCGTCTGTCAAGCTATGACCGGCTCCTTAACGAAGACCAGAAAGCACGTGAGGAAAAACTTGAGATATTCATCCCCAACGGTCCCAGGCTCGGCAATAAAGTAATCGAAGCGACAGGGCTTGCAAAAGCATTCGGCACCAAGCAACTCTTCAAAGACCTCGAATTTTCACTCCCGCCAAACGGCATTGTCGGTGTTATCGGACCTAACGGAGCCGGAAAAACCACACTCTTCAAACTCATCATGGGGCAGGAAAAAGCTGATGCCGGCTCATTTGACGTGGGAGAGACTGTAAAAGTCGCTTATGTCGACCAGACCCACCATGACCTCGTTCCTGAAAAGACCGTCTACGAAGTCATTTCGCAAGGTGTGGAAAGCTTCCGAATGGGTGGAAAGGATGTCAATGCCCGCGCTTACCTGTCTAAATTCAATTTCGCCGGAGCGGACCAGGAGAAGAAAATCGGTGTACTCAGCGGTGGTGAGCGAAACCGCCTGCATCTCGCAATGGCTCTCAAGCAGGAGGGCAATGTGCTCCTCCTTGACGAGCCCACCAACGATATAGACGTCAATACACTCCGCGCACTCGAAGAAGGTCTTGAGGAGTTTGCAGGATGTGCGGTTGTTGTAAGCCACGACCGTTGGTTCCTTGACAGGATATGCACCCACATCCTTTCATTCGAGGGCGATGGCAAAGTGGTGTTCTACGCCGGTTCATATTCCGACTACGAGGAATACAAGAAAGCGCAGAACGGCGGCAAGGAGCCTCCACGCAAACGCTACCGCAAACTTATGGAATAAGCCATGCCGGAAAAAAACAAAAAGCGTCCTTACACCCTCCTCTGGATTCTGCTTGCCGTCGCGCTTGTGGCGGTATTTGCAGTGTCGTTTTTCGATTTGCCGTCGATTTTTGGCTACACGCCTAAATCCTCCGGAATGGCACAGGCGCTTTTCCCCACGAAAGAGCAACCTGTAGCGGCAGACACGATACCTCTCGATTCCATAGGCGTTCCAACCCGGATGGAACCGGACACCGCTTCCCATACAATCCTGTTCATCGGCGATTCAATGCTTGACGGGCTTTCTCCCCGCCTTGCCGCATACGCCGATGCATCAGGTCACAAGCTCTATTCAGTTGTGTGGTACAGCTCCTCCACAGAAATCTGGGGAAAGTCGCATAGGCTCACAGATTACATAAAGAAGCTTTCCCCAAGCTATATTTTTATCTGCCTCGGGGCAAATGAACTGTATGTCAAGGATATTGAAGACAAGCGCACACCTTTCATCCGTGAAATGATTGCAGAAATCGACACTATCCCTTACGTCTGGATTGGACCGCCAAACTGGACTACCGATACCGGCATAAACAAAATGATTGCGGAAAACACTGCTGACGGATGTTACTTCAAGAGTGACGGAATGACATTCGAGCGACGCTCAGACGGAGCACATCCAACAGCAAAAAGCGCGATAGAATGGATGGACAGCGTTGTCAGGTGGATGCCTGAGCACTCCTCACATCCTATCCGCATGAACATGCCGGAAAATACCACAGCACGACCCGCACAGATATTCATCCACCAGCCGGGAGAAAATTGACCGACTATGGACTTCACCTCGCTGCCCGATTCGCTCGGTCACCTTCTCACCTATCACCGTGAGGCGCCGTTGATTTTCTCAAGCGGGCTGTTTTGGGTGTTGTTCGTATGTTTCATGCCCGTTTATGCGCTCCTGCGCCGCAGAAAATGGCAGATGCTCGTTTTCGTAATCGCATTCAGCCTCTATTTCTATTATAAATGCAGCGGTTGGTTTTTCCTGCTCCTGGTTTCCACCTCCGTCATTGACTGGTTCATCAGCCGTGCCATGGTTGAAATCGGGTCATCGGCAGGGAGGAAATGGCTTGTAGCGCTCTCTGTGGTGATTTCACTTTCCGTGCTCGGATTCTTCAAGTATGCCAACTTCTTCCTCTGGAACTGGAATGCTATGGTCGAGGGCAATTTCCAGCCGCTCACGCTCATATTGCCGGTCGGGATATCATTCTACACCTTCCAGTCAATTAGTTATATCGTTGATGTGTACCGCCGAAAGATCGCTCCTGCGGAAACATGGGGGGAATACCTCTTTTTCCTCTCATTCTTCCCTGCGCTTGTTGCCGGACCAATTGTCAGGGCAGAAAATTTCCTGCCGCAGCTACGGGAAAACCGCCGGGCAAACCATCAGGAAATTTATGGCGGTTTGTGGCTTATACTTGCCGGAGTAATAAAGAAAGCCGTAATAGCGGATTATATCGCGCAGTACAACGACTTGGTTTTCGCCTCCCCTACCGGATACTCCGGTTTTGAGTCGCTTATGGGAGTTATCGGCTACACCATGCAGATTTACTGTGACTTCTCCGGCTATTCCGATATGGCAATCGGGCTTGCCCTGATAATGGGCTTCCGCCTTGACATAAACTTCAATCTCCCTTACAAATCGCAGAGCCTCACTGAATTTTGGCGCAGATGGCATATCAGTCTGGGGCTGTGGTTTAAGAATTATGTCTTTTATCCGGTTCAGAGAACGAAGTTATGCGATAATATCCGTAAAGCGATGAAGAAAAAAAAGAACCGCTATGGCATGAATGTGTTTCCGACGGCGATTTCACTGACTGCCGTATGGACGCTGATCGGGCTGTGGCACGGATTTGATTGGAACTATCTTTGTTATGACTGGTTCTGCGGACTGATCATTATTTCTGCGGAGCTGTTAAAACCGGTCTATGATAAAGTGAATCGGAGCGCACCGAAGATATTTGCCTCCGGATGGATGGATATGCTTCGTACTCTCAGGACATTTTTGCTGGTCTCTTTCAGTTTCCTGTTTTTTCGGCCGGATACCATGGAAGTGACCATAAGAATGATGCGGAATCTCTTTGCGAAGCCTTATGTATATCAGGCAGCGGAATTTATTTATTGGCATGTTTATGATCTGTTTTTGATTGCCGTTCCATTGCTGATCCTTGGTGTGGTGGATGGTATGAAATACAAAGGGATCGATGTTTATGAAAGATTTCACAGGTTTCCGGCGGTGGTGCGTTATGCGGTCTATGTGGGGGGCATATTGCTGATCTATATCACAAAAGGCGATATGTCCAGCGGAGGATTTGCATACTATGTATTTTAAATACGAAATAGGCGTTGCAAATTTGTGACGCTCCGGAATGAGGGATTAACTTGAAAAGATTTGTCTTATTTCTCTTAAAATTTATCATAGTGCTGGGATTGGCATATGGTGCATATCACGCTCTGTTCTGGTTTTTATGGCAGTCTGAGATATGCCCTGATGCTTATGATCATGCGTACCAGAAAGCGCTGCTTTTACAGTATCAGGCATTGGCGGAGGAAGGCAGGGAGCCGGAGGTGATTGTATTTGGTTCCTCATATGTTCCCTTTGGCATTGATGTATCCGTGATGGAGGAGGAACTGGACAGACCCGTTCAGATTCTTGGCATCGAGGCGGGCATAGGGATCCCGGTCTTGGTAGATATTTTACATGAGACAGCAAAGCCGGGAGATACGATCGTATATATGCTTGGAAAATCGAACTGGTATAATGAGGACTTTATGGTGATTTCCGCTGCGCTGGAAAGTGATAAGGAACGGCTGGCGCACTATTGGAGTCTGCGGGAGGGAACACTGGACGGCTATCGCAACAAAATGATCTGGCGGAAGCTGTACGCTTTATTTGCCGGAGATCTGGTGGAGATCGTGCGTTCCGGGATCTCTTCAAATAAGCAGGTGTATTCTCTGGATTCCTTTGATGAGAAAGGGAATATGACAGTCCTTAGGGAAGGCACTCTGATTGGAACCGAGGTATCTCCCACAGATACGCTATGCTTTGAAGATATGGAACTGGAAACGATGGATATGCTGAATGAATTTGCTTTCTGGTGCGAAGAACAGAATATTACTTTTGTAATAGCGTATTCGATGACGATCGACGGTTCTTTGATCGAAACGGAGAAGGAATTGGCGCAGTACCATGAACAGATGACGGATTATATGAATGCGGATATCCTTGGAGTCCCGCAGGATTATTTCCTGCCGGTAGAATATTTTTATAATCACACAGCACATTTGAATTCGGAGGGAGCGGCGGCATATTCTGAGATCTTGTCGGAGAAGCTGTTGGAGTATGAAGGAATCCGTTGATTTAACAAGTATAATTATTTGTTCTTGATCCTGTCTATGTGGTTTGCAAAGCGTAAAGCCTAAACAAAGAGTTATGTAAATCAAACAAAACCGTTTCGTAATTACCTAAATATATAAAATAACAGAGGATTTGTGATGATGCTATCATTTTTACAGTTAAAGAAGAATAGCAAAAAAGATAAAAGCGGTCTGCAAGGATATCGTATGGTTCTTGTGGGAGATTGTGCGACGCAGCATATCGCGCAGGCAGTTTCCGGATATGCTTATGAGGAGGGGATCGGTCTGGAGCTTCTGGATACGGATTATGACCAGATCTTTGCGCAGGTGATGGATCCGGACTCGGAGCTTTATCAATATCAGGCGGATGCAATACTGATCGTGATGTGCACGGAAAAGCTGTATGAAGCATATTGCGAAGTGCCGGTTGGCGACAGGGACAGATTTGCTGCAGAGAAATATGAGGAGATCCGTAGGATCTGGAAACGGCTTCAGGAATACAGCCATCCGGAAACAGGCAGAAAAATGAAGATCCTGCAGTTTAATTATGCGGAAGCAGACGACAGGTGTTTTGGTAATTATGCAAACCGTGTAGAATCTTCCTTCCTTTGGCAGCTTAGAAAATTAAATACTCTTTTGATGCAAGGGGCACAGAATGAGGAAATATATCTTGTAGATATTTCTTATGTGCAGAATCAGCTTGGAAGGCAACAGTTCCATGATGAAAAACTTTATTATCTGGCTAAGATGCCGTTCTCCACGGAGGCGCTGCCGGCGATTGCAAGGGAAGTGATTGGCATCGTAAAAGCGGTTATGGCAAGAATAAAAAAATGTGTGATCCTTGATCTTGACCAGACATTGTGGGGCGGCGTGATCGGCGATGACGGTCTGGAGGGAATTCAGATCGGCGAACTTGGTATCGGACATGCATTTTGGGAATTTCAGCTCTGGCTGAAGGAATTGACGAAGCGCGGCATTATACTGGCAGTGTGCAGTAAAAATGATGAGGAGAAGGCAAAGGAGCCATTCTTAAAGCATCCGGAGATGGTGCTGCGGCTGGAGGATATTGCTGTTTTTATTGCAAATTGGGAGGATAAGGCGGAAAATATCAAGAAGATCATAGAGACGCTGAATCTTGGCGCTGACAGCTTTGTATTTCTTGATGATAATCCATTTGAACGGAATCTGGTAAGAAGCATGCTGCCGGATATCACCGTGCCGGAGCTGCCGGAGGATCCTGCGTTATATCTTTCCTATCTGAAAGAACAGAATCTGTTTGAAACGATTTCATACAGCGAGGCAGATCAGGACAGGACAAGACAGTACCGTGAGGAAGCAGGAAGAACTTCTTTAAAACAGCAGTTTGCGACTTATGAAGAATATCTTGAACATCTTGGTATGGTGGCGGAAGCGAAGCCCTTTGACGCATTTCATATTCCGAGGATCGCGCAGCTTTCTCAGCGTTCCAATCAGTTTAATCTGCGCACGGTGCGCTACACAGAGGAGGAGGCAGCCGGACTTGCAAAGGACGATAGGTATATTACTTTGTATTTTACTTTGAAGGATAAGTTTGGAGATCACGGATTGATCAGCTTAGTGGTCATGAAGAAAGAAGAAGATACGTTATTTATTGAAAACTGGCTGATGAGCTGCCGGGTATTGAAGCGGACGATGGAAGCCTTTATTGTCAATACGATGCTGGAAGAAGCCCAAAAGGCAGACGCGGTACGGGTTGTGGGAGAATATATCAAGACCCCGAAGAATGCAATGGTAGAGCATCTCTATGAAGAAATGGGATTTCATCCGCTGGGAGAAGGAAAATATGAAATCATGACGGTAGCTTATCAGAAACAGAAAACATGGATAGAGCGTGGGGAATAACAGTGTACGCTTGTGGTATACTAAAATATATGCTAAACTGTAAAGTGTTATTGTAGGGAGGAAACGTATGAGCAGAGAAGAGATCTTAAAAAAAGTAAATGATATCTTTCATGACGTATTTGATGATGATTCGATTGTTGTTATGGAAGAAACGACGGCAGATGATGTAGAGGACTGGGACAGTCTGATGCATATCACGCTGATCTCTGAGGTGGAGTCGGCTTTTGGATTTAAATTTCAGATGAAGGATGTTGTGGGGATGAAGAATGTGGGGGAAATGATTGATATTATTCAAAGCCACTGAAGCCCCCTTTAGGCAGCTTATAAAGAAAGGCTGGTTTTTAGTAGATGAATCATTATACACTGGAAGAATTGACTACGGGGATGACGGAATCCTTTCAGGTGACTGTTACAAAAGAAATGCAGGAACAGTTTACTGCTCTTTCGGGGGATGTCAATCCGATGCATCTGACAGAAGCGTATGCCAGGGAACACGGATATGAACACAGGCTTGTTTATGGGATGCTTACGGCATCCTTTTATTCGACTTTGGCAGGCGTTTATCTGCCCGGAGAGCATTGTATCTTTCACGAGCTCCATACAACATTTAATGCGCCTGTCTATGAGGGGGACGAGCTGACGGTGACAGGGGAGGTCGTGGAGATTCATGAGGGATTTCAAAGAGTGAAAATAAAGGCATATATTAAAAATGCAAAAGGAAAGAAAGTATCTAGGGCGACGCTTGTTGTGGGGTGCAAAGCGTGATTCTGCAAGGATAGGTGATTTTGGACAGAACAGTTAAAAGTGGGTATTATGAGGCAGGGGCTCTAAACATAGGGTTAAAAAACTTATGAGGAATATGATAGAAAGGCAGTGATAAAATATGGAGAAGGAACGCAGGGATTTCAAAAAAACGTATTTGATGATTGGAGCGTCTTCTGATGTCGCTGTGGAATATATCAGAAGCCTTGCGAAACATACCCGTAAAAATGCCAAAAATCCTATCTTGATCTGCGCGCATTATTATAAAAATAAGGACAAGCTGGAGGAGATCGCGAAGGAATATCCGGGAATTGAATTAAAACTCCTGCAGGCTGACCTGACAGATGAGGAACAGGCGTTAAAGCTTGTCAATCAGGTGAAGCAGTATGTCAAATATCCCAATTATATCCTTCATTTCCCAGCTGTAACATTTGATTATATGCGTTATCGGGAGATTGATACGGATTATTTAAGGCAGGAAATGAATGTCCAGCTATATTCTTTCTTAATCATTACAAGAGAGTTTCTTCCGCTGATGCAAAAGGAGTATGGCAACAGGGTGCTGGTAATGCTTTCCTCTTATGTGGAGGACGAGCTTCCGCCGAAGTTTATGCCGGATTATATCGTGGCAAAATATGCGCTGCTGGGAGCCATGAAGGCGGCAGCTGCAGAGTATGGAGGGAAAAATCTGAAAATTAACGGGATTTCTCCGATCATGATGGACACAAAGTTTCTATCCAAAATGGATCCCAGAATCAAGGAAATGACAGCAATGAAAAGTCCGATCAACAGGGTGCCGGAAGCAGTGGAGCTGGTTCCCTACATTGATGAATTATTGGATTCTGGTTGTACTAAAAACGGATATAATCTGGTAGTAGACGAATCATATTTTGAAGCAAAGGAGCCGGAGGAATGATCAAGCTGGCAATATTATTTCAGGAGGATGAGATGGAACATATGGATCTTTCCCATCCGGAAACCGGCAATCCCGGTGTCGGCGGAACGGCGTTCTGTTTCCTGCTTTTAATGAAATACCTGAATGATCATGGGGATAAGATTGACTATACTGTATATCAGATAAAAGAAAATCTCCTTCCGGCGAAGAAGGCAAAAAAAACAGACTTAATTCGGGATGCGCTGGAACAGGCTGTTTTAGATGGCAATGAGATGATTCTGATTAGAAATCATCAGACGAAAGAAGTTTATGACCTGATGGCGGATTATCCGCTTAAATATATTGTCTGGATGCACAATAAGCTGACAATAGAAGAGATCCGTCTGCTGGATCGTTGGGAAGCCGTCAGCCGTATTATCTGTGTCGGACGGGAGATGTATGATTATTATCTGGACGATAATATCATCCGTAAGATGGATGTGGTCAGAAATATGTTTGTGCCGCCCGCCGGAGAGATGGTTAGGGGGGATGTGTATCCGCCATATGTGACTTATACCGGAAGCCTGACATATGATAAAAATTTTCATCTGCTGGCAGCGGCTTGGAAAGAGATCATCAGGCAGGTGCCGGATGCGCAGCTTCATGTCATCGGTTCTGGGAAGTTGTACGATCAGAATAGTGTGATGGGAGCTATGGGGATCGCGGATAAGGAATATGAGGATCTGTTTCTTCCTTTTCTTTGCGATCAGGAGGGAAAGCTGCTGCCTTCCGTGTTTTTTCATGGGATTATGGGAGAGGAAAAGTATAAGATCTACAGGCAGTCGGCAGTGGGGGTAGTCAATCCCATGGCGACGGAGACATTCTGCTTATCCGCAATCGAAAAGGGAGCCTGCGGTATGCCCGTTGTATCACGACGCAAAAATGGTCTGTTAGATACGGTACAGGATGGAAAAACAGGGATTCTTTATAAAGATGTAAAACAGCTTGCGCCGGTGATCGTTGATCTTCTTGTAGATAAAGAAAAAAATATCTGCATGGGACAGGCGGCAGCCGCGTTTGCCAGAACAGAGTTCCTGCCGGAGAAGATCCTGCCGGAATGGATCAGGGTGTTGACAGAGATACACATGGATAAACCTGCCGGATATCAGAAGCCGACATCCAATCCGGATAATAATGGCAAATGGATACGCAGGATCTGGCATGGACTACACAGAGTCCCTTTTTTGAAGGGGCTGCCGTCCATTCATGATATTCAGAAAAAATAAAGAGGGACTGTTTTGGAAATCAGTGTATTAATAACAACTTATAATATAAAAAAATATATTGCGCAGACAATG
Source organism: Lachnospiraceae bacterium UBA7480 (assembly GCA_002479655.1). Taxonomy (GTDB): domain Bacteria; phylum Bacillota; class Clostridia; order Lachnospirales; family Lachnospiraceae; genus NK4A136. The sequence continues at coordinate 9,178 of DLOQ01000099.1, forward strand.
GAATCCGTGTTAAATCAGAGGATGGAGTCCGCGTTTGAGATATTGGTCGGGGATGACGGCTCTGATGACGGAACGAGGGAGATTCTTTTGGAATATGAAAAAAAGTATCCGGATCAGGTCAAGGTCTATTCCATGGAGAGAGAGGCAGGCAGGATATATAACAGAGTAGAACGTTCCGCGGCTAATCGTCTGAATCTTCTGGAAAAAGCAAAAGGAAAATACTGTACCTTTTTGGATGGGGATGATTATTATACAGCGGACGACCGGCTGCAGCGTATGGTAAAAATATTAGAGCTTCCGGAGAATAAAGACTGCATTATGTGTGCGCATAACTTGATGATGGTATATCCGGACGGAAGGCAGACGCCTCTGCTGAGGGCAAAAAGGGAACGCAAGATATCCGTGAAACAGTACTGGAAATTGATGTTTGTACAGTCGAATGCCATTCTGTTCCGTAACCGGTATCGTGAAGCACCTCCGTCGGAGAATTGCCGGAGATATTTTGATGATAATAATATTACCTACTGGCTGTTTCAGATGGGGAAGATGTATTTCCTCCCGGAATGTATGGGGGCTTACCGGCAGGTGGCGGGTTCCTCATGGAACGGGATCGACCGTTTGAAAAAAGCCGCCTCCAATATGATTGGTTATGCAGTGGAGCTGGAGCTGAATCCGAAAGGAAGAGGACTTAGCAATATCAGGCATTATCCTGATTACGCCTATTTGTTCCGGCATAGAAATGAGATCGATCAGGAAAGCTGCGATCCTTTTTACAGTACTGCCGTGCAGTACCGGCTGACCGAAGCCATAAGGGTATATCGGATGAAGGAAAGCGGGGGGATGCAATATTTGGGATTCTGCCTGCGTTATATTACCGGTATGTGCGGTTACGGTTTGGCAAGGCTGGAGAGGACATTGCTGAAAATCACCGGAAGATATTGAGAATGACAGATCCAAAATACTGACATGGGAAGTATAAGAGTGAGAAGGATAGAAACGGGAATGATAAATGGCAGATAGTGAGATCGTAATGTAAGAAAAAAGAGATGAGGTTAGGATCGAAAAAAGAGGCTTGCGGCATGAGTGCAAAAAAAACAGAGAATCAGTTGGTCAGTATGATCGTTCCGATCTATAAAGTGGAAAAATATCTGGGACAGTGTATTGAGAGCTTGCTTGCTCAGACATATCACAATCTGCAGATCATATTGGTGGACGATGGTTCCCCGGATCGCAGCGGTGAGATTTGTGAGGAATATGCAGAAAAAGATGAGCGTATCCTTGTGATTCATAAAGAGAACGGGGGCTTATCGGATGCGAGAAATGCAGGGATAGAGAAGGCGGACGGTGAATGGTTCTGTTTTATAGATTCTGATGATTTTATCGCGCCGGATATGGTAGAAAGATTATATCAACTGGTAACGGAACATCGGGCAAAGCTGGCGTGGTGCGATTTAAAAGAGGTAGAGGAGGATGCGGAGTATTCGCTTGAAGTAGATAAAGATAGCGGAGCGGAAGAAGAGATCACGGTTTATACACCTGTTGAGGCGGAAAAGCAGTTTTATACGATGAATAAGCAGCGTTGCCTGGTCACATGGAATAAATTATATCACAGAAGCTTATATGCAACGATCCGTTTTCCGAAGGGAAAGCTATATGAGGATGGTTATACCACATACCGCGCGATCTATATAGCGGAGAAGGTAGTAACGACATCCAGAGCCTTGTATTATTACCGCCAGCGTAAGGGAAGTATCATGGCGGATCATAGTGACCGTATCTATCTGCCATCATTGGAGGCAGGAAAAGAACGGCTGAATTTTTACCGTCAGAATGGGGAAACGGAGCTGATACGTCTGGAAGTGAATCTTGCGCTTTATACGTCCATCCATTTTTATCAGGTGATCAGGAAGAAAGAGATACGGCGTGAAATAAAAGGATGGTTCAAAATGTTTTATGAGGAATATTTTAAAAAGGAGACATGGCCGCTTGCCAAGAAGATAAGGATGCGTTCTTTTTTGATCGGCGATCCATGTTATCGGGTTATCAGCGGTTTTGAAAATATATATAATCGATTGCGAAAAAAGCAGGAGAATGTATGATGAAAATTGTGTATGTAATATATAATGATATGGCGTTGGAGGCATAGAAGCATATAATGTCGGGAAAGATAATTGTTCGTACCATGAATGTGGGAATGTGCAATCAATTGTTTGCTTATGCGTATGCGCGATATATGGCGGAACAAAGCGGAATGGAGCTTTATCTGGATTACAGCCATATATCCGAAGCAGATATGAAGCATCATGCGGGTTATGAAGAGGCATTGGGACATTTTGCGTTAAAGCATGATGGCGTCCTTTTGACAAAGGAGGAATATGACCGGACAGTCAAGGACGTAGGGAAGCGTTTTGAAAATTTTCTGAATCCGTGGTATATCCGCAGGAAAAATCGTATGCGGAGGCTGCTTAAGCTTGAAAAAGAAAACAATAAACGACTGGCAGAAAAAGGACAGATCCTGAATCTTCTCGTGGAACGGGAACATCCGGGGCCTGACAGACTGACGGCGGATGTCAATATTGTTTATGGTTACTGGCAGGTTCCGGAATATGCAAGATTCATGGAGCGTGTCTTGAGAGAAGAGATTATAGAGAGAAGCGGTGTGTTGGAAAGATATCCGGATTATGTCAGGCGGCTTTGTCATCCTGAAAGCGTATGTGTGCATCTTAGAAGGGGTGATTATATCGGTGACGGGATGCATCAGGTATGCACGGAGCAGTATTACCGGAAAGCAATGGAGCAGTACCGCAGAAAGCTGGAGCATCCCAGATTTTTCCTTTTCTCGGATGATAAGTCATATGCGGAGGAACAATTTTGCCAAAACAGTACGGATACGGAAGTCTGTAATATTGCGCAGGAGGATTACGAGGAACTGGTTCTAATGAGTCTTTCCGAGCACAGGATCATGTCCAACAGTTCTTTTTCATGGTGGGCACAGATGCTTAGCGGCAGCAGGGATGTAATTGCTCCCTCGCGGTGGTACGGCGTTGCAGATAAAAAAAGCTGTCTGTATGAAGATTTTTGGCAGATTATTCAAGCATGACCATTCTGACCGGCAGCCGCAGTCGTGTAATAATAACAAAAATCAGAAGCGTTTTGCCGGATCATTTGTGAGATGCCGCAAGTATAACGATGCCGTGAACTGCTTCGGAACGGATGACTGAAATGGAGAAAGTATCGATCTGTATTCCTGCATATAATAATGCCGCATCTTTGGCAAGGCTGCTGGAATCTATCAGGATTCAGACATTTAAGGATTACCGGATCTATCTGACTGATGATTCCGATCAGAGTGATGTGGAGGAACTGGCATCCAGGTACGCTGATCTGAATCTGTATTATCACAAAAACAAGTCCAGACTGGGACCTACGGCCAATACTAATGCGGCGCTGCGGATGGTACAGGGAGTTTATGTAAAAATCATGCATCATGATGATTGTTTCAGCAATGCGGACAGCCTGCTGCGTCTGGTGGAGCTTTTGGATGATCATCCGGATGTAGATCTTGCATTTTGTGGAACAAAAGAGATAAAATATGATGCAGACGGATGCGTTAATGAAGAAGAATCATTTGTCAGATGTATTTCCGACATAGAACGATGGCAGTTGGATACGGACATCCGTAATCTGTTCCTTGTGAATATGATCGGCGCGCCAAGCGCGGTTCTGGTTCGGAACCGGGGGATCCTGATGGATGAACGATTGAAATGGCTGGTGGATATTGATTATTATCTGAGGATATTATCTGAAAATTCGGGATATGCAGATTGTACCAGCCCGTTGGTGTCTATTGGATTAATGGAGACACAGGTAACGAGAAGCTGTCTGGAGGATGAAGATCTGATCTTCTGGGAAAACAGCTATGTATTTGATAAATTTAAACTATGGCAGGAAAAACCGTATCGCAGTTTTTTGATCAGAATGGCGTTGGATTTTCATAAAGGTTATGCGTCAATTAAGGAACACCGGATCGGAAGGTGGGAATATCTGGATCGGAAATTAAGATGGATACTAAAGAAAGGTTTGGGTCATTGATCAAACAGAGGGATTTATGAATCACATTTATCGGAAAAGCAGAGTTGTAAAAACTTATAGTCTGGTTCTGATTGAGATGTGCAGCGTAATGCTGTCTTATCTGTCGGCGCTTTTGATCCGTTTTGGAGATTTTTATGTGGATGATCATCAGGAGATGTATTTTGCTTATGGTATCTTTCTGATGGTACTGACACTGCTCTATTCTGTCATGACGGATTGGAACAGGGATTTTTTTGAACGGGGCTATTTTAAAGAGGCCATAGCGGATGGAAAATATAATATCATCCTAGTCTTGCTGAGCAGCACATTTCTCGTTTTTACTAAAAATGCGGATATTTTTGCCAGACTGGTCATGATCTATTTTGCCTGCTTCAATCTTCTGCTGACATATATTTTTCATATCTGTTTTAAAGAATATATGCTGAAGCGGTACAAAAGGAGCGTCAACAGCGATAAACTCATGGTAATCACTGACGCGAAGGATGCGGATCGGATGGTTACGCAGATCTTGGAAAAACCGCATTGGAATTATGAGCTGACATCGATGGCGATCATGGATGCGGAGATGATAGGGAAGGAGATCTGTGGCATACCGGTCATTGCAGACAGGGAGAATCTGATTGAGACTGCTACGCAGAATATCCTTGACAGAGTATTTATCTCCCTGCCAAGGACAGAGCTGGAGATCGTGAAGGAGATGATCATGGAGTTTGAGGCCATGGGGATCCTCTGTCATTATAGTATTGAGATGGATGAATTGAATNNTCGCGGGATTTTCCGTTATTTCATTCTCTCTGCAGAATATGGACTACCGCCGTCTGATGATCAAGCGGTTTATGGATATTGTAGGGAGTATTATTGGACTGCTGTTTACGGCAGTCATCTTCCCCTTTGTGGCGCTTGCCATTAAGATAGAATCCAGAGGACCGGTGATTTTTAAGCAGGAACGCATCGGGAAGAATGGCAGGAGATTTATGATGTACAAATTCCGCTCCATGTAT
>DLOQ01000052.1 GCA_002479655.1 Lachnospiraceae bacterium UBA7480
AAACAAGAAAAAAGCAAGATTTAAACCTGATTTTTTTAATAATTGTATGGTATGATGAATAAAAACCGCATGGGGGTGAAATGGATGAAAAGTGGCCATTCGATACACGAACGAGTGAATCACTATGCACACACGGATATTAATGCACTATACCGGAACCTTCAGATTCCGAAAGATGGATATAGCGAAGAACAAGTGGAAAGATGCCGTGAACATTACGGCAGCAACACTTTGACTGGCCGGGCGACTGATACAGTATTCTTTCGTTTGCGGAGAGCCTTTATTAATCCGTTTTCTATTATTTTGTTCGTACTGGCAGGCATTTCCTTTTTGACAGATGTACTATTGGCTTCCAATTTCGGCCGCAATATTACAACAGTATTGATTATTGTGTGTATGCTGCTTATCAGCGGCATTGTGCGTTTTAGCCAGGAAATGCGGGCAAAGCATATTGCGGACTATTTGTCAAAAATCGTACATTCTACTGTGTCGGTGTATCGGGATGGAAAATGGACAGGGATTTCTTCTGGTGAGCTGGTTGTTGGTGACAAGGTGCAGCTATTTGCCGGTGACAGGGTTCCGGCTGACATCCGGTTGACAGCAGCAAACGATTTTTTTGTTTCGCAATCAGTCATAACAGGTGAGAGTGCCATATTGGAGAAGGATTCCCAAACTTTATCAGAAAAAGAGGCACAGACTTATGCGGAATACAAAAATATCGTTTTCATGGGTTCCTCTGTGATTGGCGGTACAGGGGAAGGTATTGTTCTGGCTGTCGGCCAGGACACCGTTTATGGCAGTTTTTCTGAAACAGATGCCAGTCGTAAAAAAGGATTTGATTTTGGAGCAAATTCTATCGCATGGGTATTGATCCGCTTCATGGTGATTTTGACTCCTCTTGTCTTTGTTGCCTGCGGTCTTACCAAGGGCAACTGGCTGGCGGCATTTCTGTTTGCGCTTTCCATTGCCGTAGGGCTGACCCCGGAAATGCTGCCGATGGTGATCAATGCCTGCCTGGCCAGAGGCAGTGCGGTCATGGGGCAGAAGCAGACGGTAGTAAAAAATATCAATGCTATGCAGGGATTTGGCAGTATGGATATTCTCTGTGTGGATAAAACCGGTACCCTGACCGGCGATACGGTTCTGTTGGAATATTATATGGATATTCTCGGAAATGAAAGCGAAAAGGTGCTGGATTTTGCTTATTTGAACAGTCTTTACCATACGGGAGTCAGGAACCATTTGGATGCCGCGATTCTTAAATGTCTGGATATGCCTGGACGCAGTTCCCACTTTCGGGAGTTTGCCGACTGCCACCCTAAATTGGATGAGCTGCCTTTTGACTACGAACGGAAGCTGGCAAGTGTCCTTGTAAAAAATGACAGAGAAAATCTGCTCGTTGTCAAGGGCGATATTGATGAGGTCTGCCGACGCTGCCGTTTTATTGAACACAAGGGAACACAAAGGGAATTTGAATCTGATGTGCTTTCCAGCGTCCACGCTGTTGTAGACGAGATGCTTGAGGATGGCATGAAGGTTCTGGCGGTGGCATACAAGCCCCTTGACCGGGACTTTTTGAACGTCGCAGACGAACGCGGTTTTACTCTTTTGGGTTATCTGGCGTTTTTTGACGCACCAAAGAGTACGGCGGGAGACGCTGTAAAAAAGCTGAAAGATCTCCATGTAGGAATCAGAGCGCTGACAGGCGATCAAAAAAGCGTTGCGGTTTCCATCTGCCGCCGTCTGGGCATTGGCGCAGAGGAAGTCCTGACGGGTTCAGAACTTGACAGATTGACAGAAGATGAAAGGATTATCCGCATAGAACATACGGATGTTTTTGCTGAACTTTCTCCGAAACAGAAGGTGCAGGTCGTAAAGATATTGCAGGCAAACGGTCATAATGTTGGCTTTCTTGGAGACGGAATGAATGATCTGCCTGCCATTGTGGAATCGGATGTGGGGATTTCGGTGGATACGGCGGCAGAAGCGGTTAAGGAGAGTGCGGATGTGATCCTGCTGAAAAAAGATCTGAATGTTTTGGAGGAGGGGATTCTGGAAGGACGGAAAGCGTTCTCCAACATGTCAAAATATATCAGGATTACGGCATCGTCCAATTTTGGTAACATTTTTTCGATTGTCTTAGCCAGTGTGTTTTTGCCTTTTTTCCCAATGACATCGGTACAGCTTCTTTTATTGAATCTGCTCTATGATGTATTATGCCTTGTACTTCCGTGGGATCATGTGGACGAGGACACTCTTTCACAGNNAGCCGCTTGAATGGTCCGGAAGGACATTGGGGCGCTTCATGTGTTTTTTCGGTCCGATCAGCTCACTCTTTGACATTCTGACCTTTGTGTTTTTGTTCTTTGTATTTTGCCCTGCTGTTTGCGGAGACGGTTTTGCGGCATTTGCCGGAACGACCGGGCAGGAACAGTTCATTGCCCTGTTCCAGACCGGATGGTTTTTGGAATCCATGTGGACACAGATATTGATCCTGCATCTGTTACGCACCCGAAAGATACCGCTGCTGCAGAGCAAGCCTTCACGCCCGGTGATGTTGATCACAATGCTTGGAATTCTGTTTTTTACGGTTCTGACATTTACGCCCGTCGGATGCCTGATCGGGCTGACATCCATGCCGTTTGCCTATTTTGGCTTTCTGACTGTAGTCGTTGTGTTGTATCTGTTATTAGTAACACTGGCAAAAAGCTGGTATGTGAAGAAATACCATGAATTACTTTGAGGAAGGAGGAATCAGCCATGAAAAAGAATGTGGGTATCATCAGTTTGGATTCCGCCTTTACAAAGTGGCTTCATGAGAAGATCCGCACTTCCGCGCCTGACACTCCTGGAGCGAAGGAATTACTGGAGGGAATTGATGATTTGATGAACGGGAAAGCGGATTCCCTTATGCTGGAACTTGGCGGGATGGAAACCAGATTCTCTGTAAACAATGAAATCTGCTGTGGGATACTGTCAATTTATCCGCAGACCCGAAAAGTGATCCGTAACGGTCAGGAAATAGTTCTCACTCCAAAAGAGTTTGACATTCTGTATTTTCTGGCCCGGAACCGGGGAGAAGTATTTACAAAGGAGCAGATTTATCAGGCTGTGTGGGAAAGCGAATATCTATTAGATGACAGCAACATTATGGCCTTTATCCGAAAACTGAGAAAAAAGATAGAACCGAATCCAGACGCGCCGGAATACATACTGACAATCTGGGGTATCGGATATAAATTCAATGACAAGCTCTAATATAATTCTTGCAAAATCGCAAGGAANNTCCTTGCGATTTTTTTATACTGTATTTTGAAAGAAGGAGGTCGCTTGCAGATGAGAGAAAGAAAAAATAAATTTATGCCAGCATTTTTTAGGACGCTTTACATCATTTTCTCAGTAATCTGCGGAGGAATGGGTTGGTTATTTCATGATTGGAGGACTCTGATATTTCAGCTTTGGTATCAAGTAACAGCATCGATTTGGCTTGTTCTCGCTATCACCGCAATCGTATTATTGGTTAAAGTTTGTAAACTCAATAATCTGAAAAGAAAAATACACAAATGGAAGGAGTGAAAATCTATGAATTTTACCTGTATCTTTTTTGGAATTCTTTTCTGTATTGCAGGCATTATATTTGCCTGCGGAAAAGGACATGTTCATTTATCTGCATGGAAAGCCATGCCAGAGGAGGAAAAAAGAAAAATCAAAATCTTGCCGCTCTGTCGTAATATCGGTGAAGTGATTGCTTTGAATGGCATGATTTTCTTGCTGAGAGGCTTGTGGTCAGGATTTTCAGAACACTGGTTTGTATGTGCTATGATTGCATGGCTTATCATTGCCGGTTTGGATGTTTGGTATATCGGAAAAAGCAATTGTTACCGTAATCAATAATCCGCTTCGGCGGTTGACATAGATATTTTGAAGTGGAGGTGAGGAAATGGACGCTGACGGAAGTCCGCGAAGCAACAGGCAAAAAAGCAGTACAATGGGAGACATCGGTCAGAGGCCGTTTTCCTCATGATACTCTGTTTTTGCCTCAAAAATAAAATTATGGAGGTAAGACCAATGAACAAGAAAAAAATAAGCAACCGTCAACAGATTCGTATGGTTGCAGAGAAAGCGGTTCGCCGTGATGAGCAGAACCGCCGTATGCATTATGCAGCAACGCATCCAATCAAGGAAGTATTAAAGAGTATGGATACAACTTTGCGTGGACTTTCTGACGAGGGCGTTGCTGCTAACCGCTCTAAGTATGGGATCAACAAGGTGACACAGCAGAAAAAGAAATCTCTGCCCCAGCGTCTGGCAGGTGCATTTATCAATCCCTTCACCGCTATTCTTTTCTGTTTGGCACTGGTGTACACAATGACAGATATGATTTTCCCCTACTTTGAGCTGTTCGGCAGTGCAAAAGAGGATTTCGACTGTCTGACTGTGGTGATTATCCTGAGCATGGTATTTCTTTCCGGTACACTCCGTTTTGTACAGGAATCCCGCAGTGGTAATGCGGCAGAAAAATTGCTGGCTATGATCACTACAACCTGCACCGTAGATCGAAAAGAGCTGATAAAGCAGGAGATCCCTCTGGAGGATGTGGTGGCAGGCGATATTGTCCACCTCTCCGCAGGGGATATGATTCCTGCCGATCTGCGCATTGTTGACGCAAAGGATTTGTTTATCAGCCAGTCCAGTTTGACCGGGGAAAGTGAACCGATTGAAAAAACTGCCAATGTTTCCGCATCCGAGAACGATAACATTACCGAGTATCAAAACATTGCTTTCATGGGAAGCAATGTGGTTTCCGGCAGTGCCATCGGTGTCATTATTTCGGTTGGCGACAATACACTCTTTGGTTCCATGGCATCCTCGGTGGCAGAGGAAGCAGTGGAAACCAGCTTTACAAAGGGTGTCAATGCAGTGTCCTGGGTGCTTATCCGCTTTATGCTGATTATGGTGCCGCTTGTTTTTGTCGTCAACGGTATTACAAAGGGAGATTGGCTGCAAGCGTTCCTTTTCGGCATTTCTATCGCTGTCGGTTTGACACCAGAGATGCTGCCTATGATCGTGACAACCTGCCTTGCCAAGGGTGCAGTCTCCATGAGCAAGGAAAAGACCATCGTGAAGAATCTGAACTCGATTCAGAACTTTGGGGCAATCGACATTCTGTGTACGGATAAGACCGGTACGCTGACACAGGATCAGGTAGTTCTGGAATACCACATGGATGTCATGGGAAAAGAAGATTTGCGCGTTCTGCGCCATGCATATCTGAACAGTTATTTTCAGACGGGCTATAAGAACCTGATGGACTTGGCAATCATCTGTAAAACTGAGGAGGAAGAAGCAAATGATCCCCGACTGCTTGATCTTTCAGAACACTACGTCAAGGTTGATGAGATTCCCTTTGACTTTGCCCGTCGCCGTCTGTCCACAGTAGTGCAGGATAAAACCGGCAAGACCCAGATGGTCACCAAGGGAGCCGTTGAGGAAATGCTGACAGTCTGCTCTTTTGCAGAATATGACGATAGTGTTCAGCCCCTGACCGGGGAATTGAAGGAGAAAGTCCTGGCAACTGTAGATGCCCTCAATGATAAGGGCTTCCGTGTGCTTGCCATTGCCCAAAAGAGCAATCCTTCTCCTGTTGGCGCATTTGGTGTAAAAGACGAGTGTGACATGGTATTGATCGGGTATCTGGCATTCCTTGATCCTCCAAAGGAAACCACCGCTGACGCCATCCAGGCATTGAAGGAACATGGAGTCATCACTAAAATCCTGACGGGCGATAACGATAAAGTGACCCGTACTATCTGCGCTCAGGTTGGTTTGGAAGTACGCAATATGTTGTTAGGTTCAGACTTGCAGAAAATGACGGATGAAGAGCTTGCAAAGGCTGTTGAAACAACAGATGTATTTGCAAAACTGACCCCGGAGCAGAAGGCCCGTATCGTCACAGCGCTGCGTCAGGCCGGCCATACCGTAGGATTTATGGGTGATGGAATCAATGACGCTGCTGCCATGAAGTCCGCTGACATTGGTATTTCCGTGGATACGGCGGTTGACGTGGCAAAGGAAAGTGCCGATATCATTCTTTTGGAAAAGGATTTGATGGTGCTGGAAAAAGGTATTATAGAGGGCAGAAAAACCTATGCGAATATGATTAAGTACATCAAAATGACGGCATCCTCCAACTTCGGAAATATGTTTTCTGTTCTGGCTGCATCGGCACTGCTCCCGTTCCTGCCTATGATGAGCGTTCATTTGATTTTCCTGAATCTGATCTATGACCTGTCCTGCACTGCTATTCCATGGGATAACGTGGACGAGGAATTCTTAAAAATACCTCGTACATGGGATGCGTCCTCGGTAGGCAGTTTTATGATCTGGATTGGGCCAACCAGCTCCATCTTCGATTTTACGACCTACATTTTCATGTACTTTGTATTCTGCCCACTGTTTGTATCCGGAGGAGTGCTATATAACGATCTGGCCAGTCATTTCAGCGGTGCGGAGCTGTCTCAGATGCAGACAGCCTATACAGCTATGTTTCAGGCCGGCTGGTTCGTGGAATCTATGTGGAGCCAGACGCTGGTCATTCACATGATCCGTACCCCGAAGCTTCCATTTATCCAGAGCCGCGCCTCCGCTCCCTTGACATTGCTGACCTGTACGGGGATTGCAGTACTCACGATTATTCCATTTACAGCGTTTGGAAAAATGCTGGGCTTTGTGGCACTGCCGGTAACCTATTTTGCTTACTTGATTCCGTGTATCCTGCTATATATGGTATTAGCGACAAGCCTGAAAAAGGCTTATGTACGGCATTATGGCGAGCTGCTTTGAAAAGGAGGAATTGAGACATGAATTGGACGAATATATGGATGAGTCTGTTCGGAAGAACATCTCTGTTTGGACTTAATATGGGATTTTGGGTGGCAATGGCTGCCACTGCATTGATTGTTGTTTTGATGAATGTGGTGTTCTGGGGTATGAAGCCTAAGAAGAAATAACCCAATAGCTACAATATACACAATATCAATATGACGATAAATTGCGTTGCTTGTTAATATGAGGGCACTGGAGGTGATACCATCGGACGTGTTATGATAATTGAATTAAATGAAAAGGATTTCCCAGTTTTTGATGAGATAATGGAGGTCTTGAAGCGGTATCCTGAATTTGAATATATCCGGATAAAAGACGAGGCGATGGTATCGCTTCCAGGGCTTGAGATTTATCTCGATCAGCGGAAGATATACCGTGACCGAAGGGAGATCAACCTGACAGCAAAGGAGTATGATATTCTTTGTTTGCTTGTAGCAAATAAGGGACGTGTCCTTACATATGAGCAGATATACCAAAAAGTATGGGGCGAGGATGGTCTTGGCAGCGAGAACAATGCTATCGGCTGCCA
>DLOQ01000116.1:0-7326 GCA_002479655.1 Lachnospiraceae bacterium UBA7480
AATCCATCCGTCTGGAGCTGCCGCGGTTTACGCTGATCGGCGCGACGACGAGAGCCGGTCTGCTGACGGCGCCTCTTCGAGATCGTTTTGGCATGATCCATCGGCTGGAATTTTATTCCATAGAGGAGCTGCAGCATATCATCATGAATTCTGCCGCAAAATTAAAAGTTCCCATTGAGCTCGACGGCGCNNCCCATTGAGTGCGACGGCGCTTTGGAGCTTGCGCGCAGAAGCCGCGGAACGCCGAGGATCGCCAACCGTATGCTGAAGCGTGTACGGGATTTTGCGCAGATCAAGTTTGACGGCAGCATTACTAAGGAAACGGCGGATTATGCGCTGGATCTGATGGAGGTGGATAAATACGGACTGGATCAGATGGACCGCAATATCCTGCTTGCCATGATCGAAAGATTTAACGGCAGACCGGTAGGGCTGGATACGCTTGCGGCGGCATTGGGGGAAGATCCGGGGACGATCGAGGATGTATATGAACCGTATCTGATCAAAAACGGTTTCATCAGCCGTACTCCACGCGGCAGGATGGCGACTCTGGAAGCCTATCGCCATTTTGGACTTGAAAACCTTTATCGTGATGATATATAATATACGTATAGACTGCGAAATCATATTAGGGAGGAAAGGACAATCGTATGACGGAGAAGACGGATGTTCAGGTGGTGATTGACGGCAAGGTGCTTACCATAAGCGGGTATGAAAGTGAGGAGCATCTTCAGAAGATAGCGTCCTTTATCAATAATAAAATTGTGGAATATCAGAAAGTAGATGCCTTTAAACATGCCAATGCTGATACACAGCACCGGCTGATAGAGCTTAATATTGCGGACGAGTATTTTAAGGCAAAGAGACAGATTGCGCAGCTGGAGGAGGAGATCAAAGCGAAGCAGAATGAACTTTATGATATGAAGCATGATATCGTCAACAAGGATATGGTAGTGGATTCGCTTCGGGAAAATATCAAGCAGGTGCAGGATGAGCTGCATGAAAGCGCCAAGCGTATCGTCCAACTGGAAACGGAATTACGGGACCGGAAAAAATAAATGCCGCATCGGCATGAAGTAAGTATGGCTGCCTGTTTGGGGCAGCCATTCATCATATCTAAGGAACGGCTGATTAGGAGGTAGCGGGCATTGCCTGAGAAGAAAAGGAAAACGGAGCTTCTTTCGCCGGCGGGAGATATCGACGGGGCGGTCGGCGCGATCAATGCCGGAGCGGATGCGGTATATCTTGGCACGGAAGAATTTTCGGCAAGAGCATATGCTAAAAACCTGACGATAGAAGAAACGATTGAAATGATACATTATGCTCATCTGTATCACAGAAAACTTTATCTGACCATGAATACGCTGTTAAAAACCATGGAATTGCCGCGGGCGCTTTCTGTCCTTGACCGCTTGTATCAGGCAGGACTGGATGCCGTGATCGTGCAGGATCTGGGACTGCTGTCATGCCTGCATCAGTATTTTCCGGAGATGGAGATACATGCAAGCACGCAGCTTTCGATCTTGTCCGCCGCAGGCATGGAATGGCTGAGAGAATATCATGTGACACGCGTTGTCCCCGGACGTGAGCTGTCATTGGCGGAGCTTATGGAGCTGAAGAAGACGGGGATGGAGCTGGAGTGCTTTATCCATGGGGCGATGTGTTACGCTTATTCCGGAAGATGCCTGATGAGCAGTCTTGCGGGAGGAAGGAGCGGCAATCGCGGAAGATGCGCCGGTCCCTGTAGAAAGAAGTATCATCTGACGGGACAAAAGGACGCTTATCTTCTCAGCATGAAGGATATGTGTTCTGTTGATCAGATCGGGGCTTTGATAGATGCCGGCATCGATTCTTTTAAGATCGAGGGACGGATGAAGGCGGCGGAATATACGGCAGGCGTTACCGCAGCTTACCGCAAAGTGATTGACCGGATAGAAAATGGGGAAAAGTATGTAGTGACAAAAGAAGACAGAACGGTTTTAAAGGAGCTTTATATCCGCTCTGAGCTTCAGGATGGATATTATTTCAGGCATAATTCTAAAGATATGATCAGTCTGGCTGATCCTGCCTATTCCGGCTGCAGCGATGCCTTAAAAGAGGATATCCGCAGGCGTTATCTTACGGAAAGGAAGCGTTATCCGGTCAGCGGCGAGATCCTTGTATGTCAGGGGAAACCGATGCGGCTGACTTTGCGGCTGGATGAACATGAGGAATCAGCAGAAGGAGCGGCTGCTGCCGTGGCGGAAAAACGCGCCGTTTCCGATGAAGAGATCCGAAAACAGATCTGTAAGACGGGTAATACCTTTTATGAGATCAAGGAGCTTAAGATCATTAACGACGGGAGATCCTTTGCGGCAGTCAGCCAGCTGAAGGATCTGCGCAGGATGGTCCTGGAGAAGCTGGATAGGGCGTTATTCCCTGATGACCGCCATAGCTGTCTGCAGCAGGAGATCTCTGGAGAAAATATAAAAATAATGAATCAATCGCAGGGAGAAGATCGTTTTATAGATAAGGGACAGTCTTCTGACAAAAAGCCTGACATTCTCATCGGCGTGAAAACGAGGGAGCAGTTGAGAACAGTTCTAAGGTATCCATATGCAGACGGCGTGATCATGGATCTTATGATGCTTTCCGAAGAAGGAATCGGGAATGGGGCGCATAAGGGAGAATGCGGCGATGGCAGAGGGAAGGATCGCGATACAGCCGCCGGACTGCTCCGGCAGATATCGGAAGCATCTAAAAAGTGGTATCTCAGATTGCCTGAGATCATACGCCAGAAAGATATCGCAAGGATCAGGAAACAGCTTGAGGCAGCGCTGCGCCTTACCGATGATATGCCGCCGGAAGGGATATATTGCGGCAGCCTTGACGCTATGGGGATAGCGGGAGAGTATGCGGAACGATATGGAAAGAACCGTCCGGCTGCGGAGCGGGAGATGCTAAAAAGGCAGAAACTCAAGGCGGATCAGGGGATCTACATCATGAACGCCCAGGCGGAGCATGACGTGTTAAAGCATGCCGTATCTTATACCGCTCCGCTTGAATTGAATCGAAAAGAGCTTTCCCATGCAATAAGAAAGGATGCAAGGGAATTAATCGTATATGGATATCTGCCCATGATGTACAGCGCCAACTGTATCGTCAATACAACGGGTGGCTGCGACCGCACGAAAGCAGGGACGCGGATCATCGATCAGGAGAACAGGGAATTTCCGGTATTGATGAACCACTATTATTGTTTTAATACGATATATAACTGCGTTCCCCTGTCGCTGCATCAGGAAGCCGGTCAGATGTATCAATCCGGGGAGGCGGCTGCGTTTAGAATGGAATTTACGATAGAGGATGCCGTTGAAACTGACCGTGTGATGAGCTGTTTTCAAAATGCATTTAGCGGGAAGATGTCCGGACGGTCAGGGGAAGAAGCAGGGAAGGGATATACGAAGGGGCATTTTAATCGAGGTGTTTTGTAATGAATCTATACGTCAGCGAGATTTCAAAGTATCTTATTGCCGCGTTTATGGCGGCTTATACCTTGATGTCTTACATCACATTAAAATATAAGGATGATGATCATCGAAAGGGAATCTACAGGGGGCAGGCAGTCTGTATCTTTATGATCCATGCGCTGGGAATGTTCTGTGTATATGCTTCCACGGAGGATATGGATTATCTTGTGCTGTTTTATGCGCAGGTCTTTGCGTTGTTTCTTTTTGAAAAGCTCATGTCGCTGTCCTATGGGCATTATAACCGTCAGATCATGAATCATATGAAACTGCTTCTTAGTGTCGGTTTTATCATACAGGCAAGACTATCCTTTGATAAGGCGCGAAGGCTGCTGATCATCATAGCGGTATCGCTCCTGCTATGTCTGGTGATCCCGCTGCTGATTAGGAAGCTGTCTGTTTTGAGATCAAAGAAATTTGTCTTTGTCTATGGATTTTTGGGCGCGGCATTGCTGGCGTTTGTTTATGCGCTGGGGTCAGTCTCTTATGGTTCTAAGCTGTCCATGAAGATCTTTGGGCTTGCTTTCCAGCCGTCGGAATTTGTGAAGATCATTTTTGCTTTTTTCCTGGCAGGGCTCTTATATGAAACATGCCGTCTGGGAAGGCTGCTTCTCAGCGCGCTCCTTTCCGCTGTTTATGTGCTTTTGCTTGTGGCGTCAAAAGATCTGGGCGCGGCTTTGATCTATTGCGTGATCTATCTGGCGGTGGTGTATGCGGCTACAGGAAAACACCGTTATCTTTTGAGCGGTCTTATGATCGGAGGACTGGCCGGTGTGGTGGCATACCGGTTATTTGCACATGTCAGAGTACGTATCGGGATCTGGCTGGATCCATGGAGTGATGTGGATGGTACCGGTTATCAGCTGACGCAGTCGTTGTTTGGGATCGGTATGGGAGACTGGTTTGGCAGAGGACTGGGCAGGGGGATTCCGGAGACGATCCCGTTTGTGGATGAGGATTTTGTGTTTTCCGCAGTCGCGGAGGAAATGGGTGTCGTGTTCGGCATCCTGCTGATCATGGTATATCTGAATCTCGTCCTGCTCTTTTTATCTCTTGCGCAGCGTATGAAAAATCGTTTTTATCGTCTGGTTTCTGTCGGAATCGCGGTGTCGCTTGGCATACAGACATTTTTGACGATCGGGGGAGGAAGCCGCCTGATCCCACTGACCGGTGTTACCCTTCCTTTGATCAGCAACGGAGGCAGCTCTGCTATGGCGACGATCATGATGTTTGGCATTATGTTTGGCGTTTCGATGATCAGGCAGGATGAATTAAAGGCGCCGGAGGGAGAAGACGAGGAACTATTGGCGGCTGACGAGAGCCGTATCCTTGCGGAGATCAAAAGAAAGCGTGGAATTTTCTTGCTGGGAGGTATTTACGCTGTTTTATTTCTGCTGATGTGCGGTAATCTGATTTATTTTACCATCGCGCAAAGGGAGGAGGTCATCAACGCCTCCTATAATCATAAACGGCAGGAGCTTCTCGCACAGGAAAATTACAGAGGGACGATATATGCTGCTGACGGTACGGTGCTGGCTGAGACGCTGCATCTGGAGGATGGTACGGAGCAGCGAAGTTATCCCTACGGGAATGTCTATGCACATGTGATAGGCTATGTTCCCTACGGCGGCGCCGGTNNAGCAGGCGGCGAATATGCTGCTTTTAAATTCCAGTATTACGATGCCTGAGATCCTGGCGAACCAGTGGGAAGGCAGGAAGAATCCCGGCGACTCGGTTTATACCTCGCTGGATCCCAGACTTCAGCGGATCGCGTATGACTCTCTTGGTATGTATCATGGCGCAGTGATCGTGACGGAGGCTAAGACCGGAAGAATCTTAGCGATGGTTTCCAAGCCGGATTATGATCCCAATGAAATTGCACTCATATGGGATGATCTGCTTGCGGATGAGGAAAGCTCGGTACTGGTCAATCGTGTGACGCAGGGGCTCTATCCGCCGGGCTCGACATTTAAGATCTTTACGGCGCTGGAATATATGCGGCAGAATCCCGATACTTATAAACAGTATCACTTTACGTGCAACGGGTATTTCCGTTATGGAGATGAGACGATCAACTGTTTCCATCGGACGGTGCATGGAAGCGTAGATTTTACATCATCCTTTGCCAGATCCTGCAATTCCTCTTTTGCCAATATCGGTGTCGGGCTTGACAGGGGAAGATTTGCGGATACGCTGATCTCGCTTTTGTTCAATTCCAAGCTGCCGGTGAATATGGTATATAATCAAAGCCATATCAGTATGAGGAATGATATGAGCGATGGCGAGATCATGCAGACGGCCATCGGGCAGTCGGAGACGCTGATCACGCCGCTTCATCTGAACATGGTGACGCAGGCGATTGCCAATCATGGCGTTATGATGACGCCTTATGTTATTGACCATGTTTCCAGCGCCGAAGGGAAACTGGTCAGACAATATGAACCTGTAGTAGTCGGCAGTGTTATGACAGAGGAAGAGGCTGCGTACCTGACCGGTATGATGATCGAAGTAGTGGAGCATGGAACGGCGACAAAGCTGTCGGGTTATGGATATACGGCGGCAGGCAAGACGGGGTCAGCGGAATATCTGGATAACAAGGACGGCAGAAGCCATGCATGGTTTACGGGATTTGCGCCGGCGGAGGATCCGGAGATCGTCGTTACGGTCATCCTCGAAGCCGCAGGTACGGGCGGGGATTATTCCGCGCCAATCGCGCGACGTATTTTTTCTGCTTATTTTGATTAATATTTTGCTTTTTTTTTCCAGCCATCTGCGTTATAATAAAGATATATTTTTGCTCAATATTCTACACAGGTTATTGAAAGGCATGGTTATTATTATGTTTATTAATTTATTTGGCAAATATCTGACAGATAAAAAAATATTGAGTGACGTTCAGCTGCAGAGTATCAGGAAAGAGCAGTCCAGAACGCGTGTAAAACTTGGAGTGATAGCCGTTGCGGAAAAGCTGCTGACGGAAAAACAGGCGGAGGAGATCAATCGTAAGCAGGCATTGACGGACAAGCGTTTTGGCGATATTGCGATCGAGCAGGGACTTTTGACGCTGGAGGATGTGGCGAATCTTTTGGATCGGCAGGGGGTCCCCTATATGCAGTTTGTTCAGATCGCTACTGAGAGAGGGTTTATGACGCTTGCGCAGATCGAGGATGCCTTCAGGCAATATCAGGAGGAGCATCATTTTTCAGATGAAACGATAAACGGCATTAAAAATGGGGATCTTGACGTGATCATTCCCGCATTTGTCCATGAGGATAAGATCAAAGAGGCGGCCGGCGTGGCAATCAGGACATTGAACCGTCTGATCTCAACGGATCTCTGGATGGGGGATTCCTATATGACAGACCGGCTTACCTGTGACCGGCTTGCGTGTCAGGATATGAAGGGCAGTCCGGAGATGACGCTTGGATTGGCGGGAATGGGCGACAGCCTTCTGACGATCGCGGATGCCTATGCGGGTGAAGCTTTTCCGGCAGTCGATATGGATGCGCTGGATTCCGTAGGTGAGGTGGTTAATATCATAGACGGACTGTATGCGACGGCGCTTAGTGAAAAGGGAACAGAAAGTACGCTGCTTCCGCCGGCTTATTATGACAGCGAGACGACTTTGCGAGGAAAAGAATTGGCTGTGATCCCGTTGGAGATCGATCAGAAACCGGTGATGCTGTTGATCTCATTGGGCGGCAAGCTTTGTTTTGACGGAGAATAGAGACAGGATGGAGGGATATCATGGTAAGAGTATTGATCGTAGATGACTCCAAAACATCCAGGAAGATGCTTCGCGGCATACTGGAAGATGCGG
>DLOQ01000116.1:7338-30030 GCA_002479655.1 Lachnospiraceae bacterium UBA7480
CTGCCTTGAAACCGGATATCGTTACATTGGATATTACCATGCCTGTTATGGATGGTATCAAAGCGTTGAAGAAGATCATGGCTGCGGACAGGAGAGCCAGAGTGGTCATGGTGACTGCGGCAGGACAAAAGGGGAATGTTGTGGAAGCATTGAAGCTGGGCGCTTTTGAGTTTGTTACGAAACCGTATGATGCGGATCTGATCATAGAAGTGATAAAAAGGGCAATGGAAAGAATATGATCGTGGAAGGTAGGGAGCCATGCGGTTTGCAAAAAAGATCTATGTCAGCGACGGTCTTGCCGGCAGGGAAAAAGAGCTTAAAGCGCGACTGAGATTCCGGAAGCTGAAAAAACATGTATTTATCATCTATTTTAACCGTTACAGTGATACGCCGGAATTTATGAACAGTATCTTTTTAAAACAGAAATATTATAAAAAATATCCGATCTATGTGATCGGGATCGTGGAAACCTATGAGCAGGCTGTGAAATATGTCGCAGACTTATTAAAGGATGCTTTTCACAAAAACGGGAATTTTAATGTAAAAGAGATTGTATGCAGATGTTAGCGGTCATATTGGATATTTTAAAAATTATTGGCATCATACTGTTATGCATCATCGCTGCGCTGCTGATCATAATATTGCTGGTTTTGTTCTGCCCATGGCGATACTGTGTGGATGTAAAGAAGGAAGAAAAACTGACCGGGAAGGCTGCCGTATCGTGGCTGCTTGTGCTTCTCAGGGCTGAAGTGATCTATCAGGGCGCCGTCAACCTGCGTATCAGGGTGTTGGGGATTCCGATTTATGATAAATTAAAACGGGAAGCGAAAGCCGCCGAAAGACAGGAAAAGGCGGCAGCAAAACAACAGAAAAAAGAAGCAGGAACTAAGGATAAGAAGAGATCTGACGGGGAAGAGCAGACAGTGCAGCCTGATATAGCGGCGGCTTCCGTTGAGGAAGATGAGCTGACGGAGAATACGCTGTCGGAGAACGCTTCACCTAAAAAAGAATCGACGATAAAGGATTCCGGGAAAGATACAAAGAAAGGGAAAAGCCGCCACAAAAAGGTCTGGTGGGAATTCCCGCAATATTTCTTTGAATTGTTGATGGGATGGGCGGAAAAACTCTTAGAGATGCTTTTGAATCTGCCGGAGCTGATCGAGGGACCGACCGAACGTCTGGAAAAGAAGATCGCTTCTGTGATCGGTAAGGCGGAATACTATACGAAGCTGTTCCGGAAAAAAGGTTCCCAATGGGTGATCGATTATCTTAAACTAAGGATCTTTAAAATTTTAAAGCATATCCGGCCGAGGAACGCGAGGATCGATCTTTATTATGCAGCTGATGATCCGGCAAAGGTGGCTGATATGATGGCATATTACGGTATGGCGCTGCCATGGCTGCCGAAGCATACGAATTTTACGGCAGAGCTGGGGGAGCCCAGGCTGGAGGGAAGCATCAGGATCAAAGGAAGGGTCTGTCTGATCGTCCTCCTTTGGCATGGACTTGCCATCTGGCTGAATAAAAAAGTAAAGACCTTTTTGAAATTATTCAAAGAAGGGCAGAAGATATAGACGCAGATCTGATTCGAAAGACAGGTCTGTATGGAAAGGAGCAGAAAATATAAAATAGCGGAGAATAATTTTGGTAACGTAATGGATTCCTTGATGAAAAATATGGATCATCTGATTGGTTCTAAAACAGTCGTCGGAGAGGCAACCACGATCGGAGACGCGATCATCGTGCCATTGGTTGACGTATCTTTTGGCNNATAAGAAAAACGGCGGAGCCGGCGGCATGAGCGCAAAGATGTCACCCAGCGCGGTGCTTGTTCTCCAGAACGGCAACGCAAAACTGGTCAGCGTGAAAAATCAGGATACGCTGACAAAGATTGTAGATCTCATCCCGGAAGTGATCGATAAGATCAAAGCGAAAAAGGAAGGGATGATCAGCAATGATGAGGCAGTCAGCGAGGCATTTGGAGAAGACAAGGACGCCTGAGATAAAACAGATATTTTATGCGGCGTTTCCACATAGAATGCAACATAATCGTATGATATCAGGTATCCAAGGGAATGAAAAAAACGATTGGCTGTATTTTGTTTTGGATCGGCATCGGGATGCTGATTATGTTATTGCTGGATAATGGGTTTATAGGACTGATCATCATTGCCACGCTGCTTCTTGTGGGATATAATCTATATCATTGCTGACAATGATCAATCGTGAGGTCTGGCTGGAACAAAGGAAAATATTGTTTCGGATGTAAAGGGAAGGACATGGAGATATCGTCATGGACAAGTTTGCGGAACGCTTAGCGGAGTATAAGTCAAAAGAAGAACTGGAGAATCTTAAACACCAGCTTTTTATGGAAAATGTCCGGCTTCAGGCGGAAAAAAGCCAGATCGAAAATGACTATGAGGGACTGCGTAAAGAAAAAAAGGAAGTTGCGGCGGACAGAAAGCAGCTGTCCAGGGAAAAGAAACAACTGACCATCGAGATTAATCAGCTTCGGGAACAGGTGGAATACCAGCGCAAGCGCCTCAGGGAGGACGAGAGGCTGTTGGATCAGAAGCAGAAGCTTGTGGAACGCGGATATGAGATGCTGGAGCAGGATAAGACGCAGATACAGAGAGAATACAGCCGGATCGAGCAGGAGCGCGATCAGTTCCGCAGGGCGACCGCTTCGGCAAGAAAGGAAGTCTATGCCACAGGACTGTTCTTCCGCGGAGTCAACAATCAGGTCGCTTTGAAGAAACGCTATAAGGACCTTTTAAAGATCTATCATCCTGATAATATATGCGGGGATAATGAAATCCTGTTAAAGATCAACCGTGAATATGAAGAGCTGAAGGAACGGTTTGATTATGCGGAAAGCATATAAAAGGATAGTATAAAAAAAGCAGATGATGATCTGCTTTTTTTGATCCGTCTCTTTCAGTTTGGAAAGAATCTTTTATTAAGCTCTTTCTACCTTGCCTGACTTTAAACATGTTGTGCATACATGAAGTCTCTTCGGTGTTCCGTTTACAGTGCATTTTACATTCTTAACATTAGAGTTCCAGATTCTGTTAGATCTTCTATGAGAATGGCTGACATTGTTACCGAAATGAGCACCCTTGCCGCAAATATCACATTTTGCCATGTTGACACCTCCTTAAAAATAACGATCCAAAATATTATTGCTTTACTAAATCTAATCACAACATTCGTATTTTAACAGATTAGGATAAGGATTGCAAGTGATTTTAAAAATTTTGAAAGTTTTTGTTTCATTTTTTCTGAAAATCGGTTATACTTTTAATAATATTGATTATGCAGGGGCAAGGAGGATCTCTATGAAGGGTTCAATGGATACTCATTTAGGAAGCATACAGATTGATAACGAAGTCATAGCGCAGCATGCCGGCATGATTGCAACGGAGTGCTTCGGCATCGTGGGCATGGCGTCCGTCAATGTCAAAGAAGGTCTTGTTCGGATATTGAAACAGGACAGCGTCAATCACGGCATCATTGTCAGCGCCAATCATAATAAGCTGTCATTAGAATTTCATGTGATCGTTGCATATGGCGTCAGCATCTTAGCGGTTACGGATAATCTGATCAGCAATGTGAAGTATAAGCTTGAGGAGTTTACCGGTCTTGAGGTAGAAAAGATCAACGTTTACATTGAAGGCGTACGCGTCATTGATTAAGGAGGAGTTAAATAGTGACAGTGAAGACGATAGATGCAAAGATTCTGGCAAAGATGTTCTTATCGGGCGCAAAGAGTCTGGAGGCGAAAAAAGAATATATCAATGAATTAAATGTATTTCCGGTTCCTGATGGGGATACCGGTACTAATATGACCTTAACGATCATGTCCGCCGCAAAAGATGTATATGCATTGGAAGAACCGGATATGCAGACACTCTGTAAATGTATTTCCGGAGGATCTCTTCGCGGCGCAAGGGGCAATTCCGGCGTTATCTT
This sequence comes from Lachnospiraceae bacterium UBA7480, assembly GCA_002479655.1. Taxonomy (GTDB): domain Bacteria; phylum Bacillota; class Clostridia; order Lachnospirales; family Lachnospiraceae; genus NK4A136. The sequence continues at coordinate 11,311 of DLOQ01000116.1, forward strand.
AAGCCAGCTCCTTCGCGGGTTTACAAAGGTGATTAAGGAGCATAATGAATTAAATACGGCAGTCATCACCGCCGGTCTTGATAAGGCGGTTGAGACGGCTTATAAGGCTGTTATGAAGCCGAAGGAAGGAACGATCCTGACTGTGGCAAAAGGCGTTGCGGAGAAGGCAAATGAACTGTTTGAAGCAGGAGAAACGGATCTTGTCGTATTTGGTCAGGGGATCTTGGATCATGCCAATGAAGTGCTGCAGCAGACGCCGGAGATGCTTCCGGTGCTGAAGGAGGCAGGCGTGGTGGATTCCGGCGGACAGGGATTGCTGGAAGTATTGCAGGGAGCTTATGATGCATTGTGCGGGAAAGAGATCGATTTTACGATGGATGCCGCAACATCGGAAGCAGCCGGTGAAACCAGAAAGCTCAATGCGCCGTCCCAGAACCTGCAGGCGCAGGCTGAGATGGAGATCAAGGNNGTGTACGGAATTTATCATATTGCTGCAGAAATCCTTTAATGCCAAAGCGGAGCAGGATTTTAAGCAGTATCTGGAAGAGATCGGTGATTCCATCGTCTTAGTGTCGGATGGCGAGGTCGTTAAAGTGCATGTGCACACGAACGATCCCGGACTTGCGATCCAGCGTGCGTTAAAATACGGCGCGCTCTCCAATATGAAGATCGATAATATGCGTCTGGAGCATCAGGAGAAGCTGGTGAAGATGTCGGAACAGCAGACGGGGACGAAGTCTGCCGATTCACTGAATGTGGCGCTGGTGCAGGAGCAGCCGAAGGAAAAGAAAGCGGTCGGTTTTGTTACGGTTTCCGTCGGTAACGGTATCGGGGAAATCTTTAAAAATCTCGGCGTGGACTGCCTGATCGAAGGCGGTCAGACCATGAATCCCAGTACGGAGGATATGCTGAAGGCGATCGAAATGATCAATGCCGAAACGATCTTTATCTTCCCGAACAATAAAAATATCATCCTGGCAGCCAATCAGGCAAGAGATCTGACCGAGGATAAGAAGATCATCGTGGTTCCGACAAAGAATGTGCCGCAGGGAATCTCTTCATTGATCAGCTTTGTGCAGGATATCAGTCCGGAGGAGAATCTGGAGACTATGATGGCGGAAGCGGAAAAGGTAAAGACCGGACAGATCACTTATGCAGTCAGGGATACCGTGATCGAAGGCACTGAGATCCATCAGGATGATTATATGGGCATCGGGGACGCCGGTATCTTATCAAACGGCAGGGATATTGACGAAGTCATGATGAACATGCTGGATAAGATGATTACGGAGGATACGGAGCTGGTCAGCATCTATTATGGAGCTGATGTTAAGGAAGCGGACGCGCAGGCGCTTTTAGAGAAGATCCAAGGAAAATACGACAGTGTTGATGTGGAGTTCCAGAATGGTGGTCAGCCGGTATATTATTATATCGTATCTGCTGAGTGATCATTTATGAGAGTATTTTTAAGGTTTATATAAAACTACATAAGAGTACGTCGGAGGGCGTGCTCTTATTTGTTATTTCATTTTGGGGTGGCAGGCTGCGCAAATCATTATATGTGCCTATGCTGCTGTAAGGGAAATAAGAAATTCTAAACATTCCTAGTTTAAGTTGTGGAATAAGGACGCAAACGGGGCACTTCGCCATCCATGGCTCAATTGCCCCTTTTCGGAACATCCTGTTCCGAAATTGCTGGGGATAGATAGGAATGTTAAGAATTTCTAATTTCCTTCCAATGCACAGGCACAGATAATGATGTGCGCAGCCCTTGGTAATACATACAGGCATCAAAATATATAGGAGAGGATAAGATAATCATGGAGCTGCAATCGGAAATTACGGATATCAAGGGGATCGGCGAACATACGGCGAAACTGTTTGCGCGGCTTGGCATCAGGACGGTCAATGACCTGCTGCATTATTTCCCGAAAAATTATGTGATGTTTCCCCATAAAAAAGCGATTGGGGAACTGAAGGACAGGGAAAGCTGCGTGATCTTTGGATATATCATCGGTACGCCGCGTATGTATCGCAAGGGAAGCAGGACGGTCCTTTCCTTTCAGGTGACGGATCGTACCGGCGAGATCACGCTGACTTATTTTAATATGCCGTATCTGAAAAAACAGATCGTGCCGGGAAAACAGGTGCTGGTGCATGGCATCTGCAGGATCGGGGAGTATGGACGGAAACGTCTGGAACAGCCTAAGATGCTGAAAACTGAAGAATATGAGGAATGGAAGGATACGCTGCAGCCTGTCTATGCGCTGACGGAGGGACTGACGAATAAGAAGGTCAGCAAGGCGGTATCGGCAGTGCTTCCCTGCGCTGACATGATACAGGAATATCTGCCGGCGGATGTTGTCAAGGAGGAAGGGCTTGGCAGTATAGAACAGGCGGTGCGGCAGATGCATTTCCCGGAAAATATGGAAAGCGTCTATGAGGCGAGGAAGCGGCTGGCATTTGACGAGTTCTTCTTATTCCAGATGCGGATCCGCGAGCTTAGAAATAATAAACAAAAGCATATGACCGGCAATCGGATGAAGGATGACGGAAGCTGTGACGCATTGGAAGCAAAGCTTCCGTTTGCTCTGACCGACGGGCAGAAACAGGCTGTGGAGGAGATCAAAAAGGATCTGTGTTCCGGTTATCAGATGAACCGTCTGGTACAGGGGGATGTGGGCTGCGGAAAAACGATCGTTGCATGGATGGCGGTGCTGATGACGGTAACTAACGGTTATCAGGCGGCAATGATGGCACCGACGGAAGTGCTTGCCGCACAGCATTATCAGGATATCTTACATATGACGGAGAAATATGGGCTTCCCATCAGACCGGTCCTGCTTACGGGTTCCATGACTGCCAAGGAGAAAAAACTGATCAGGGAGGGGATCGCATCAGGGGAATATGATCTGGTGATCGGTACGCATGCATTGATCCAGGATAAGGTAGTCTACCATGATCTTGCGCTTGTGATCACGGATGAACAGCATCGTTTTGGCGTCCGGCAGAGAAGCACGCTGATGGGGAAGGGTATGGAGGTGCATGTGCTTGTTATGAGCGCAACGCCGATACCAAGGACTCTTGGGCTGGTCTTATACGGAGATCTGGACGTGACGGTGATCAACGAACTGCCGGCGCAGAGACTTCCGATCAAGAATGCCGTCGTGGATACAAGCTACCGCGAGAAAGCGTATGCCTTTATCCTGAAACAGATTGCGGAAGGCAGGCAGGCATATATCATCTGTCCTATGGTGGAAGAAGGTGAGATGGAGGATCTTGTCAATGTAACGGATTATTCTGAGGAGCTGAAGGAACGGTTCGCCGGAGCGGCGCGCGTCGCCATGCTGCATGGGAAGATGAAGCCCAAGGAGAAGGATGAGATCATGACGGCATTTAAGGAGCATCAGACGGACATCCTGATCTCTACCACCGTAGTGGAGGTAGGGGTGAATGTGCCGAATGCTACCGTGATCATGGTGGAGAATGCGGAGCGGTTCGGATTGTCCCAGCTTCACCAGCTCAGGGGGCGGGTTGGCAGAGGGGATCAGCAGTCGTATTGCATGTTTGTGGTCGGCAATGACAGCAAGAAGGCGAAGGAGCGGCTGGCAGNNAGGCAAAGACCAATGACGGTTTTCAGATCGCGGAGGAAGATCTGAAGCAGCGGGGACCGGGAGATTTCTTCGGTCTGCGCCAGACGGGGATCTTACAGTTTCAGGTGGCGGATATCTTTACAGACGCCATGATCCTGAAGCGTTCCAAGGAAGTGCTGGAGCGGATCGAGCAGGAGAGACCGGAAGAATTTGAAAAGCTGTATGAGATCATTATGAAACAGGAAGAGATGAGTTTTATTGAGTTGCATGCGGTGTGTTTGTAAAAAAATAAAATTTTGTCTCACTATTGACATAATTGTCCCAAGATGTTATAACTATGATAGAGCAGAATAAAGAGGAGATGGTGTGGTATGAAAAAGAAGAATATAATCAATCTTATAAAATATTATGCCGAAAAGAATGATGCCGGTTTTCGCACCGAAGTATATGAAATAGCAAAGATTTTTGATGAGATGGGTGATTATCAACTGGCAGAATACATCATGTCCCTAATATCAAATGTTAATACTTTCGTTCCGCAGATGTCAGAAAATGAATCTGCGTTTTTTGAAAAGATTGAAGCAAAAGAGGATATGCTGCTGCTTCCGGATGAAATCACACAGGATCTTTTAGGAGTTGTGAATGCGATCGAAAGACATATGGGCATTCATAAATTCCTCTTTCAGGGAGCGCCGGGGACGGGAAAGACAGAAGCAGTAAAGCAATTGGCGCGGATATTGAACAGAGAAATCTATATGGTGGATTTTTCTTCTGTTATTGACAGCAAAATGGGACAGACACAGAAAAATCTATCAGAATTGTTTCAGGAGATCAATGGATTTGCGCAGCCTGATAAAGCAATCGTTCTTTTTGATGAAATAGACGCGTTGGCGCTTGACCGCACCAATTCCAATGACCTTAGAGAGATGGGGCGGGCAACGTCGGCTTTATTAAAAGCCATTGACCGTATGAATGAGAATGTTGTGCTTGTAGCCACCACGAACCTGTTTGAGCATTTTGATAAGGCGTTGATCAGAAGGTTTGACAGTGTCATTGATTTTAACAGATATTCAGAAGATGATCTGATGAATATATCCGAAAAAATGCTTAATAGATATTTGGATAAGCTTAAATTGGGAAACAGAGATATCAGGTTGTTTAGAAAAATAATGAAGTTGTTGGATGGGAAGAGGTATCCCGGCGACATCAAAAACCTCATTAAGACATCAGTGGCGTTTAGTGATATGCAGGACGGTATGGACTATTTCAGAAGACTTTATTATGCCGTTTGCGGAGAAAAGCCGGAGGATTTAAAGCTTTTACAGGAACAGGGCTTTACCGTCAGAGAAATAGAGATCTTGACGAAAAAGTCAAAAAGCAGTGTTTCGAGAGAATTGAAGGGCGGTGTTGAAGATAAATAATATTTTACAGTTAAAGGGAAGATTTGAAAAAAGAAAAAATGATGCCGGATTTGGACCTGCAAAACTGCCGGCAAAGCAAAGTGTATCAGCAGCGCATATGAATGAACTGGCGGCACAGCTTGTAAGGATCAAAGAATTCTGGATGAAAAATCAGGATATCGCGGGTGCGATCGTCAGCGTACATTATACCCGTGTTGTTGCCAAAAGTAACCGGTTGAGGATCTTACTTTCTGATAAAGGAAAATCTCCGGCAGATTCCATTCGCGGCGCAAAGTTTGTGACAGAGCCATCCGGAATCGGGGGTGAAATCCACAAACATGTTTTTACACATTATGTTCAGATCGAAGCAATTGATAAGGCAATAAGCAATTTAGTCCTTGCCGCCAAAATCATCACAGAAGATTATAATGGAAAAATCACTTCAGAGCATACGGAAAAATTAGGCAGAGAGCATCCGTATACTCGTCAGGACATGAAAAAAACGAATTTTTTATATACTGTTTTAGATGCTTTTTTTGTTGAGTATTTTGATGTGGATATGAGTGAAGAAGTCGTTGATGAGGAGCGTATTATCACTATATACAGAACTAATGTGGAGACGAAAAAATTACTGGCTAAGTTTGGCATTCATATTCCGGGAACGAGAATTATTGATGGGACGACGATTCTTTTATCACCTATTGAAGCCAATCTGCTATATCGTAAAGCTCCATATTTAATTGCCATGAGCGTTACTGACTTTTCGCAGATAAAACTGGAAGATATTTCTGATGCAAAGATAGAAAAAGACAGTGAGATGATCATACCGAAACCCACAAATGAGCCGACGATCGGTGTGATTGATACTCATTTTGATAAGGACGTATATTTTCATGAATGGGTAAAATATCACAATATGCTGCCAGAGGAAATAGACTTGAAACCGGAGGATTTTTATCATGGAACAGCAGTAACATCCATTATAGTAGATGGACCGAAAGGGAATCCGAGGCTGGATGACGGATGCGGAAGATTCCAAGTGAGACATTTTGGGGTTGCTACGCAGTCGGGGTTTAGTTCCTTTGCGGTTTTAAGAAACATAAGAGATATCGTTGCGGGCAACAGGGATATTAAGGTTTGGAATTTATCATTAGGCTCACCGGAACCGATCAAAGATAATTTCATATCACCTGAGGCGGCGGAGCTGGATCGTATTCAAAGTGAGTATGATGTCATCTTCGTAGTTGCGGGAACCAATACGCCGGATGGGAGAAGATATCCTGATATGAAAGTGGGCTCACCGGCAGATTCTCTGAATTCACTTGTTGTAAATGCGGTGGATTTTGAAGGGAGATCAGCCTCTTATGCAAGGAGAGGACCTGTGCTTTCTTTCTTTCACAAACCCGATGTCAGCTATTATGGCGGAGACGGCACAAGAAAAGAAGAACAGATCGCTGTGTGCATGAATGATCTGGGAGCCGTATATAAGGTCGGCACATCATTTGCGGCACCGTGGATATCCAGAAAACTGGCGTATCTTATTCATGTCATGGGTATTAGCAGGGAAGTGGCTAAAGCTTTGATCATAGATTCGGCTGCCGGATGGAGAGGAAATGGGAGGATTTCAGATACGACAGGATATGGTGTCGTCCCCAGACGTATTGAGGATATCATTCATACAAGAGAGGATGAGATCAAATTTGTGGTAATGGGAACGGCGGAGGATTATGAAACCTATACATATAATCTGCCCGTTCCGGTGGTGAATGGTAAGCATCCGTTTTATGCGAGAGCAATGCTGAGCTACTTTCCGCAATGTGACCGCAATCAGGGCGTTGATTATACCAGTACGGAGATGGATCTTCATTTTGGCAGATTAAAAACAACCGGAGAAAAAACGAAAGTTTATCCTATTGATGATAATAAGCAGACCGAAGAAGGACAAGCCATCTACGAAGAGGAAGCCAGAAGCATCTATCGTAAGTGGGATAATGTCAAACGAATCTGCGAGGAAATAAAGGAACGGGCAGTTCCCAGAAAAGCTTATGATGCCGGAATGTGGGGGATCAGCATCTACACAAAAGATCGTATCACATCTAAAAAAAGAGAGGCGATGCAATTTGGCGTGGTGGTTACTCTCAGAGAAATGTATGGCAAAAACCGAATTGATGATTTTATCAAAATGTGCATGGCAAAAGGCTGGATCGTGAATAGGCTTGATGTGGAGAATCGGCTGGATGTCTATGCGAAGGCGGAAGAGGAGATTGATTTTGAGTGAGGGGTGACGGAGATATGCTGGTACCCTCAAAATAATATATGTTTAAAAAAGGAAAGTAAAATTTACCTTTATAAATCATATAAAATCAAAAAAATAAATACTACATGCATAAAAATGTGAAAAACACACAAAAATATTGACATAGGAACGAAAAGGATATATCATAAGTTATCCGGAGGTGCTGTGATATGTTGGTACAATTTATGCTAAAAAATGTTTTGTCGTTTAAAGAAGAGACTGTTTTGGATATGACGGCAATTAATGCGTATAAGGAACATCAATGTAATTTAATAGATCATGTGACAAAAGAAAAATATCTTAGAGTTGCCGCAATTTATGGCGCAAATGCAAGCGGTAAATCTAATTTTTATATGGCAATGTCATATTTTCAAAGAATTATTTGGGAATCATTAGATAATGTAAAAAATGATAAAGCAACAGCGATTAAAAAATATTATCACCCTTTTTCGTTCGATGGAGAAGAAGGAAATTCCGAATTTCAGATTGTACTGATTTTAGGAGATTATGAATATAAGTATGGATTTGAATATAATTCAGATTGTATTGCTGCGGAGTGGCTATATAGAAAAAATCTACAAACAAAAAGGACTTCCAGAATCTTTGAACGCACTACGAAAAAAGTTGACTTTGGCTCATGCGTCAGAAAAGAATGTGAAGCATATAAGGAGCAGATTCCGGTTGAAACTTTGGTTTTGACTTTTTTCAATAAGTTAAAACTGAAAACTGATGTTTTTAGGAATGTTTTTTCCAGAGTGATGGATACCTTGGTTGTTCCAATAGATTTTTGGGAGGATATAGGACTTCTAAAAGATTTTTTGCCTGAATTGATTGATAATAATAAAAGCGCATTGGTAGAATTTTTGTCTGCTATTGATACAGGTATTAAAGATATCACTTATGATGATAGTGAGAAAGAAATCAAATTTATCACTTATCATCAGGGGAAAGACGGCGTGCTGCATCCTCTTGATTTGTATTTTGAATCAGAGGGAACCATTAAAAGTATCATGTTGTTTATTTATGCCCGTGCCGCTATTCTTCATAACAAATCAATCTTTGTGGATGAATTGAATGTCAAATTGCATCCTCTTTTGCTGAAATTTATTATTGATTTGTTTTATGAAAATGAATCACAGGCTCAATTGATTTATACAACTCATGATACTACATTGATGGATAAAAAATTTTTCAGAAGAGATCAGATTTGGTTTGTGCAGAAGGATGAATTTGGATATTCGGAATTATCCGCTTTGTCGGATTTTAAAGTAAGATCGGATGCTTCGTTTGAAAAAGATTATTTGGCGGGGGTATATGGCGGGATTCCGTGGTTGAAAGAATTTAGTATGAAAGAGGGGAAGTAAATGGGTTCGGATGATTTATTTAAAAAGAGGCGTAAAGACAGAACTCAAAGAAAGCATGAATATAAATCCCCTAAAGCAAATTCTTATCTGATTGTTACAGAGGGAGAACGTACAGAACCATTATATTTTAAAGGGATGAAGAAACTTATACAAGAAAAAATAGGAGGAGTGGTTGATGTTGTTGAACAGCCGCTTGTTGATGTGCATGGTGAGGGGTGTTCTACGACAAGACTTATTGAGACAGCAGACCAAATTATAAAAGATGCAAAAATCATCTATCAAAACGTGTGGATCGTGTTTGATAAGGATGATTTTGAAGACTTTGATCAGGCAATACTCGAAGGTGAAAATAGAGGATATAATATAGCTTGGAGTAATCAGTCTTTTGAATATTGGCTGTATTTGCATTTTTATTATAGCGATTCTGCATTACATAGGGATCAATGGAATGATAAATTAGATGAGATCTTTGAGAAAAATAATTTGGGTGATGGGACATATCAAAAGAATTATGATGAAATATACAGCATGGTAAATATTTATGATGGTGTAAATGCTGCAATAAAACATGCAAAACGTAGAATGGCTGAATTTGAGAAAGGCGGATGCAAGCCATCGGAATATGATCCGGGAACAATGGTTCATAAATTGGTTGAGGCTTTAAAAGGGTATTTGGAGTAGATGAGTTTATTGAGATGGATAAAAAGTAATATTGTTGAGCTTTTTTATGTGTATGCAAAAGTATTGCGGAAAAGCGAGAAAATGGGAAAACGTCAAATGATAAGCATATTGACATTTTGTGGATAAACAAGTATATTGTTGCTTGTTGGAAAATATAAGAGAAAGAGGAACATATGCTTGAAGGATACATAACAGTAAAAGAAATGGAAAAAAATGGGACGTTGCTGAGAGAACTGTGCAGACCATGTGCTCAGAAGGGAAAATAGATGGTATTGCGCAGTTTGGAAAATCATGGGCAATACCTAAAGATGCTAAAAGCCTACAGACAATAGAATAACGACTGGCACATATAAAAATCGGAAAAAATTTTTTCAGATATTTCAAAAGAATGACAGGATGTGTCCTCCTCAAATGATATAATCCTTTCATGGGATTGGAGAAAATGATGAAAAAAGAAATCTCAAACGACAAAATAAGTCGAGTATTACAGATATATGCAAAATTGGCTGATGGATATGTAGTAAAAAAAGCCGAGGAAGCACAGTTATATGGTGTTAATGAACGTAGCATAACTAGAGATATCGATGATATAAGAAGCTTTCTTGGCACGGATTCGGAAAGAACCGGAATCATGAACACAGTCATATATGACCGTCAGGTTAAAGGATATCNNGCGGCTTGAAACTCTTTATAAAATCCGGCTGAAGAATAGTGAAGTGTTAGCTTTATGTAAGATTTTATTGGATAGCAGGGCATTTACCAAAGCGGAAATGGTAGAAATGTTGGATAAGCTTATTACCTGTTGTGTACCTAAGGCAAATCAGAAGAACATAAAAGATTTAATCAACAACGAGGAGTTTCATTATGTGGAACTGAGACATCACACAAAGTTTACTGATCAGATGTGGGTTTTAGGACAGGCAGTGAATGAGTCTCGGTATATAGAGATAGATTATTATCGAACAAAGGATAAGAAGATAGTTCATAGAAAACTACAGCCAGTAGCGATCATGTTCTCGGAATACTATTTTTATTTGACTGCATTTATAGAAGACAAGGAAGTACGCAAGGATTTTGATGTAATAAATGATGCTTTTCCGACCATTTACCGCATAGACCGAATTAGGAACATTAAAGTTTCAGATGAGCATTTTCATATTCCTTACAATAGCAGATTTGAAGAAGGAGAATTTCGTAAGCGGATACAGTTTATGTATGGCGGTAAGCTACAGAAAGTGAAGTTTCAGTATTCAGGAACGGACATTGATGCAATCTTGGATAGGTTACCTACAGCTGAAGTGTTGGATGAGAAGGATGGCATATATACGGTAAGTGCCGAGGTGTTTGGGACTGGCATTAATATGTGGCTTAGAAGTCAGGGTGATTATGTAAAAGTGGTCGAGTGAAAGGAGGAGATCATATGCTGACAGTAATATTCGTGGTAGCAGTAGTTTGTGTGGCATGGAAGATATTCGTATGGAGTCTAAAGGCTGCATGGGGAATTGCTAAAATTTTATGTGCAGTGATATTGTTTCCTGCATTCCTGATTGGACTGGTATGTGTTGGTTTGTTATATATTGCTATACCGATACTTATCATTGGAGGAATAGTTGCTTTAATAGGTAGAATTGCTGCTGCATAGGAAAAATGTGAAAATATAAAAAGGATATATTATAAAGTAAAAACAGTGATCGAGGTATTTGACGAGATGGTATTAAAAAACAGATTTATAAATCAAATTATTTCGATACTGCTTGTGATGTGTATTCTGTCTATGACTTTATCAGGATGTGATATCAGTAGCAAGCATTTAGAAATGACATATGATGAGAACAATAATGAGGATATTGCAGGCTGGGACAGTGTTGATGATTCTAATATAGTAGATTGGGATAATGCTAATATTGTCAGTTGGAGTGATGTTGATGAATATTCTAACTGGGTGTATTCACAGATTCTGTTTGATGGTATTACAGAAGAATATCCAATCATAGAATGCCAAGTGATTGATTATAGGGCAAATGGTAAATATTTTGATGGCGAAAAAATATATTCAATGGTTGGAGATAAGTTCGATGTTAATTCATTCGTAACAAAGTATGCAACAGGAACCGGAGTTATTGTTATATTGGTTGTGATGAATGTAGCAACATCTGGTGGAACCACACCAATATGTTGTTTTATAGCTGGAGCTGCAGACGGTGCCGTTAGTTGCGCTATTAAAGGGGCGGCTTTTGGCGCGGCAATGAAAGCTGTTAGTACGACAATCAAATCCGAAGGAAATATAGAGGATACTTTCTATGGCGCTTTGGAAGGTTCGTCTGATGGTTATATGTGGGGAGCTATTTTTGGAGCAATATCCGGTGGCTTAAATAGTACATATTGCTTTGTCGGAGATACGCTAATTATGACGAACGGGGGATTGAAAGCGATTTCAGATATAAATATCGGAGATAGCGTGTATGCGTGGAATGAGAATACAGGAACTTCAGAGCTTAAAACCGTCACGCAGGTAAATACAAATAATTCTGATACCATAGTGGCAGTAACAATAAATGGAGAAACGATAGAATCAACGGAGATGCATCCCTTCTTGACAGAACTAGGGTGGATTCCGGCTGGGGAATTGTGCGATAATGATATAATTCTGGCTTCTGATGGAACATTCTACCCTGTTCAGAGAGTCAGACTGCTTGAGTATGAGATTCCTGTAACAACTTATACACTTTGCGTTGATGATGATCATAATTTTATGATAGGAAAAACAGGTTTTGTTGTTCATAATCAATGTATTATAAACAGTGATTATGCTGGTAAAACATATGAATTAAAAGATCCGGAATTGGCGGCTAAGTATCCGGATGGGGTAACGTTTACAGAAAAAGGTTTTCCGGACTTTTCTAAGTATGCCCAAGTGAGCGTTAAATTTGAAATGCCAAGTAGTTCTGCGCTTAAAGCAGATACATGTCTGACAGGGAACAATGCACATGATTTTAAACTGGCAAATCAAATGATGGGATATAAGGAAACCCCCGCTGGTTATACATGGCATCACAAGGAAGACATGATGACATTGGAACTTATTCCTACTGATTTACATATGGCTGTCAGACATACGGGAGGCGCATCTTTTCTTAGAGAGTGGTTAGCTGGAATAGCAGAATAAGGAGGTAAGGGTGAAAATCAATAAAGAGAAAACCAGACAATACTTCAGCGATGCTGTCGAAAAAAAACATCTTGATTTTTTGCGGGAAAGAGATGTTATTTCCAAAGGGTATATCAAGGCATTAAAAGAAGGTCAATATGGAATGCTGGAGAATAACTGCATCTATATTAATGGAGAGGAGTATATAGTTACCTACATATTAGGAGCATCAAAAGAATCAATTTACGATTTGATCAGGGTAAATCAATTTTTTGATTTGCCACCGGAACAAGGCACTGCATTTGCAATCTTGCTTGGAGATGACTTTCTCTTTTTTAAGCCTTACGATGAAACAGTTTATTTCTTTTGCAGGGATACAGAAGAAGAGTTTGTAGTAGCTGAAGATTATAATTCATTTATGGATTTATCATGCATTAAGGAGGAAAAATAAGATGAAGAAAACAAGAAGAATAATTGGGGTTGTAGCAGTGATGGTTATGAGTTTAAGTATGTTGATGGGATGTAATAATTCTATTGGAAGGTCATTCTCTAACAGCTTTTCCAAAAGTGAAATTATTTATCAGGCTACAACAAGGTTTCTTTACAGTACAGATGGTGGTGCTTCATGGTCAGAAACTATTCAGGAGATTCCCATAAATACGACTTATTATTTGGCTGTGGAGATGCAGGTTACACAGTCAGAAGAAACAAAGGAAGAGAAAACAGTTGTTTCAACAATAACGATTCCTTCCACAAATGTTCTAGACTGTTATCTGGATGATCATCCGGGAGTAAGTATTACAGGAAAAGAAGATGCAGAAACCAATAGTATATCTTATGATTTTAACATAGTTGCCGGAACAAGTCCCAGCAAGTTTAGAGTTGTGTTTGAGTGTAAACCAATCGATGTTGGGCGTGCAGAAGTTCAGGTTGTATATGATGATAATGTTAGCGACAGTTGGGATGTTTCTGGAACGATCAAGTATGTTGAAGCAAGTGATGCTTCAGAAGAATCAAGCAGTGAAGGAGCAAATTAATGAAGAAGAATTGGATTAAGAATTATCTCCTTCTTGGCACAGTTTATATGGCGTTTGTATCGTTTCTGTGTTCTGTAACTTTTGTCAGAATGAATATAAGTCAGGCGCAGGAAAAGAATGTGTTTGAAAGCATCTATATAGATACCTTAATTGATTTTATAGTTCCCAGCCCGTCATATTCGCAGATTGAGGAAATGGAACAGGATCCAGAAACTGGAATGGTTGTAATTACCCCATATTATGAAACATCATCTCACGCAAAAATAAATGGTAATGAGGCAAAGGGGGATGTTCTGTTTATTGCTGATGTTTCTAAGGTGGATTATACGCCTTATGGGGCAAAAAGGATCGTTTCCGGAGCGAAAACTTCTAAGGAAGGAAGTGCAATAGTAGATCGTGTATATGCGGAAAGGAATGCTTGCAATATAGGCGATGTTGTTGAGATGACTCTTGCTGGTCATAAATTCAGTTTTACGATTACAGGAATGACTGAGGCTAATACCTATTATAACGATGGAACAATTGCATTGGTTTTATCATCGGAGCAGGTTTCGCAATTAGAGAATGACGGTGTTCGTTATAGCGCAGCATATGTTTCTGCATCGGATTATGAGAGATGTAAATATTATCTTTATAATATATATAAGCCATATGGCAGGTTGAAGGATGAAAGCGAATTTGATAATCAAGAAACATATCAGCAGCATGTTCAAAATTTTAATAATGCAAATTGGTCAAAAGAGATTACAAATTGCAAAGACAATTATTCGAACCTGAGTGTGAAATATGAGAATGTTGAGATTGGGATTTACAGGAATATCATAATATCTGCTGTAATTGTTTTGGTTGCTGTTGTGATTTTTGATTCTGTACTTTTAAAAAGTGAGAATCTGAATGCTTTTTTTCAAGGATTCCTTATTAAAAAGAGTGGAACAAAGGCTGAAATCAAGTCATTCTTTTCAAGGGGAATAACCTTTAACGCAGTCATTTTCTGCTTGGTAACGGCAGTATTATATTATTGGATAGCAACTTCTATTGGTTGCGAAATGATAAGTAGTAATATTATGACAAGTTGTGCTATGATTGCAACGCAGATAATTGTTTCGTTAATTATGACGGCAGTATCCGGTGGGTATGTAGAAAAGCATTTTACCATCAAGAAAAAGACGTAGAATTAATCTTAAGTCGAAAAAGAAGGTAATGATGATAAATGAGAATATATATACGTGGATATTTACAGAGAGGGAATGAAGTTGCGATTGCCGTGATATGTTGTATCGCGGCAATATTGCTTAGTTATGTCCTTTTTCATGGTCGATTGGACAAGTTAAGTTCTCAGCTTTCATCGTATGCTGAGGCAGATTATTCTTTAATCTATGTTCTTAATTATAAAGTGCCTGTGGAGAATATTGCACTTTTTCCTGATACAGATGTTATGTTTTATACTGATGAAGAAAAAACGCAAAGATTGACAGTTTCAAGTATAATGAAATTGGAAACTGAGGATTATTCAGAGAACTATCTGGAAGATCTTACTGATCTACAGACAGATGAAGTCATACTTACGGATACTGTTGCCCGAAAATATGATCTTGCTGTTGGCGATATTTTGTATGTTGAATATCCTTACACCAATAATCTCTTTCAGAAAAAGGTGGTTGGGGTAGCGGTAACTGATTACGATTTTCTTCGCCCGAATATAGATAATGACATTGGGATGGTTTATATAGGATATGAAAAAGACTATGAGAATAATGTACGATGTAAGTATGTCATCTTTTCTAACAAGTCGCAAGCTGAAGCATTGGCACAATATTCTCAGGCAATCAGTTCTGTTTTGAATAAATCGGAGAATGAGAGGTATGTCTTCGGACAGGGATTATTCATTCTGATATTTCAAGCTGTACTTGTACTTGCTTCATTCATAATCGCAAATGCTGCCTTTTTTTCAAAGTCGAAAAAACGGTTAAAACGTTGTTATTTAAAGGGAATGAAAAAGGAATGGATTGTTCTTTGGCCGTTGTTTGAGAAAGTTGTTTTTGCGGTTATTCCGGTAGGTTTGTCTTTGTATGTACTTATGAATTTTGTTAATATGAACAGCATTTTAGCAAGATTATATTTTGAATTTCCGTTTTTTATTATAGGAATTGAAAGTATAGTGAGTTTTTTGATTGATATGAAAAAATATAGAAGGAGCTGAGAAGATGGAATTATTAAACATTCAGAATATGAATATCTCCATTAGCACTCAGAAGAAAATAGAGGGTGGATCTTTCACGGTGAACTCAGGGGATGTAATTCTTTTGACGGGACCAAATGGATGTGGAAAGTCAACTGTCATTAAATTAATTATTGGAGACCTATTTAATTATTCTGATATTAATTACTCAGCTGATAGCATCTTATATAAGGGCAAACATGACATCTTAAACTCGGAACTCGAAAGTGAAATTTTTAGGAAGCATGTATGTTATATATCGCAAGATGATGAGTTTGAATCTGATGTTGTATTGGATTGTTTCTTGATGGCAGTAAATTATGATTTTAAAAAATCTAAAGAAAAGTATATTTATGATTTCATTACGAACTTCGATGTTCAGGATTGTTTTGACCTCGAAGGCGGTGTTCAGCTAGATGGGAAGAGCAAAAAACTGGCAAGAAAATTAAAGCTTGGAAAGAATGATTTGGGGGATAAGGAATGTAAGGCACTTAAGTATCTTACGATGAATATAAAAAAAATGAGTGGCGGTCAAAAAAAACTGACGAATATTATGACAAATCTTATCAGATACAGTTTTTGTGATTTGCTTTTATTAGACGAACCTTTAAATAATCTGGATTATAATAATGTGCGATTGTTTTCCAATGTTCTGACCAGAATATATCGTGACAAACCAGAATTAGGAATAATAATGGTCACTCATTGCAGATCAATACCGATTGTGAACAGGGTGATTGAAATCCAGCCTAATACTAAAAAACTTGTAGAAACAAAAAACTATTCGTGTAATTCTTGCTTTGGAGAACTGGACGAAAAGGGCTATTATCAATAACGGAACTGTTGGAAAGATTATATGCATTGCGATTAAGATAGACAAGAATTTAAGATTTGTTTATGATGAGAATGAATTGATAAATATTGAGATCAATGTTGTGATCCTTTTGCCTTGAAATTGTACTGATTTAGTTGACATCATAGTTTTAACTGATAAATTGATATGAGGCTAAAGAAAGAGAAGATGTTGGAAATATGCATAATAATTATATACAAACCCATGGTAGATATAGATGCATGGGAGATTGTACAAACTGTCCATTGTTGCATAAAATTACATATCCTTTACCCAATACTATGCAGACTTCAAATTATAATCGGATGCCGTATCCCCTATATGATAATCATATTGGAGAGATGACTTCTAATTTTTGATGCAAATGCCACGAACAATTTTTTGGCATGATAATAATGGCGTATGCCATACAAGCTATGAGTGCTTGCAAGAGTATCTGTTGGAATATTGCAGGAAAAACTATCCGTGGAGATCACCCATTTATATGGAATCAAGTTCTGGGCAAGTTGTGTATGCATCGGACGGTAATTCATATGAAAAAATTATAAAAGAAATATTCAAAACGGCGATTGATATTGCGGCGGAGGCGACAAAAGATAAGAATCCGTTAGTTTCCGTAATGCTTGATGAGATAGGGCTTGTATTGGCAAATGATATTACAGAGGCAGTAAGGAAATTGATTTCCATTTTGGAAAAATGTAATAAACAAATAAATAAAGCGCGATTCTAAGGAATTGGGATATTTTAAGGAGGATTTATGAAAGACAAACATTCAAAAGTAGTTATGGTTATACTTATAATAGAGTTGGCGCTGTTTCTTTGCTTAGGAGTTTTCTGCTTGTTTAATTGCCTTGTTGCTTATAAAACCGCAAACGGAAATGATTTGCTTAATTTTGCGGGTGGGATCATTGGTTCTTTGATTGCGGGAATGATTGCTGTGGTTACATTTTTTTGTACAATAAAGAATAATGACAAAAACCAAAAAGAAGCTCATGAATTACAAACAAAATTAAATATTGAAAACAACCGTATTCAAACTTCTTTAAAGGTGGAAGATAACCTGAATAGAATAATAGAAAAAGAACGGTCAGTGCTTGCGAATACATATAACCAACTGGAAAATTTTTTGTATACCATTGCAAATTTGTTATATAAAAATGACGACTTTATAGAAATGAAAAATGATTTTATGCGTCTTTATGGGGAATTTGTTTCTTCTATAAATAATATTAAATTTAACTCTGATATTTTTGAAGACAGAAGCAAATGCGAAAATTGCCAAATGTGTGAAATAAAAACCTATGGTATTCTTGTAAAAGTTGCTATGGATATTCAGAAAGAAATTTTAATTATAGATGGAGAATGTCGGATTGCATTAGATTATCTTGTTGCAGCCTTAAATAGGGCAGATCAAACTAAACCGTTGTTTGATGAAAAATCAAATTTGCAGCAATTTAATATAAATTATAAAAACCAGATAGCAATAAAAAACTCACAGATTAAAAATCCTATAGATTCATTAACTTTGCAAGAACAAGCTTGGTACAATGAAATTCTATCGCTGTCAGAAAACATTAAACAAAACAATCAGAGGATTTCAGAAATTGATGGTTTAACACGGGACAATTTGAAATTTATAGATGATAATCTGAATCTGGCAAAGAGTAAAGCGGCGCAAATAGATGATAAACTAAAAATACAACTATTTTTTCTCATACAGAATTATTTTTCGGTTTATAAATCCTATATTAAAGAAGTGGTGTATGATGTTCAAATGAACGGAAAGAAAATAAACACAAAATGCGCAAAGCTTGATTTTGAAAAGAATCATCCGGTAAATTAATGTGCCGGATTGTCGCGGAAACTACCCGGCAATTTCAGATATGAATGTATATGTTGTATCGATTGACACGAAAATATTTGGAGCGATGATCTTATGAATGTGGTATAATAAAAAAATATTCATGATTTTGTGCTTACATTGCGATGAAAGTCAACCGTCTGGATTGAAAAAATCTTTAGATGTGCGGAGCTTGTAAAAGAAAATAATGACTTTTTAGGTAATTGCGAAACTCACTCCGTTCGTTTGCAATCTTGAATAAAAACAGGCAGGGATTCGTACTAAGACATGAA
>DLOQ01000028.1:0-7449 GCA_002479655.1 Lachnospiraceae bacterium UBA7480
TAGAAACACTAAGTTTCACACGCAACTTTGTGCCTACGGCACAAAGTTTGCAGAGTGCGAAAAGGCATGGGAATTAAAGGGAGCGCTTACTCATATTGCTGTTATGATAGGCGGGCTGGTCGGTAACATCCTCCCGGAACCAGCCGGGCATCTGATAGACGTCAGCGGCTTCGATGCTTTCAAATTCCACCTCCGCTAAGACAAGCGGGGCAAACGGCTTGTCAAATACGTCCAACTCAATGGTATGGACGCCGTCCGGATCGGGGATCAGATAGCGTGTTTTTGAAATGACATTGCCGTCCGCTTTTTCTTTTAAATGTTCATAGGCGGACTGGTTTAACGGCAGATTGGCTTCCTCTCTTGCGAGGAGGCCTTTTCCTTTATAGGTCATATAATATTCATCATCTTCCCTGCGGACTCTGACGACCGGATCGGTACACAGGTACGCCTGTTCGATGATGTAGAACGGATAATCTTTTAAGTTTTCAGGAAGTTTCTTTATCAAAAATTTACGTTCGATTTCCATGATGCATATCCTTTCATAGTCTGCTTCGCGGCAGGGTCTGCCACTGATAGTATGATAGCATATTCCCTCAAATAGTCAATGATATATCAGACAATATACTGATGCGGAAATTACTTCGACGATAAAAAAAATACAAATGATAGAATGATTCCAGATATCAATCAAAATTTTACGTAAAGGAGGGGTGCCGGAGTATGAAATTTATGGATGCCGTTGAACATGTCTTTATTAATTATGCGAAATTTGATGGTCGTGCCAGACGCAGTGAATTTTGGCTTTTTAAGTTATTTCAATTCGTTGTGATGGCCGGCTTGCTTCTTTTTTCGTTTACCGAAATTGGGCTCATAATGTTGATAATTTTTCTTTTAGGCATTTTTATTCCCAGTTTAGCAGTCTGTTGGAGACGCTTTCATGATGTCGGCAGAAGCGGCTGGTGGTATTTCATCTGCTGGATACCGGTCATCGGATGGATATTATTGGTCATATGANNGGACAGCCAGCCGGGGAATAACCAGTATGGAGCGAATCCCAAAGGAATAGGAAATGCAGGGGCATATGTAAGATATCCGGGAGGCGGCGCTTCCGCGCCGGAGCAGGGACATCTTGCGGTACAATGCGTTGCGGGACCGCTGCAGGGACAGACTTACCCGATCCGTGGAAATGAGATCGTATTTGGCAGGGAAAGTATGTGCGCGGTAAGGATGCCGGAAGGAACAGCAGGTATCAGCAGGCGGCATGCCTGTATTCGCTGGCAGCAGGGAATGCCGATGCTGGTTGATTTGGGATCCAGTTATGGCACGTATCTTGCGGATGGCAAGCAGCTTCCGCCCAATTATCCTGAGCCTGTTGCCGCAGGCACAAGGTTTTATCTCGGAAACAGAAGTAATATGTTTCAAATAATAGTTTTTTAATAGTATTTTACTAAAATTAAATTTTAAGAAAAATGGAGGAGATCAGTATGGCAGAGATCAGACAAAAAATCATTAGTTGTTCTAAAGGGCATTATTATGATGGCAATCGATATGAAAGCTGTCCTTATTGCAGTTCGGGAAGTTTTTCCCCAACGGTGGATCCTTTTGCGGATGTTGCGGACGGTAATGCAAATTACGGCGGGATCGGAAAAACAACGGATGTGGGTGAAACAGATAATTATGGGAATTACGGTGATTTTGTACCAACGGAGGCTCCGCAGGTTAAAAACCGGGTAGCAGAATCCATGAGTAAGACGCAGTTTGTAGATACGTCTACGCCTGTGGGCGCGCCGCTGCCTGTGGTTGGCTGGCTGGTGGCGGTAGAAGGTCCCTGCCGGGGAACCGATTATCGGATCCATACCGGATATAATTACATAGGAAGAGAGGTTGGTGATATCTGTATCCGCGGAGATAATACCATTTCAGCGGAGAGAGACGCAAATATCACATACATACCGCAGACAAGAAAATTCTATATTGCGCATGAGCAGGGTAAAAATGTCCTGTTGGTAAATGACACGCCTGTCATTGGCGGCAGTGTTGAAATTAAAAATTATGACCTGATCACAATAGGGACGACAAAGTTGATGTTTGTAGGTCTGTGCGGAGAGAAATTTGTCTGGGGTGAGGATTGATATGATACGGGACAGTTTATTAGAAGATGAATTAGGTGAGGTTGTAGAAGAGCAGACAGAACAAAGTACGGATATCCCTGGCGACGCTACGGAAGTCAGTACATCGCTGTTTATAGCGGCGGGAATATTAATGGGCGTGTTAGTGCTTGCGCTTATTTACCTGCGGTGGACCCGCGCCAGGCAGAAAAAAGGAAAGAAGGCGCCGTCTGTGGAAGCGGATCTGCCATTGACAGAAAAGCCGGTGGAAACTCTTCAGATCGGTAAGCTGCATGAACAGGGTGAACGTTCCGGGCAGCAGGACTGTTTCGGGGTGTCAGATGAATCTTTGATGCAGACGCATGGATTATTGGCAGTAGTAGCGGACGGAATGGGCGGACTTTCAGATGGAGATAAAGTGAGTACTGCGGCAGTGGAATCTGTTTTAGACAATTTTTGTCTCTATCAGGGAAAGTGTACGCCTGAGCAGCAGCTGCTTATGCTGGCGCAATGTGCAGTTGAAAGCGTAAATAAGCTGCTTGGACCGGATGGTTTTCGAAAAAGCGGTTCAACACTCGTTATGGGGCTTGTGCGCGAGAGTACATTCTCATTTCTGTCAATAGGCGACAGCAGGATCTGTTTGTATCGACATGGTATTTTGATGCAGCTTAACAGAGAGCATGTTTATAAAAACAAGCTGGCGTTAGATGCCATCAATGGCGTGATCCCTTTATCGGAAGTATATAGCGATACAAGGGGGAGCGGTCTGGTTAGTTTTTTGGGAATGGAGACATTGGAGTATATTGATTTTCCCGTAGAACCGATCAGATTGATTGCAGGAGATAAACTGCTTTTAATGAGTGACGGTGTGTATAACGCGCTGGATAATGATGAACTGAGAAGGTGTTTGGACGCGGCGCCGGAAGAGGCAACAGAAGAGATACGGAAAGCGATACAGGAAAAAGGATATACCAATCAGGATAACTATACCGCGGTTATTATTGGTTGTACATAATGCAAAAAGGAGGTGGGACGGATTGATTTGTTATGCGAGCAGCACGGATACCGGAGGACGACCGTACAATGAGGACAGTGTAGACTATAAAAAAATTGATGAAGAACATTTATGTGTGGTGCTGGCTGATGGACTTGGAGGACACGGCGGCGGGGAAATTGCGTCCAGAGAGGCTGTAAAGTTGATCTTAGATGGCTGGAATGGGATGGCAACGCCTGCTTCTTTATGTGAACTGGCACAGGCGGCACATCGTAAAATTTTGTCCCTGCAGACTCCTGTTTGTAAAATGAAAACAACAGTTGTTATTCTGGCAATAGAAAAAGATCGGGTACAGTGGGCGCATGCGGGAGATTCACGGCTTTATCATTTTATAGACGGAAAGCTTGTTTTTCAAACGCGTGACCACAGTTCATCGCAGTTGGCGGTATTGATGGGACAGATCAAACAGGAAGAGATTCGATTTCATGAGGATCGAAGCAATATTTTCAGGGCATTGGGGCAGGAAAGCAATTTTAGCGCGGATGCCGAAGAACAGGAGCTTTCACTGGGACAGCACGCCTTTTTGCTATGTACGGATGGCTTCTGGGAATATGTTTACGAGAATGAGATGGAAACGGAATTGCAGGTATCAGAATCTCCGCAGGATTGGCTTGGGCGGATGAAATGTCATCTGGAAAAACGGGCAGATGAGGATAATGATAATAATACTGCCGCGGCAGTGTGGATTACTGTTTGACAAAAATGTTGAAAGGGAAAGGAAGGTCATGGAACGTATGGATACTAAGTTTAGAAAAAACAATCAAGAAGCAGGTAAAAGAAAATACATGGGGTTGTTTATGGGCATCATTTTGTCATTTGCTATGTGCTGTGCAGGATGCTCTGTTAAAAATGTAAATTCAAATGCAGATGTCAATTCAAATACTGCGGGGTATGTAGATGCCAAAAACGGTGTTGTTGTAGTCAGTGAATACGTTTCTCTTGATGGAACAGAGGTGGGAGTAGCGCATGGAAGCGGATTTTTTGTCGGAAATGAAGGAGAAGATCCGCAGTATCTGGTCACGAATCATCATGTGATCGCTGACTATTTATATTATGGCGCGGGACAGTATACTTCCTATGCGGATGAGGATGGAACGACATATGCGCTGAAAAGTTATATCCGTGTTTATTATGATTCAGATGATTATGTAGAAGCCTATGTAGTCGATTACAATGAAGTGGCTGATGTTGCGGTGCTTCGACTTGAAGAACCCACGGATAAAAGGCGTGCCCTACAGCTTTGTTCTCCTACAGCAGATATGGTAGGTTCGAAAGTATATGCGTTGGGATTTCCGGGGATCGCTGATAACATTCTTGTAGATTCCGTAACAAAATGGGGGTTGAAGGATCTGACATTTACTTCCGGCATTATCAGCCGTCTGACAACAACATCAGGAACCGGCGTGCGTAATATACAAACCGATGTTACGATTGCACATGGTAACTCTGGTGGTCCTGTTGTAAATGAAAACGGCGCGGCAGTTGGTATCAGCACATGGGGAGTCAAAAATGCAGATGACGAAGAAGCGACTTATGCCGTAAATATTGACGAAGTGATCACACTTTTAAAACTTCACAGTGTTCCATATACAATGGAGTCTGAAGCTGTTGCGCAAGAAACGTCATCAAACATGGGGATCGTGGCAGGTGTGGCAGGTGCGGTCGTATTGCTTATTGTTATTGTTGTTATCATATGTCTGACAAAGAATAAGAAGAAAAGCAGTCCGTCGGAAAATGTTGAAAAAAATATAGGTGCAACAACGGTTCCGGAAAGGCTGGCACCGGTTCCGAGCCCTTCTGATTCAGATGATTCCGGTTATCGTTTACAAGGTTTATCCGGAGCCTTGGAAGGAAGACGTTTTATGATAAGAAAGAACTCTTCTTTGACACTCGGACGGAATTCTGATGCATGTAATGTAGTATTCCCTTCGGCAACAGCAGGGGTCAGCAGCAAGCATTGTCAGGTTTGGTATGACAACGGAAAAATATGGATAAAGGATCTGGGATCAAGCCATGGGACATTTCTTTCGGCAGGGAAAAAATTGCCTTCGGGCCAGGCGGTACAGATCAGACCGGGAGAGCGGTTTAGCTTAGGATCGGATGCGGAATCATTTGTTTTAGCGCAAAAGGGAGGCAATTAGGATGTCGGAACAGTTTTGTCCATACTGTATGAAAGAATTGAACAGGGAGATAAAATTTTGTCCGGACTGCGGCAACAATATTGAGGTAAGCGCACCGTCCCACCATTTACCTGTCGGAACAGTACTAAGAAGTAAAAACGGGCATAGTTTTTTATTCGGCATCGTGAAAGGGGAAGGTGGGTTCGGCCTTACTTATGTGGGAAAAGAATTGAATTCCGGACGGCTGGTGGCGATAAAAGAGTATTTTCCTACGCGATGCCAGCCGCAGAGGATGCCGGATTCTTCTATAAGGCCGCAGGAGAGATTTGAAGAGATCTATGCGCATGGAATGCAGAGCTTTTTAAGTGAAGCGAGCATGCTGCGGGCTGTATCGCATCTTTCTTCCATTGTGCATGTTATGGACTATTTTGAAGCGAACCGGACTGCGTATATGGTCATGGAATATCTGGAAGGAGCGACGCTTTATCAGGTCATGCAGGAGCAGGAGAGGATCCCTGTAGAGACTTTGCTTCCTAAGGTTTTGCCGTTGATGTATGATCTGGATAGTCTGCATAAGGCGGGGGTATTGCATCGGGATATCGCGCCGGATAATATTATGCTGATGCCGGATGGAAATCTGAAGCTGCTGGATTTTGGCTGCGCGCGTTCTCTGGAAGACGGCCGTTCCATGACGGTCGTATTGAAACCGGGTTTTGCACCGATTGAACAATATCAGACAAGGGGGCAGGGACCTTATACGGATCTGTATGCGCTCTGCGCTACGATATATTATTGCATTACAGGGAAGATCCCGCCTGCTTCGCCGGAACGGTTGACAACTACGTTTGATAATCAGCCGGATCCTTTGATGCCGCCTTCGGCATGGGATGTTTCGATTTCGCCGGAACAGGAGCAGATACTTATGTGGGGATTATCGCTGCAGCCGTCTGTCCGACCGCAGAATATGGAAACGCTTGCGTCCCGTCTGGAAAAAGCGGGCGCTCTCAGGCCGCAGATATCAGAAGAACAGCAGAAGCAGCAGGAGCAGCAGGAGCAGCAGGAACAGGAGCAGCAGGGATTGGCTGTTGATAATAGTTCACATCCTGTTGAGGAAAATGCTGCCCCGGATAAGCAAAAGAAAAATTTTCTGCCGTTTTTCATTGCCGGGGGAGTGGTGGCAGTTATCGCAATCATTGCCGCAATATGCCTGCTTTGACAAAAATGGGCTATTGAGAAAACTTAAAAAATGAATTATATTATTTATAATGAAGAAACGGAGAGAGGCTCATGAGTAAGAATTATTGTCCCTATTGCATGACGCCGGTGCCGGAAGGGGAAAGCTGCTCTGTCTGCGGACTGACTTCAGGCACCTATATCCCTTCCCCGCATCATCTGCCTCCGGGAACGGTTCTGATGGATCGTTATCTGATCGGACGCGTTCTGGGTGAGGGTGGATTTGGAATTACTTATATCGGATGTGATCTGAGATTGGAATTAAAAGTTGCAATCAAAGAATATTATCCGGTTGACCGTGCTACGAGAAATGCCTCGGCGTCATTGGAAGTTACAAATTTTATCGGACCTTCCGCGAAGAGCTTTGAACGGGGAAAACAAAAGTTTCTGGGAGAAGCGCAGGTTATGGCGCGGCTGGATAAACAGCAGGTCATTGTCAACGTGCGTGATTTTTTTGAAAAGAATAATACAGCCTATATTGTTATGGAATATATAGAAGGCATCACATTCCGTGAACTGTTGGAGAAAAAAGGCGGAAAGATCCCGGCTGAAGAACTGTTCCCGATGGTGGAGCCGCTTTTTCATGCGCTTTCCATTATTCATGAGAATGGTCTGATCCACAGAGATATTTCTCCGGATAATCTGATGCTTGAAAACGGTAAGATCCGTCTGCTTGATTTTGGCTGCGCCAGAGAAGCGTCCAGAGGAACGGAAACCATGACGATCGCTCTGAAACATGGATATGCGCCGATTGAGCAATATCAGCAGAAGGGACAGGGACCATGGACAGATATCTATGCCCTCAGCGCGACGATTTACTATGGTCTGACAGGGAAAGTTCCGCCGCAGGCATTAGACCGCATTACGGAGGATGAACTGCTTTTGCCGAGCAAGCTGGGGATCCAACTTTCTCCCGGAATAGAGAAAGCCCTGT
>DLOQ01000028.1:7469-16672 GCA_002479655.1 Lachnospiraceae bacterium UBA7480
CCGCTATTTACGCGCAGCCGGTTGAAGACAGCGGTGAGGATGCTGCCAGAGATGCGGCGACTATTGGGGATACGACACCTGCCGGGAATACGACACCTGCCGCAGATACGGCGTCTGCTGCGGCGCCGAGAACCGTCATGGAGAATATTAAGACGGATAACGAAACAGAGCAGAAGGACGATGCGGCGGCACAGGCTGACGCAATACAGACCGGGCAGGAGAGTGACCTTGAAACGGTATCCGAGCCGGGCAAGAAAAATGATTTTGCAAGCTTTGTGGAAACATTGATTGGTCCCGATAAGAAAATGAAGTTTATTTTCGGGGCGGGCATTGCAGTCGTCTTCCTCGTGGTGATAACTGCCATATGGATAAACCGTTCCGCAAGGGAAGATGCCGTCATGGTTGATGGTCAGAATACGGGAGTGGATGCTCCGAGTGAAAATCATGTGTCCGATGTCCCTGTTGATTATTCAGATCCCCACATTTTTGACAATGCGGTCAGATTTACAAGTGGCAATGAAGAGGAATTTCAAAGCCTGATGGAAGATGATTCCGTTGAATCGGTGATCATGGATTGCAATAACAGTTTTGTAAACAGAGAAGCAGTCATAACCAAACCGGTTTTATTATCAGCAGATACGATCTGGTATCCGGACAGTCTGACCATTGCGGAGAACGGTCATCTGCGTGTGGAAGGGACTCTGGATATGGAGTCCCGTTATCTCAGGGTGTTCGGAGATGTCATGAGGATCTATGCTGCGGATGGCGGTAGAGTCTGGCTGGGCGGCGGATTTGTATGGATGGAAGACGAAAACTGCCTTGTCAGCGCCCCAAATGGTGAAATATCGATGAAACATGGGCTCACATTGCCTGAAACTGTTTTTGAGGGAAATGATGTATGTTCCGTTACGGATCATGCCTCATTGCAGAGCGCGATCGAAGCGGGCGGACCGGTCAGTATTGATGCGGATCTTACCTTGGAGGAGAACGTAATATTTTTCGCCCCTGTCCGTATTTCGGAAGGCGTAACGGTAAAGACGATGCAGAAAGAGTTTACATTAGAAGGAGCCGTTCTGATCAACAATGGTACGCTGGAAGGGAATCTGGGTGTACGAAACGGAGGAACCGTCATTAACAATCATGTGCTTAAAATGGCGGGAGGAGATGGGATATCCGCTTTATGGGTTCAAGATGAAAGCGCGGTGATCAATTTTGGTACGATGGATGTTGATGATATAAGCCGTTTCTGGCAAAACTCTTTGTTTATGAATATGGGAGATTTAAACTGTTGCGATTTCTATTTGATCGGCGGACATATGATCAATATGGGAAATGTCGTAGTAAAGGGTCAGGAACTCGGATTTGAAATTCAAAATGACAGCAGATTCTGGAATAAGACCGGAGGTGTGGTAACCGTCAAAGAATCCGCAAATATGCGCAATAACAGTTGGATCAACAACGCAGGAGAAATTGTGATTGAACGTGGCGGCTGTTTTAATAATAAGGTGCTTATCAATTACGGAACCTTTCAGGTACAAAGCGGCGCCAATGTGGATCCGGAAGGAGCAGGCATCTATTACGGAAGCGGCCAATATGATATTTCCGAAGCGGATATTAAAGTATATCATGAATCTCTTTATGAACCGGAAGGTGTGGGAGAAACGGCGGAGGTAACAAATGAAGAGGAGCTTCTGGCAGCATTGGAAGATTCAAAAATAACAGCAGTGTATGTCAGGGGAAATATCAGCGCGCATACGGATCTGACGATAAGAAAGCAGCTGTTTATTGATAACGGTTGCTCGCTGACTATGGCGGATGATGCGGCAATCATAGATTATGGAAATGCTATTATGCTGGAAGAGTATGCTTCTCTGCAAGGAAATAACATCACGCTGCGTGAAGACGCGCAGATCTATATGAAGGGAAATTCCAATTTAATTGTGGATGAGAACGGAAGTTTAACATTGGACAGTTCTATCATATATGGTTGGGGAGTCAATATCAAATTGAACGGCGCTGTTTTCCTTTTGGAGAATGAAGCCGGATTGACATTTGATGATATAGATTCTCTGGAAGTGTTTGGCAGCGAGATCATACTGCAAAATAAAAGCGTATTTGCGATGCCGCCGTCCTGCAACACGATGAGTATCCGCGGAAGCAGTATCACACTTTCTGAAGAAGGCGGACAGTCATATTTTTACACGGGTTCGGATATGAAGCTGACAGACTGTAGTCTGTGTATTGATACAGGCGTATTCCGAAACGCGGACAGAAATCTGGATCTGTCAAATTGCACCATAAATGTTGCACCGGATGGCGGATTTATAAGTGAGTTGTCTAACCTGTCGCTTCTTAACGAAACATCGCTGCATAATGAAGGGTATGTTTCTATAAGCGGTTGGGATGAGTTCAAATTCACAGTGCATGGAGAGATAGAAAATTATGGGACTATGGAATTGGGTATGAGCGATATAGAGCTGTCGGAGCCGATTAATAATCAGAACAACTTTTATTATTTGGGTGGTTATTATCGAAATAGTGACCGTGAATGGGATGACGCTTATGTGATTGGAAATGCACCGATTGAACGATGAACTGCGTTGATAGAAATGTTTTATGTGAATGAGATGATCGCCTATGTATCAAACACATAGGCGATTACTTGCTCTAATCGTTCGCTCATGGATTCTTCCGCGTTGCAGGAAATGGCGTAAAGGATCAGCCAGTCTGCTGCGTTGCGGGGGTCTAAAGGCGCCATGCCGCAGTCGTCTAAAATGGCGTTCAACGTCCACCAGTGATATTCTACCCGTTCTTCCAAAGGGGTGTAGTCTTCATCCAATTCCCGGTAAGCATCGGGGTCTGATATTTCGTTTTCCGTTACGACATAAAGTAACAGTAACAGTTTACGGGGAATGTCTTCTTTATGATTGCGGATATTTTTAATAGAGGTCGTATTGGGCCAGTTTTGCTTTAACAGCTTCTGGACGACGCTGTAATCTGTCCGTTTTCTGCCGGAAGGAACATTCATGGAAAGATAAATATTCATTACGGCTTCTAAAGAGTAATCCGACTCTGTATCGCTTTCCCAGCAGGGAGTCGGGTGAATGAGCTGGTTTAAGAATTTTTCAAAATAATAATAGGCGCGCAGATGCATAGCGCCAAAATTATTCAGATTCTTTATATAGCAGTTTTTCAAGTCGTCCAATGTATATATGACCTGAAATTCAGCCTGTAATTCATGTGTAAGATGTGATGTCCGTTTGGTTCTGGCCAGATTCAATTCACGGATCGGCGGCAGCGTGAAATAAAATTGTATGGCATCCTGATAGCTGTAGCCGTTGCGCAGAAACCATACAAGGATGATTTCACGGTTATCCCGATATTGAATACAATATTCCGTACAGAGGCACAGCAGATAGTTGAGCTGCTGTTCGCTTAGCTGCAGGGCAAAAGCGATTCGGAAGATGTCATCTCTATTGGAAGGACGGTTTTTCCCGGAGATCCAATTGCGGATTTTTTTAGAAATCGATTGTGAAGAGGCGCCCGGAGTAGCTGTCAGAAAAAAGTCTGTCAGACGTGCAGTCAGGTCGGGCGCAGTATACATTTCTTTTAAGCTGTCGGCAAAGTTCCGCATAATGATGCTGCCGTTTCGCAGATAATCGGCAGCCATGGCAGGCGTCATTTTTCCATATACGATATTCTCATATTCAATGGCAGATAAGCGGGTTAATCCGGTTGGCATAAATTTCCCTTTTGCTGCTGTATTTCGGGCATTTACATCCCGATATTTTAATTATAGCGTGTAAAATACGAAAATCAAGTGAAATCAGGCAGGAATTTCCCATGGCTAAATTTGATTCGATTTGCTTGACACAAATTGTAACATCTGTTACAATGACGCTACATATCTGGGAAACATCTAATGATGTGATATCTGCCATTTCGGTTGACAATCCCTGTATGAATAAACAAAATATAGCGGATTGCAGTGAATGGCATGATAGGAAATGTTTTCGATATCATATAGTAACTTCTTTCCGCAAAATACGAAAGGAGTACAGTATGAAAGAAAAACATTTTAGGAAAGAAGCAGTAAAGGGAACAGCGAAAGAAGTAACAAAGAAAGCCGCGAATGATATAATGGCGGGAACAACGTCGGAGCTGCAGACAGGGAGGAAGACGCTCCGGGAGATGGATCTGTTAGATGATTTTCTGTTCGGGACGATGGTGACTTATCCGGAAATCGGGGAACGGTTTGTAAAAAGCATTTTGAAAACGATTTTTGGCAGAGAGTTTAAGCATCTGTCCGTCACGGCGCAGAAGGTGTTATATGGTTCGGATTCCAATCTGCACGGTGCGAGGCTGGATGTTTATACAGAGCCGGAGATAGAGGATCATGGGGAAGAACGGGCAGTTGTCTATGATATTGAACCCGATCGCAATGACAGCATAGCAGATAAAAAGGCATTACCGCGCAGGATGCGATTTTACCACGGTAAGATTGCCGCAAGAAGCTTAAACTCCGGCGCGGACTATGATCATCTGAAGAATGTTGTTATCATTATGATCATGTCCTATGATCCGTTTGGTCAGAACCGCATGGTTTATACCATAAAAAACAAATGTGTAGAACTGCCGGAGATGGAATACAAGGACGGTGCAAGCACCCTGCTTCTATACACAAAAGGAACAGAGGGGATTCCTAGCGCGGCGCTAAAACAGATGCTTCATTATATGGAAGAAACGACCTATGAGAATGCAGTAAATGAGGAATTGCGTGAGATTCACAGAATGGTTGAGACAGTAAAAAACGATCAGGAGGTGGGCGGAATGCGTATAAAAATCATGGAAGAAAATTATAATTTGAAGCAAGAGGTCACAAAGCAAGCGGATGAAATCGCAAAACTTACTGAAGAAATCATAAGTCTGCGGGAAGAACTGAACCGAAGAAACCAATAAATGTTTTTTACCGCAAACATAACCCGCCGTGCCGTTCTGGGTTATTATATCATTTAAATAATAAACGCAGAAAACAAATGCCCATTGTGAAGTCGTTTGTTTTTTTGTGTTAAAATAAGAAAAATTAAAAAATGCCATAAAAATAGTGCCGCTCAATCGTATCTATGTTGGAGAGGCAGAGAGGATCAATGTGACAGAGGCGGAATTCGAAGGTTGTATCAAAAGAATATGCCATGGAGATCAGATGGGGCTGAAGGATATCTATGTGGAATATCTGCCGTATATCTACCGTGTGATCTATGGAATCGTGGGAAATAAGGAAAACGCTGAAGATATCACCAGCGATTTCTTTGTGAAATTGTGGTCTTTTGCGCCAAAATACCGTCCCGGCAACGGGCATAAAGGATATCTTGCAACGATTGCAAGAAATATGGCGGTCGATCATTTGAGGAAATGCCGCCGGGAGATCCCGATGGAGGATCCGGAACAGATGATCTACGGGATAAGATCCGGAACAGCTGCCGATCGTGACACGGACGCTGACCGAACAATGGAAGCTGGATCAGATCATGGTATGGATGGGTGCGGAGCAGATCATAATGCTGAAAAAGGCGTAAGAAAAGACGTGATGGGGAGCGGATCTGAGAGACCTGCGGAGACGCCGGAAGAACAGGTGGTGTCAAATCTCAGTCTGAAAGAGGCTCTGGAGAAGTTAAAGCCGGAGGAGCGGCGCATCATAGATATGAAGGTTTTAGGAGAAATGACATTTAAGGAGATTGCTGAGCTGCTGGATATCCCCATGGGGACGGTGACCTGGCGTTATCAGGAAGGAATCAAGCGGTTAAGGAGGTGCGGATATGAGTAAGAATTTTGAAGAAGAATATCGTCAGATGATCGACTCAGAGCTGCCGGATCTTTGGGACCGTATCGAGGTGCAGCTTCCAAAAGCCGCAGCAGCGGCGGAGACGGTTGCGGAAGCAACGGAAGCAGCAGAAGTATCAGAAGCAGTAAAAGCATTGGGGGCAACGGAAGTATCGGAAGCAGCAGAAGCACCCGTATCCGGGACAGTAAAAAATGAGAAGGCTGTGACCGTCGGACGAAGAAGGCTTTTTTATAAAAGATGGATGCCGGCAGTGGTTACGGGAGCGGCTGCGATCCTTTTCGTGATTGCGGTTGTACCCATGCTCATCCTATCCAAAGGAAATAAGAGCGGGATGATGAACGAAGCAGCAGGATTCGCCGCTGACGGTGCCACCGGCGGCACCGGTGGCGACTGCGTCGCAATGGATGTGGGAGATGACCCTTCTATGTATTGTGAACCTGAGAATGAGTATTATAATGAGGAAGCTGCGAGCGAGACTGCCGCACCGACGATGGAGGAAGAAGGGAAGAGCACCGGAGATGACTGCGCGGAGGGGGCGGCAGAGGTTCCGATGTCGCAGGATGCCGCATGGAACAGTCCTGAGCTTACATCCGAGCGCGACAACCAGTCAGGCGCAGGGGCGGAACCTGAGGCGGAAGAGAGTGATTCGGAAGAGATGAATTCGGCAGAAATACCGGATCTATATCAGGCAGAAGTTCAGATTTTAGGCCGTATGCTGACGGAAGAAGGGGAAATATACTATGAAGCAGTGGTTTTGCAGGATGGGGACGATGGCTTCCAAAAGGGGATGAGGGTATATTTCCGCTGCGCCGGAGAAGGCGAGGCGCAGAGAGACGGCGCTGATGCTTCCTTCCGACGGGGAGAAAAGTATCTCTTGTCTTTATACGCTTCGGATGAGACACTTGAAAGCTATGAAATAGAGACCGGGGATAAGGAACTGTATGCGGAAGAAATGTATATTGTCTATGAGTTCATATTAAAAAAATAAAAATAAAAAAATGGTTAATATATATTTAAAATTCTTCATAATTTTATATTAACCATTTTTTTTATTTTTATTTGTATTTGTATGTTATTGAAACTAACTTAACTTCTGGAGAAATGTATTGTACACCTTCACTCGTAGTTTTTTTTACATCATTACCTTCATTCAAGGTAAATTTAGCTTCTCTTTCTTTCCATACTTGATTTAAATTTGAATATTTAATTGTTTGTTCAGAATCTTTGGTTGTTGTATATGTATGTGGTTTATTATCTGAATCTAAGTCCATCTCTATTGAAAGAGTTCCTAAATAATCACCTGAACCCTTCCCAGCGTTTTCAATAACTATTTCAATTTCATATACGTTTTTTGGAATAGTTATTGTAGATCCAGTTCCCAACGTTCTTGATGTATCATCAAATCTTATACCATAATTAGTAGAAAAAGCACAAGACTTATATGTATTATTTCTTATTTTTGCAATTGATATTAGTTTAGCTTTTTCCAATTGGTCTGATAAAGATTGACTTTCATAATTTGAATTTACTATACAATAATAACAATTATTAACAACATGATCATATACATATATTTTCTTATCAGAATTCCATACTTTATCATATTTTACTTCTCTTGATGCAAATGATTGAAAATATTTTGGCGAAATTCCTGATTCGTTTATTACATCAGATAATTCTTTACAATCAATTTTGTGAGCAGTATTTAAATCTAAATTCTTCTTATCTTCAGAATCTTCAGAAGTTCTAACACCATCTGTATCTTCATCTGTATAAATAGGAACATAATAAATTTCATCCTCATTTGCCATAAGTTCATTATTTTTACTTGTTACAATTGCATAATTATTATATGTTTTCATACCACAAGGCAATCCTTGCATAAAAGTTAATATAGAAATATTTGACAACAATTTATCCCATTCTGGTTCTGTTATTACAGGCATTTGATAATATTCATCACCTTGTCCAGCATTATAAACTATCATTGCTAAATTTAAATTATATTGTATAGAATTTTTTATTACTTTTCTTTTATGTTCATAAAAATTTGAATCAAAATTTTTTAAATCATAATCACCTGAAGTATTTTTAAAAATTTTTTTATCTGAATCTGAAAAATTATAAAAAATTGAATTATTTAAATATTCTGCTTCATCTAAATTTTCTGACTTATATTTTATTTTAATTCCTTTATTATCATAATCTGTTTTAGCCTGTTTTTCCATTAAATTTCCAAAGTTGCTTAAAAACCAATCTGAAAATAAATAAGCCTTAAGATAATATTTCATGGCAGATTCATTATCATTTATTTTTTCTCCAGTATAATATTCTGAAGATGCTGTATTCGATTCATCTTTTGTAATACGAATTTTTTTACCATCTTCAACAGTTATAACAATAGTTTTAACTATATCCTTTTCAATTAAAGAATCTGAATTATCAATACTAGCAGACAATAGGGCATCTATATCAGTAACACCTTCAAATTGTATTTTACTTTTATCTATTAAATATCCTGATTTAGTATAATAAACATCTTTTCCATCTTCTTTAATAGTTCCACTAACTGTAATGAAATTATCTAAAGTATAATTTATTGTAATATCATAATCACTACCTTTATATCTCATAGAATATGGAACAAAAGATTTTAAAATATATTTTGTAGAAAAATATGCTTCATTATTATTTGGATTTGTTGTACAAGATACATTAGTCCCTTTAGTGATGTTAGAAGTATAATATAAAATCTTTCCATAATTACTATCCACTACTGGACTCTTACTCTTACTTTCTTCTTCAGAAGTAGTAATAGTACCATTTTCTACACCATTATAATTATATGAATAATATTCTCCAGCCGCAAAAACACCTGGATCTCCTACTCTTACATATACTCCATCTGGATCTGTTACAACTTTTGGAGTTTGAGTTGGAGCATAAATATAATATCCATCATATAATGTATATACTACTGCTGGAATATATGGTAGTATCTTTGATTTTGTTGCACTAGACATTCCTAAATTTGTAGCCAAAGTTGTTGTAAGAACATTATTAGAAGCTTCTATAATACTTCTAAGCGAATCTGATACAGAAGATAAATCTTCATTTGCTGTATTTATTTCAAATGCTGATAAAGCATCTGTTGTTGCATCTATAAGCTTTGTATCATAACTACATTGCAATCTAATTGTATCTACTTCCATCTGTATATAATATGTTGATATTAAAATTATAGGCAAAAATATTATTACAAAAATAATTGTCATTGTCTGTAAATTCATAAACTACATCTCTTTTCTTTTGATTAGTATTTTTCTATATACTATTATACCTAAACCTAAAGTTTTTGCCA
>DLOQ01000007.1:0-14462 GCA_002479655.1 Lachnospiraceae bacterium UBA7480
TAGTGTATTAGATGTGATAGAAATCTGTCCGGTAGCTTTTGAGATTTATGAGAGATTAAAGAAAGAGTATGGGTTCAGACTGCACAGGTAAGCTGTCGGATGATTTCAAGACAAAGGAATAGTCTCCTGTTCAAAGTGAACAAGATGATGAACCGAATCATAAAACTAAAAATATTGGCAATGGCTTATCGGCTAAAAAAGCGGCGATAAAGACGGAGCATTTCATATAAATTCAATTGGAGGTTGAAATATGGAGAATCAGTTGTCAGAAGTTATAGAAATGGACAAGTCATTGAATGAACTGTGCAAAAATTCAATAGATTTAGTTGAGTATGCAAGAGGAATTTCAGCAAAGCAGATTAACATCATTCAACTAATGACATTTTATTCCATAGGAAGATGGATTGTCGAAGAACAGCAGCAAGGCGAAAGTAGAGCGAAATATGGTCAGCGAGTGATAAAAAGGCTTTCAGAAGCGTTGACTGAACAGTATGGAAGAGGATTTTCGGTAGATACATTGGAGAACGCCAGACGATTTTTTCTTACTTACCAAGATAGAATTTCCGAAACAGTGTTTCGGAAATTTGCTGTAGAAAAATCCGAAACAGTGTTTAGCATTTTTGAAAAAGAATCACCATTTACACTTCCTTGGTCTCATTATTTGCAATTGATGCGTATTAAGGATGAAAATGAGAGAAAATTTTATGAAATAGAAGCAACAAATGGGGCATGGGGAAAACGTACACTGCAAAGACAATATAACTCGAGTCTCTATGAGAGACTGGCTTTGAGTAGAGAAAAGGATGAGATAATACGACTTGCGTCTGAGGGAAATGTAATAACAAAGCCACAGGATATTGTAAAACAGCCTACTGTTCTTGAATTTCTTGGGTTAGATGAAAAGGCAAAATATGTGGAATCTGATTTGGAAACCGCAATTATCAATAAATTGCAAAAATTTTTGTTGGAATTGGGCAAAGGTTATTTATTTGAAGCAAGACAAAAGCGATTTACATTTAAGGAAGATAACTATTATGTGGATCTTGTGTTCTATAACAGACTTTTACGGTGCTATGTACTGATAGATTTGAAGATTGATAAACTTACACATCAGGATTTGGGTCAGATGTTGATGTATGTACATTACTACGATAGATATGAGAAGTTGCCGGAGGAAAATCCAACGGTAGGTATTTTGTTGTGCAAGGAAAAGGATGATGCCCTTGTAGAAATTACATTACCGGATGATGCCAATATTTATGCGTCCGAGTATCAATTATATTTGCCTGATAAGAAGGAACTTCAGAAGAAATTAAAGGAATGGATAGAAGAAGGAACGGATTTCTGAATTGGGGAAACAGTATTTCCCCAATTCAAAACTGAATATGCACCGGATAGGACGATTATAATACGGGCGCTTGTAAATGAGAGTGAAAAAAGTGACAGAAAAAAACGGCGAAATTCAGGTCTAAACGAATAAAAAAGGATTAAAAAGGATTAAAAAGGATAAAAACGGATAAAAAAGGTTTAAAACGGATAAAAAGGATTAAAACGAATAAAACGCTGTTTTGCGTATTTTTTAAAATGGTCATTTTTAGATTTGCACAAAACAATTGTAATAACAACTGCTTTGCGCTATATTAAAAATGACGGAGGTTCGATATGAAATTGTACAAGGAATTGGCTGCGATGCGCTGCTTTACCCACAATGACATGGTGAAGCTTTCCGGTTCGGAAAATAGCGCAGCATGGCAGATAAAAAAATACCTAAAAAAGGGTTATATAGAAAGAGTACGCAGGGATCTGTATGCTGTAATCAGTTTGGAGACGGAGCAGGCTATTCCAAACCGGTTTCAAATCGCTTCAAAGGTGGCAGATGATGCATGTGTATCTCATCATAGTGCGTTTGAGTTCTATGGTTATGGGAATCAGGTCTTTTATGATTTGTATTTTACCACCGAGAAAAGAGTGCGTCCGTTTTATTATGACGGAGTGAATTATTGTCCGCTTATGTCCAGATCCGGTGTAGGTGTTACTGAGACAGGAGCAGGTGTGCGGATTACTTCTTTGGAGCGTACAGTGGTTGATTGTATCGCTGAGTTTGAAAAGATTGGCGGGCTTGAGGAATTATTACGCTGTCTTATTCTTATTCCGGGGCTTGATGGCGATAAGCTTTTGGAGTCGTTGGAAGTATATGGCTTTGGACAGTTATATCAAAAGACAGGATTCATCCTAGAAGCCTTTAAGGATGAGCTT
Organism: Lachnospiraceae bacterium UBA7480; assembly: GCA_002479655.1. GTDB lineage: Bacteria > Bacillota > Clostridia > Lachnospirales > Lachnospiraceae > NK4A136. The sequence goes on from DLOQ01000007.1 coordinate 2,257, forward strand.
TTGCTTCCGGATACATTTTTTGAGGAGTGTGAAAAGAAATCTTCTGCCAGCAAAACATATCTGTATGAGAGACAGGAAGGTTTTGTGCTGCATGAGCGGTGGAAATTATTTGCGCCGGAGGATTTACGAACAATCATAAATAAGGGGGTTACTGATTACGATGCAGTTTGACCGTATTGCGCTTGGAAGGCAGGCGAAGGAATTAGGATTTGTTCGGGATACCTTTGAAAAAGTATGTCGTCTGGCAGAATTAAATAAAAAATTGAATTTATTAAAGGCAGGACATTTATTATGAAAAAACAGGTCTATAATCCATTTTTACCAATCGATGTGTGCATACCGGACGGTGAGCCGCATGTGTTTGGCGAAAGGGTGTATCTTTACGGTTCCCATGATCAGGAGGGCGGGGATACCTTCTGTATGCTGGATTATACCGTGTATTCCGCACCGGTGGAAGATCTTAGCGATTGGCGGTGCGAAGGGGTGATCTACCGTGCCGAGCAGGATCCGGATTATCCGGAGCGTCCATATATGTATGCGCCGGACGTGGTAAGGGGAAATGACGGGAGATATTATCTTTATTACTGCATGTCCGGCAGATGCGGCGTGGGCGGTTATTTCGGTCCAATCAGCGTGGCGGTCTGCGACACACCGGCAGGACGGTATGAGTACCTTGGTTATGTCAGGAATAAGGATGGTTGCCCGATGTTAAAATATGTCTGCTTTGATCCCGGCGTGATCAATGATGACGGGGTGATCCGGATCTATTATGGCACGCAGTATGATTTTGAGGAACGCATTTATTCCGGGCTGGAGGATCCGAAGGATTTTCGGAAGGCATTTGAGGCGCATGAAGACGTCATAAGGTCGGAACAGGAGATGTTTCACAAAAGCCGTGAGGAGATCCTGGATACACAGGACAGCGTGATGGGACCGGTACACGCCGTATTGGAGGATGATATGCTCACGGTCAAAGAGGAACCGCGCCATATCATCCCCTACCGGGTGAAAGGGACGGATTTTGAAGAGCATCCCTTCTTTGAGGCAAGCTCGATTCGCAAGATCGGCGGTATCTATTATTTTATCTATTCTTCCCAGCTGAATCACGAGCTGTGCTATGCTACCAGCCGGTATCCTGACAGGGATTTTAAGTTCGGCGGTACGATCGTTTCCAATGGGGATGTAGGTCTGAACGGTCGAAAAGAAGCAGACAGGCTGAATATGACGGGAACGACGCATGGCAGCATTGAAAAGATCAATGGACAGTGGTATGTATTTTATCACAGGCTTACGCATAAATCCGATTACAGCAGGCAGGCATGCGCCGAAAAGATCACGATCGCGGCGGACGGCAGCATTGCGCAGGTGGAGATCACTTCCTGCGGATTGAATGACGGCGCATTGAAAGCGGAAGGCGTTTATCCTGCGGTCATTGCCTGTCATATTACGAATGGACATATGCCGCATGGCTCTAACAAGATCTTTACGGAAAGCTTCCCGAACTGCACCCATCAGGGAGAAGACCGGTTTATCGGGGAGATCGCGGACGGGACATTGATCCGATATAAATATTTTCAATGTAACGGCGGATGCCGTAAAGTATTTGGAATTACATTCCGGGCGGACGGAAACGGCGTATTGGACATTTATCTTGATGACAACCGGTGCGGAAGTATTGAGATTGTTCCTTCGGATGATTGGACGGAAGGATCGGCGGCATTTGACATGACCGGAGGAGTTTATGCTTTGACTCTGAAGTATAGGGGAAGCGGACAGATGGAACTGAAAGAGATCCACTGGCAGGAATGACGTGATATACCGGATCAGGGGAGATTAGTTGGCAGGAGTAATACCGCGCCATATAAGATCCCAAGCATGATCAGGTTGGCGGCGGTGAAGAGTCCGAGATAGGGAAGACGTTTGTCCGGATATTCCCGTGCGATCTGCTTATAGGAGATCAGGCTTGCCATGGAGGCGATCAGTGTGCCCAGTCCGCCTAAGTTGGCGCCGATGATCAGATCGGCATATCGATTGGTAAAACCGGAGAGCAGTAAGGCGGCAGGGACATTGCTGATAATCTGGCTGGAAAGGATTGCTACGGGGATCTCGTGCGAGGCGATGATGCCCTGCAGCGCGGCACGAAAGCTTTCGATCTGTGAAATATTGCCGATAAAGATGAAGAAACCGATAAAAGTAGCCAGCAGCGAATAATCGATTTTCGGGAATATGCCGCGGTCGCGGATCACCAGATAGAGACAGATGATGCCTGTCAGCCAAATCGGCGGGAAATATTTCAGCACGCACAGGAGGCAGAGGATCAGCAGGATGCCGTAGGAAAACAGGGAGGGTACTGCGAGCTTTGCTTTGTCAGAGGATGCCGTAACGATCTCTACCGGTGTATTTTTAATGAAAAAGACGGCAAGCAGCAAGATGACTGCCGCCAATAAAAACAGCGGAAGCATCAGCTTGATAAAGGCAGCCAGAGACATCCCTGAGAGTGTGTAGAGATAGAGATTCTGCGGATTCCCCATCGGCATCAGCATACTGCCCAAATTGGCGGCAAGCGTCTGCAGAACAACGACCGGGAGCAGGATCTGTTCTTTGCCGGAAAGCCGCAGGACGATCAGGGCAAAGGGGACAAAGGTGATCAGCGCAACATCGTTGGTGATCAGCATACTGAAGAAAAATGGCAGAAAGATAAGGATCAGCGCAAGCTGTCTTGACGTATGGATCTTTTTCAGCAGGGCGCTTCCGATCAGGGAAAAGACGCCGAGCTTTTGGAATCCGGCTACGAACGCCATCAGGTTGAACAACAACAGGATCGTATTCCAATCAATATAATCCGCATAGGCTGCGCTTGGCGGGATGATGAACATGGAAACCACAGCCAGCAGGAGCGCAATGGTCAGGATCGTTTCTTTTTTGATAAAATCAAGTATGCGGTTGCGTTTTTTTGTCTCTGCGGTCATTTTTCTGCGATTCCTTCCGTGGTAGAAATATTATAGTTTCAACAGGATAAAATTTTAGCAGTATCCATAATTTTTTGCAATATAATATTTTATTGGAAAAGAGGATCACCAATGGATCTATCTACGAAGTGTAGAATCCGCATAAAATCACCATATTCTACGCCTCGTGGGTGTGATTAAAAATAAAAATGATGGATAATTTTCTCAGAAAGGAGGAGCACATATGAACCTGTTATTGATAGGGAAGTTCATTGCGGAAGAAAGAAAAAGGAAAGGATATACGCAAAAGCAGCTTTCCGAAAAATTGGGAATCAGTGATAAGACCATTTCAAAATGGGAATGTGGAAACGGATTTCCGGAAATATCATTGCTGCTGCCGTTATGTAATGAATTGGACATTACGGTGAATGAGCTTTTATCCGGACAGCGGGTTTCCGAGGAAGATTATCAAAAAAAAGCGGAGGAAAATATGGTGAATATGATAAGGGAAAAAGAAGAAAACAAGACAAAGTTTGTATTAACGATAATTATCGGCGTTATTTCCACAGTGACTTTTATTACATTGCTATTGATCGTCTGTATGTATACGGATGTGATCGCGTTTCCCGTAAAGGGCGTTCTGATTGCGATTGCATGCGCCATTTTTGCGGTAGGAGTGGCGGTTGCGGCGGAGGGCGACAGAAAGATCGGATTTTTTAAATGCGGAAAATGCAATGAATCATTTGTTCCGTCATTTGCGGCATATACATTTGGGATGCATATCGTTACAACGAGATATTTAAAGTGCCCCCACTGTGGCGCAAGATCATGGTGTAAGAAAGTGATGTCAAAAGAAGGTTAAAATAATTTGATAAAAAATGAACCAAATCCCTTTCCGATGACTCTTATAAACAGATGCATCTAAAAGCGGTAGGAACGATAAGGAGCAAAACGGCAACATGACGGATGAAGAACTTGTAATACAGTTAAAGGAGAATAGGGAAGGCAAAAAAGAAGCCTTTGACGAGCTGTACACAAGGTATAAGGATCTGGCTATCAGAAATGCATATCTGATCATAGGAAACAGATCGGATGCGGAGGATGTCGTGCAGGAAGCATTTGTAACGAGTTATCTTCACATCGGCGAGCTAAAAAATCACAGTGGATATAAAGCGTGGCTGATGCAGATCCTGATCAGGCTTTCTTATCGGACGGCAAAACGTCGAAAACGGGAGTTCCCGGAGGAACATACGGAAGAGATCAGGGAGCAGATGGAATTAAAAGACGTTATGCAGTACGGATCTGCGGAGTGTGTCTCTGCGGAACGGAGTTCACCGCTGGCGTATTTGATCACAAGGGAAGAGGCTGACAGGGTTATGACAGCGGTCAATGCGCTGTCGGCAAAACAAAGAGTCGTGATCGTCCTGTATTATTATGATGAATTGAGCGTGGAGGAGATCGCTTCGATCGCCGGAGTCAGTGCAGGAACGGTCAAATCAAGGCTTTTTGCCGCAAGGAAGAATCTGAAACATTTACTTGGGCAGGATGATGCCGGTATCGTGGCACATCAGGCTCTGGGCAGAGGAAGAAAGGGAGTGACATCAATATGAAAAAGTCAGAAAATATAATATCCAATGCTTTAAGATTCCATGCGGATGCCATAGAAGCTTCCCCGGTCATGAAGGAAAAAATTGATCAGGCAATATTGGAACAGAATACTGTTTTCAAGAAGGAAAGGAGTACATCTATGAAATGGAATTTTAAGAAAGTGGCAGTTGCGGCTTTGGGAGTATGTCTGTTGACGGGAGGTGTCTGTTATGCGGCGGAACAGATGGTGCAATATTATGTGAGCAGCGGCAATATGTCCGATTATCAGACAGATTTTTCGGCGGTTGACAGTTGCGCAAAAGAGGCCGGTTTGGATGTCAATGCATTGGAGGCGTTTGCAAATGGATATACGTTTGCGGAAGTAGGCGTAGATAAGACGGCGGCGATTGGTGAAGAAGGCCAGAAATTATACGAATATTCGGAGCTGGTGCTCAGATATGGGAAGGAGGGGCTTCCTTCGATCAGTATCTTCGCAGAGGATGCCGTTTATGACGCAGGTTTTAACGAAGAGCTGATTTATGATGCCGTAAGGGAATGTGACGGCATAGAGCTTCGGTGTTACACCATCAACAATAAGTTCCTTCCGGTGGATTATGAGCTGACTGACGAGGATAAAGCCAACATGGATCATCCCAATTATAACTATGCGTATGGAAGCAGTGAAATTGAGATCAAGCAGTCTATGAATGTTGTATGGATCAAAGACGGCGTAAGGTATCATATGTTTGGATTTGATCTGCCGCTTTCCGCAGAGGAAATGCTTGACATGGCGGAGGAAATGATCGGGGCGGAATAAACGATAATTTTAGGGCAAGGCAGTAAAACGAAAGGCAGAAATTTATCGTCAGCGGTAGATTTCTGCTTTTCTATAAAAGGATCTTCCTTGCAGGGATAAAATTTTGCGGAATCCGGAATATCAAAAGAAAGAATGTGGTGGAATATGAAAAATGAAAGAAAAAATAAATTTCTAAAAAACTGCTGTCATATCATTTTTATTATTTATTTTATTTTTTTAATAAAGATCGTACTTTTCAAATATAGAGGATTTTTCACTTTCTTTAATCACCTCCTGAAAGGAGAATTGTCGGGATTTCATTCTTATAATCTTATACCGTTTCAATCAATTTGGGAGTTTGCAAAATTGATGTTTGGCGGTAGTTTTTCCAGAGGATTTAATAATATTGTCGGAAATATCTTTGTATTTGTCCCTTTTGGATATTTTCTCCCTTTGCTGTATGTGAAATGCCGAAAATGGAAAACAGTCGTTTTTGCAGGCTTTTTTGTCAGTTTGGTCTTTGAAGTCTGTCAGTATTTTTTGTATTTAGGAAGTGCCGATGTTGATGATGTTATATTAAATTTACTTGGGGTTGCTTTGGGATTTTTATTCTTTAAGTTTATGAAAAAAAGAACAGAAAAAAAAGAAACGGGACGATATGCGGCAACTATTATATTGTCAATCATTGGGTTTATAGTGGCAGGTTATCTTGCTGTCGATTATTTTGGTATTATGTTTGGGATTCGAAATCAGAGTAATCAAAGTAATTTGTCAGACAGCGGCAATGACCTGCGGAGTGACTTTAGCGATAATGAACAAGTGGAAATCAGTTCTGATGGTAACTTTGATGAGGAACAATGGAAAGACGGTTCTGATGATGAATTTGAAATGTTGGGAAATATAACGACATTTGATGATTCATGCATTACAATAAACAAAATCGAAGTGGAAGATGTTGGAGATGGCATGGGTATCGCAAGCATTAACATTAAAGCTCCGGTTCTGCAAACGGTATATATTACTGAAACTACAAAATATACGCAAAAAGACATATATGATGTAAATGGAGATAAAGTTGAAACGTCAGAAGCAGCAAAAGAGGATCTGGAGATAGATCAGCATATAAATATTAAGGGGTATCAATTAGATCAAAAATTTTATGCAACTGAAATAGAAATTTATAATTTTTTGTTTATGTAACTGCATGGAAAATATTACGATATTTTGTCTTATGGAATTCAACACAGTTTTTATTTGACATTTTTCATAGCAGTGATATAATTAATTGAACTACAAATTTAGTTCTTTTCGAATGTTACGGAGGGCGTTATGGGCAGGCTGGAATTGTCGAAATGCGAAGGGATGGTTATGAAGACAATATGGAGCAGCGACGATATTCTGACGATGCAGGAGATTACCGTGAAAGTAAACGCCCTGTTTCATCAGACGTGGAAGACTCAGACAGTATCCACCTATCTGGCGCGTCTTGTCAAGAAGGAATATTTATCTATGGAGAGACAAGGTCGTCTTTTTTATTATCATCCTTTGATTGCGGAAGAAGAATACGCCCGGCGGGAAATCACCAAATGTATGGATATGTGGGGAAATGCCAAAACAGGGGCGCTGCTGTCAGCGTTTACCCAGACAAAAGGCTTGACGGAAGAAGAGAGAGAATACATAAGGAGTATATTGGCGCATGGACAGAACGATAATTAGGCTGATGATATTTGCGATCTTGCTGACAAGCCTGCAGGGAAGCATTCTGTGCATGCAGTCGCTTGTGGTGATAAAGCTGTGCGGGGAACAATACCATAAAATGCAGCTTCGTTTATTAAAATGGAGTGCCGCGGCATTGTTGCTGCCTGTGGCATTTCTTGTTCTGGTTATGGAAGAGGTGGACTTAAAGTTTGCCCCTTTTATCCCTTTGGCCTTTCGCTCCACATTTTTGATCAGCACGGAGTCCCAAGCAGCTAGGGTTTACAGTGTTTTGGCGGAAGTGTGGCTTGCGGGCGCGGTCTTGCACGCGGTCATTACAGCCATTCCGCGATATTGCCTGCTGCGTCTGCGCAGGTCATGTATTCCGGTAGCGGATGAATCGTGGCAGGCGCTTTTGGAGGAATATCGGCAGCGTTTTGGCATCCGCAGGGTTGCTTTAAGCCAGCATTACGGGCTGCGGTCGCCGATTACGGTGGGAATCCTTCATCCTGAAATCATTCTTCCGGTTCAGGACTATACGATGACACAGATGCACATGATCTTGGCGCATGAGATGAATCATATTAAAAACAAGGATCTGCTTTGGAAAAGGATTTGTCTTGCCGCAGAGGGGATACATTGGTTCAACCCGCTCGTCCGGCTGTTGACCGGAAAGGTGATCTATCTGGAAGAGGTGATCTGCGACAGGCAGTCCGTGGAGTGCGCTTCTGAATTTTCCGTACAGGACTATGGAAGATTTCTGGCGGATGTGGAAGATAACCAGATAGGGGAAAGCGCGGTAGCGGCGCTGTGCGAATCCCGGAATATCGTGGCGCGCAGAATCAGCCTTTTGACGGATGGCAGTAGGAAATTGCTGCCGGGGAGATTCGTTTTCCCTGCCTGTCTTACGTTGCTGCTCATATGTACCTTGTTTTTGTCCCATACTGCCGCTACATATGCGGCGGAATCTATGTATGGCGTTTCCGGTGGAGTTCTCGAGGATGCGGAGGAACCGGCGGAATGGAGTTATACCTTTTCCGAGGTAATGCCCGAAGGCACGGAGGAATGGAGTTATGTATCTGTGTATGACGTTCCCGGCGGAATCCCCGAGGGTACGGAGGAATCGACGGAAGCCAATTTGATTTATGGCGCCCCGGACTTGTCTGTCACAGAGAAGGATGTGAGCGTGGAATATACAGAGGCTCCTTTTGAATATGAAGGCGTGTTGGAAGCGAAGACCAGATATCTTGTGTTTGCCACTCAGATGCCGGAAGGAGCCGAAATCAGTCTGGTATATAATAGTAAGGAAGACGAAGCGATCCGCGTGGGAATCAAAGATCTTTCCACGGGTGAGCTGGCATACGAGGAAGCCGGGCATGGGGGATATAGTTATACTGTTCCGATAGCCGGAAACTATGCCGTCTATATTGAGAACGGGCAGGATCATGATCTGAACGGTTATGTGTTAGGGTATTATTTGGAATAACCCTGTATATATTTATCTAACCAAACTACAAATGTAGTTAGGAGGAGCTGCAACGAAAGGTGAGTCTTCTGAAATATTTACATCTGATTTACAGGCGGAAAAGTTGAGTAAACAATAAATTTAAGAAAGGTTAGGGATTGTAAATGGAAAAACAGGTATTGCGGATACCGACGTCGAACGGTATTTTCAGATTCACGAATGTCAGAGAAATGACAGAGGAGGGTGTGGACAAATACAACGCCATACAAGGCACAAAGCCGGAGCATGATGTGGATACCGAAGTATTCAAACTTGCAGAAAGCAGCCGCGGACCTTACCGTCCGCATGAATTCGCGCGGGTTTTGAGTATATTATTATTCGCAAGAGAGGGGAGAGAAAATTCTCGGCTGCCATGGCTCTCAATCGCTAATGATGCGTCTGAAAGCGGTGATTTGGAAATTTGCCGAGAGATTGTGTTCCGTGCTATTAAGGAGTGCCGCAAGGAAAATGTGAAAAAATCCCTTATCCCGCTCACCAAAGAAAGCGCGGATGATAATGCAGCGGACATTATGGGAATGATTGTGGACGAGCTTGGCGAACTTTCGGAGGAAGAGTATGAGGAGCTGCTGGATGATTTCGGTGCGCTGCTGGTTCAATGGAGAGAGCTGGAAGTGCCGAAATGCAAGGACAAAGGCGCTTATGAGCTTGTGTATCAATTGGTTCAGCGCTGCTATGAACACAAGGCGTACCGTACCGCAATGAGACTGTCAGGACTATTGTATGTCGCTGATGAGCCCAAAAAGAAGCCTAACCTAGCCAAAACAGATCTGCTTATGGGAATGGTCATGTACGAGCTGGGGTATATGGAGGCAGCGAAGCGGTGCTTTCTGTTTGCCGACGAGGATACCAAAGGCGGGTGCTGGGAAGGCGTTCCGGAAAAATACCGCGCATTGCTGGAGCAGGAAACAAAACTTGAAATAACCGAAGAGGTTCTGGAACTACAGAAATTCCTTGATGATGGTATTGCAAGCGGAAAGATCAAAACCTATACCCAAGAAGAAGTAGCCCTATACCATGACGGCAAGCTGGAAGTTGAGTTCCCTGATCCCAAGAAGCAGGACAAGGAGCGTAAAAAAATCGCAGAAAAGGCGCTGAAAGCATACGAAAAACACGCGGACGGCGATGCCGAGGAAAGGCTGAAAGGAATAGAAGCGGCTTTTGCGGTGTTCACGGAAGAACCGGAGGTTTACGAGCAGGCGGCGTATCTTTACTTTATGCAAGCGAACGGCTACCTCGATGAAGGCGATTTGGAAAACGCACTCGCGACAATCAAAAAAGCGTACAACTGCAAGAACGGCAAAATCAACGGTATGGTCTTGCTCACGTTCGCAATAATCCTAAGCAAAATGGAAAGACACAGCGAGGCAACCGTCTACATATTCCGCGCCTATATCCTTTTCGGCGAGGAGTTCGTCACAGAAAAACTCGGTGAGGGCGCTATGGAAGCGCTGGAAGACTATCTATCTTGAACAACAATTATTTCCAGGAGGATCATATTATGATGAATAAAATTTTTGGAGAACTGAATTATGATTATATTTGGGAAGGAGAAACCCCAATTAATTTGTTTGATGAAGAATATAAAATCAAATTAGGAATAGAAGATGAAGATGAAGTTGGAATATCTTCAATACAAGAGGAAACATTTGTATTTTTTAAAAATAATGAAAAAATCATTGGCAAAAAGATTGAAGAAGCAATTTATGATTATTATTGCAAAATACATATGTACGAACCTGAAAAAATAGATGCTAATGTGATTAATGATTTGCAAGAAGTGAAAAATTCTAAAGAAATGAAATACTTAGTAAAGCCAATTCAGATGTGTATTCCGGAACTTGAGGATGACAGAGAAATGGAGATATTGTTTAATTGCAAGTGGGATTTTGAAGCGGGTCTTGGTGTTAGAATAGTAAATGAAGAGATTGTAAAGATTGGCACGCAAAATGATGTATTGATATAAAAAACTTACTTGAACAAGAAAGGTTAGGTATTGTAAATGGGAAAAGAGGAACTGTTTATACCGCTTGAGAAAGATGATTTTATGACGGCGGATATCAGAAAAAACATAGAAACCGAAGTGGACAAATACAACGCCATGCAAGGCACAGAGTCACATGACAAGATGAATATAGAAGTTTTTACCATTGCAAACATCAGTCGCGGGCTTTATATGCCGAATGAATTTGCGCGGGCTATGGGTATTTTATTATTCGCGAGAGTGGGAAGAGAAGCGACAAGGATGCCATGGAGGGCAATTTCTTATGATGCATTTGAAAGCGGCGATCTGGAAATCTGCCGAGAGCTTGTGATTCGTTCTATCAAGGAGTCTTCCAAGTCCGATGTGGCGAATGGCAACAAAGCCTTTATCCCGCTCAGCCAAGAAAGCGCCGACGATAATGTTGCGGATATTATGGGAATGATCACGGACGAGCTTGGCGAGCTTCCGGATGAAGATTACGAGGAACTGCTGGATGATTTTGGTGCGCTGTTGGTTCAGTGGAGAGCCTTAGAAGTCCCGAAATGCCAAGATAAGGATGCTTACGAGCTTGTATATGAGCTGGTTCAGCGCTGCTATGAGCATAAGGCATATCGTACCGCAACAAGACTGTCGGGATTGCTGTACGTTGCCGATGAGCGCAAAAAGAAGCCTAACCTTGCCAAAACAAATCTGCTTATGGGAAAAATCATGTACGAGTTAGGGTATATGGAAGTGGCGAAACGGTGCTTTATGTTTGCCGACGAGGATACTAAGGGCAAATGTTGGAAGGACGTTCCCGAAAAATACCGCATATTGCTGGAGCAGGAAACAAAGCTTGAAATAACCGAAGAAGTTCTGGAAAAACAAAAATTCATCGATGACGGTATTGCAAGCGGAAAATTCAAGGGTTATACCTTGAAAGAATGTCGTAAATATCGTGCCGGTGAGTTGGAAATTGAATTCCCGGACACCAAAAAGCAGGAAAAGGAGCGCAATAAAATCGTCGAAAAAGCGCTGAAAGCCTACGAAAAGCATTCGGACGGCGATGCTTCGGAAAAACTCAAAGGAATAGACGAGGCTTTCAAGGTGTTCACCGAAGAGCCGGAGGCTTATGAGCAGGCGGCGTACCTGTATTTCATGAAAGCAAACATTTATCTTGACGAGGACGACCTTGAAAACGCTTACGACTGCATAAAAAAGGCGTACAAGTGCAAAAACGGAAACATAAACGGTATGGTTTTGCTCACCTTCGCGATAATCCTGAGCAAAATGGGAAGGTTCAACGAAGCGAACATCTACATTTTCCGCACGTTTATCCTGTTCGGCGAGGAATTTATCGCGGATAAGCTCGGCGAGGGGGCTTTGGAGGCAATAGAAGACTATCTGTAAGAAAGGGTATTAAAATGAAAAAGAAGGAAATGTTTTTCGCGATTGATGACGAATGTTTTTTGACGACCGACCTCAAAGGCACTCTGCAAAAGCACGTTGACGAATACAACGCTATGCAAAACGCGGAGCCGGACAAGCTGAGGGGAATAGTACATGAGATCTCCGCTTGGTGCCACGGACTTTATATGCCGTATGAATTCGGCGGCGATATGTCGATTTTGTTATTCGCGATCGAGCGCAAAATTGGCAAGAAATTGGCGTGGGGAGTAAGCGCCCACTCCGCGT
>DLOQ01000007.1:14490-15260 GCA_002479655.1 Lachnospiraceae bacterium UBA7480
ATGTGATGAACGCCAACAAGGCATACAAACAACTGATCAAAGAAACCGCCGATGATAATACTGCGGATATTCTCGGAATGATAACGGACGAGCTCGGAGAAATGCCCGATGACGATTTCGGCGAGTTGCTTGACGACTTCGGCGTTTTGTTAGTTCAATGGAGGGCGTTTGAAGTCCCGAAATGCCGTGACGAAGATGCTTACGAGCTTGTATACGAGTTGATTGAGCGCTGCTTTGATCACAAAGCCTTCCGCTCCGCGATAAGGCTCTCGGGCTTGCTTTACGCCGCAGACGAGCCGAAAAAACTCCCAAACCTCGCCAAAACGAATTTGCTCATAGGAAAGGTTATGTACGAACTCGGCTGTTTGGAGATCGCGAAGCGGTGCTTTATGTCAGCCGGCGAGGAAACCGAGGGCAAGTGTTGGGAGGGCGTTCCCGAAAAATATCACAAGCTCTTAGATCAAGAAACAAAGCTCGAAATATCCGACGATGTTTTGAAAACGCAGAAGATCATTGACGACCTTGCTGCAAGCGGGAAATTCAAGCTTTACACCGAGAAAGAAGTCGACCAATTTTACGACGGCGAGCTGGAGGTTGAGTTCCTTGACCTCAAAAAGCAGGAAAAGGAACGCGCCAAAATCGGCGAAAAGGCGATAAAAGACTACGAAAAGTACGCCGATGGCGATGCTTCGGAGAAAATGAAAGGTATCGACGAGGCTTTCAAGGTTTTCGCCGAAGAGCCCGAGGTCTACGAGCAGGCGGCGTATCTT
>DLOQ01000007.1:15387-32341 GCA_002479655.1 Lachnospiraceae bacterium UBA7480
GCGAACATCTACATTTTCCGCGCGTTTATCCTGTTCGGTGAGGAATTTATCGCGGAAAAGCTCGGCGAGGGCGCTCTGGAAGCAATCGAGGAATATTTGTAAAACGAAAAAGAGGATGCGAAATTGAATATGAAAATTACGCTGTTTTAATTGTGTTCGGCTCGGACGAATAAAAACAACAAAAACAAGAAAGGAAAACCATTATGGATGACGACATTATAGTCAATATTGCCCGCGAGAGAACGAGCTGGAGGAGCTGTTTGACGGACTTCCGCGAAACGCGTTGAAGTAACAATTTATAATCAAGCGACGCAGACGCGCTCCGCGANNAGAGCGCTTTTAAATTTTTTAAATAAGGAGAATTACGATGAAAAATTTTCAGAACTACAAGGCGGAAAAGTATGCCGACACGGAGAAATTTGTTGAGGTCGAGGACGGAATTTACCGGACCGCAGACCCTTGCGGTGAGGGCGAGGTTTATGTCACCTCGCTGACGTTTGAGCTTGAGGACGATAATTTCGAGGGCGGCTGCTCGCCGCAGGATATCCCGCAGGCTCCGTTTGAGGATCTGCTCGACGAGTTTACGGTATACGTAAACGACTTCTATGAGGAGGAAAACGCCGCGAGCGAGGTGACGTGCTATCAGGAATTCGGCTCGCCCGAGCTTGAGGACATTCAAAAGCTCCGCACAATAATAGGCAAGCGCTTCTATGCCGTTGAGAACCCCGACGACGATAGGTATTACACAATCAAAATCGCGGATATGTCCGAGCCTCGTGTTAAGGATTTTGAATTTGAGTATCGTGAAGACTATGGCGGCGTAATAACCAAATATCTCGGCAGCGACAAAGCGGTTATTATCCCCGCGGAGATTGACGGCAAGTACGTCAGAGCGATTGGCGCGGACGCGTTTGCGAACCGCGAAAATCTTGAAAGCGCAGTTATTTCCGACGGAATTCAAGTGTTAGGCTGGGATGCGTTTTCAGGCTGTAAGAAGCTCAAAAATATCACAATTCCCGAAAGTGTGACGGCATTTATGGGCAGAGTTTTTGTCGGCACTCCTTGGCTCAACAAGAAGCGAAAAGAAAATCCGCTTGTAATCGTAAACGGGCTTCTTATAGACGGCAGAAAATGCGAGGGCGACGTTGTTATTCCTAAGGGTGTTAAGGAGGTCGTTTCCGATGCGTTCAGCAAGTGCAAGGGAATTACGAGCGTATCAATCCCAGACGGCGTTACGGAGATAGGTCACAGAGCGTTCCAAGGCTGCAAGGCACTTACAAGCGTGACGCTTCCCAACACTGTTACGTTGATTGGCGAAGAGGCGTTTGAGGACTGCAAGGCTCTTGAAAATCTGAATGTTCCCGACGAGCTGGAGGATTTGTACGATTTCGCATTTGACGGCACTCCGTGGCTCGAAAACAAGCGCAGGGAAACGCCGCTTGTGATCATCGGCAAGCATCTTCTCGACGGCAGAGGAATGAAGGGCGACATTGAAATACCCGACGGCATAACGCATATCTGCTACAAGGCGTTTTATTATAACAGGGAGATTACAAGCGTGACTATTCCCGAAAGCGTAACGGAGATAGGACGCTTCGCGTTTCAGGGCTGCTCGGCGCTTGAAAATGTTGAGCTGGTATGGGGCTTAACGAAGATATCCGAGGGCGCTTTTCGGNNGTGCGCGGCGCTGGAGGAAATCAAACTTCCGCGCAGCGTAACGGAAATAGAAGAAGGCGCGTTCCGCAAGTGCGGGTCGCTTAAAGAAGTCGACCTCCCGCGCGAACTTCCGACAATAGCAAGCGGCACGTTCTGTGGCTGCTCGTCGCTGGACAGTATCTATATCCCCGACAGCGTGACCGAGATCGGGGACGGGGCGTTCAAGGAATGTACCTCTATGCGTTGGGCGAGGCTGCCCGACGGTCTGGAAAAGATCAGCAGCGCCTGCTTTCAGGGCTGCGCGTCGCTGGAGAAGGTCGATATTGCGAAAGGTCTGAAGGTGATTGAAAAGGAGGCGTTTGACGGCTGCTCCGCGCTTGAAGAAATCGGACTTCCCGACAGTATATCCGAAATAGAGGTCGAGGCTTTCCTCAACTGCGCCTCGCTTAAGGAAGTGTATCTCCCCGAAAGCCTGACCATAGTCCAATCCGCCGTGTTCGCGAACTGCACCTCGCTTGAGAAAGTCCACTTCGAGGACGGCTTGAAGGCGATAGGCAACAGCGCGTTCCACAGCTGCGGAGCTATCTATGAGCTCGACCTGCCAGATACCCTGCTGCAGATCAACCCCATGGCGTTTGCGGGCTGTATGTCGCTCGAAGAGGTCGAGATACCCGACAGCGTGGTGAGATTTGACCTTTCGGCATTCAAGGGCACCGAATGTACCGTAACATACAAAGGCAAGGAATTCTCTTTTGTGGATATAAGACCCACGGCAAGCGTGGAAACGCTGCGCAGTGGGGACAAAATTTTCGTTGATATTTTCGGCAAGGTGACTAAGGTCGAAGTCATCAGCACGGGCGATAATCAATTCGATGAGGACGGACAGCACAAGCCCGACGGCTTTGCGCTCTCGGAAAAGGAGACCGCGGTGCTGAATGATTTCCTGAAGAACGTCAAGCTCGCGGATTTTATCGACGAGATCACGAATTACTGCAACGAGCGTTACGAGGAAAACGGCGAGGAACCGATCCAATACTACAAAACGCCGCTCGAAATCAGAATAAACACCGTTGCGGTGAACGTCTGCGAGGATAACGGCGAGGACGATCCCGAGATCGCGCTTATGGGCGACTGTGAGTGTGATGAAGGCGGTATCTGCATCGGCTTCCGCGACGGAGAATTTGTTGGTATTGAGCAGCAGGACTGGCTGCTTTGAGCAATTGTNNTTTAGGAGGAATTTATTATGCCAAGAGCAAAAAAACCGAAGTACAGCTTACCCGATGATTTTTACGAGATTATGGAAAGAGGCGATCTCGAGGAGATCAAAGCGGTTTTCCAAGACCCCGAAATGCTGAAATTCTTAACGGAATCGAAAGAAAGCTACCACAATCCTCTTTTCAAATATTCACCTTGTACGGAAATTTACAAATGGTTCGTGGAGCAGGGATTCGATTTACATATGAAAGACCGCGGCGAAGAGCCTATCCATTATCACGCCCGCTGCTTCAATAACAACATTGAAGGGATTATTCTGGCGGGCGCGGATATAGAAGCGAAACGCGGCTTTGGCGACGACGGCGCGACGCCCTTAGAGATAGCCGCCCAATCATTGCAGGCGAGCTCTATGAAGGTTCTGATAAAGTATGGCGCAAACGTTCATGTCAAGCGTCACGGAAAGGGGCTTTTGCATACGGTTATTTCGGAGTTCAAGCACGGGGTGGGAATACACGATATCCAGATAAAGGCTTTTGAGTGTATGGAGCTCTTAATTAACGCGGGCGTTGAGATCGAGGACGGGATGAAGGATGATATCATCGGCATCNNATCTGTAATGCATTTGACAAACGCAAGGACAGTTTTAAACCTTATCAGGAGAACCCGCAGCCCTACGAGGACGGCGTAAACCGTATGTGCGAGCTGTTCGGCGTGGAAAGACCCGCCGCCCCCGTTGTCCACGACGGCAAGTCCCCGATAACCGTAACCGCGACGGATTGGAGAGACCAGCACGCGGAGCTGTGGGATATGCTCGTTCCAGCGAGCGGAAAGTGCAAAACGGTACAGGGCGAGACGGTTCGTATCTGGAGGAAAATCAACGTTGAAATTTTCAAACAGGGCGGCGCGCATTGGGACGCGGAATTCCGCAAAATGCTGAATGCTTTGAAAAAGTATTACGAAATGGGAACGATCCCCGATGAAGCTGAACATCAGGAAGCACTTGCGCTTATAAAATCCATTAACGGCGACAGCGACGGTGAGGACGTTCTGCGGCTTTGCGAGATAAACATTCACTGGGTGCTTGCAAACCCCGAGCCTATCGAGCTCGGCGAAGTGAATTACAAGCGGTGACCGGATAAAACCTTCCGTGGGAAAGGAGAAACGAAAATGTACGATTGGGAATTTGAGTATTCCAAAAGCTATTCAGGAATCATTCGCAAATATCACGGCGACGATAAGGAAGTAATTATTCCGCGGGAGATCGACGGGAAGCCCGTAAGATCAATAGCCTACGCTGCGTTTAAAGACTGCGAAAATCTTGAAAGCATCGTTATTTCCGACGGCGTGGAGGAAATATCTTGGTACGCCTTCCATAACTGCAAGTCACTTAAAAACGTTGTCATTCCCGAAAGTGTGACGCTTATACAAGCCGGAGCTTTCATGGGTACTCCTTGGCTTAAAAAGAAGTGTAAGGAAGATCCGTTTGTGATCGTCAACGGAATCCTTATCGACGGTACGACTTGCAAGGGCGATATTGTTATTCCGGATGGTGTTAAGGTAATAAGTAGCGAGGCGTTTAAGGACTGTAAGGCAATCACGAGCGTTGTAATACCGGACGGCGTTACGCTGATAGACCAGAGAGCGTTCCAAGGCAGCAAAGCGCTTACAAGCGTGATCGTTCCGGACAGCGTGATTCGGATAGGCGAAGAGGCGTTCGAGGGCTGCAAGGCGCTTGAAAGCCTGAACGTCCCCGACGGTGTTAAGGAACTGGGCGACGGCGCTTTCAAAGAAACTCCTTGGCTCGAAAACAAACGTAATGAAGCTCCGTTTGTGATCATCGGCAAACATCTTATCGATGGGACGCTTTGCGGCGGAGACGTTGAGATCCCCGACGGAATAACGCATATATGCTGTTACACGTTCTATCGCTGCAAGGAGCTCACAAGCGTGAAGATCCCCGAAAGCGTAACGGCGATAGATCACCATGCTTTCCACGGCTGCACGTCGCTTACAAGCGTTGAGATCCCCGAAAGCGTAACGAAAATATCATGGAGCGTTTTTCGTGAGTGCGCATCGCTCGCCGAAGTCGTTATTCCCTACGGCATAACGAAAATAGACAGGGAAGCGTTTTGGGATTGCAAAGCGCTTTCGGAGGTCGATATTCCCAATAGCGTAAGGCGAATAGGCGACGATGCTTTCCGCTTCTGCACATCGCTTGAAAACATTGATCTTCCGGAAGACCTGACCGAAATATGCAGCGGCACTTTCTACGGCTGTGCGTCGCTCAAAAGTATTTATATTCCTGACAGTGTGAACAAAATAGGCAGCGGGACTTTCAAGGGCTGCATTTCTCTTAGGCGTGTGAGGATACCGGACGATGTAACAAGAATTTACGGCGGCACCTTTCAGAACTGCACATCGCTGGGAGAGGTTTTTTTCCCTGGCGGCTTGAAGCTGATAGAAAAAAGCGCGTTCGAGGGCTGTTCGGCGCTTAAAATCGCCAACATTCCCGACAGCGTAACGGAAATAGGACGCGAGGCTTTCAGCGGCTGCGCCTCGCTTAAGGTTTTGTTCCTTCCCGAGAACATAACCGAAATATACCGCGGCACATTCGAGAACTGCACATCGCTTGAGACGATTTCCGTTTCCGCCAGAGTCATACGGATCGGAAAAGACGCTTTTAAAGGCTGCTCAGCGCTCAACGATCTTACCATTCCTTACAGCGTAAGAATAATAGAGGAAAGCGCGTTCGAGGGCTGTTNNGATTCCGAAAAGTGTAACGGAGATATGCAGAAGGGCGTTCGCGGACTGCACATCGCTGGAAGAAGTGACCGTTCCGGACAGCGTAACGGAATTGAGCGGCGACGTTTTCGAGGGCTGCCAATGCACCGTCAACTACAAGGGCAAGAATCTATCTTGAATATGAAAAAAGGAGAGAATTGATATGGAAAAGAGTACTCAAATACAACAATTATTTCAGTGTAGAAAGTTAAGCACAGACGAGGAATGTGAATTATTTGAAGATGCATTACAAAATTTAGATGGAAATATTGAAATTGAAGATGTGAATCAGATATGTCAGGCGTTTTATGATGATACAGAGGATGATGAGCTTATGTTTGAAATGATACATCTGATTGAACAATTGATAAGTGAAGAGTATTTAAAATGTATTGCACTTTGTACACCTACAATGAAAGATGCACACGATTGGACAATGACATTAAATAAACGCATCATTAACAGCCAAAAATATTTTGAAAAATATATTGAAGTCATTAATGGATTAAAACAGGAGGATAAAGAAAAGATATTAAATTTGCTCGCTGATGTAAAAGAAGATAATCCCAATCAATTTGGTGAAAAATTATCTCAGCTTTTCTGAAGGAATGTTACATATGGAGGACATGAAAGTGAATTTTAAAGCGTTTTTGGATAAAAGTGAGGAATTGCGAAAAGGATATGTAGAAAGTCTGGAACCGGCAGACAAAGATTTTCAAAAAAAGTGGTTAGAACATTTTTCGAATATTCCTCCGTTTTTTGAAGAGATATATACTACCTGCAACGGTACGAAACAAGATATTACTGAACAAATTTATTTTGACTTTTTACCGGGATATCGGTTGATGCAGGCAGATGAAATTATCGATACTTATGAACAAGATTTTAGAGAATGTACCGAATATGATCTGTTTATCCCTTTTTTGACAGATTATTCCAGCTGCTATTATGCATATGCGAAAGATAATAACAGGGAATGTATAGTTTATATTTCGGAAGGTGATTTTGAAGATCTTGAAGAGATACATTTTGATGTTGTTGATTTTTGGAAAACCGTAATAGCTTTTTATGATGAAGGCGTATATTTTTTGGATGAAGATGGTTATTTAGACTATGATTTTGAAAAAGAGAGTGAGATAGGAGCAAAATATAATCCCAAAATAAATTATTGGAGAGAGTAAGATTTGCTTAATAAGAGGTCATTAAGATGAACGACAACAATGATGAAATGAAATCTGTATTTTTAACAGATGGAAGAAAAATTGCTTTAGACGATGATGATGATCTTATTTTATCTTTAGTTTCAGACAATAAAACAGAGGATACATATAAGATGCCTTACCCTTCCGGAGGCTTTGGCGGAGGATCGTTGCAGCTTTCTCCATCCGAAAAATATTTAGTTTTTTCCTACTTTTCCGGTGAGTCTGAAGAAGCGTTTTCACTGTTTGAAATTGAATATGCACGATTAAAGCTTTTATATGATTCCGGATATTTATATGGTGAAGATGCCCATTACAGTTTTGTGAATGATGAGAAGATCTTGGTTCAAACTTTTCGTACTGAGTTCTGGTATAAAGAAAATGCGAAAACTGATGAAAACAAAGATCTATACTATGAATTTGGTGAGCTGAATTTGTTCAGCCTTGAAACTCATGAACTGAGCAGACATACTATTTATGTTTATCCTTCTGATGATTGGAAAGAAGAAGAGACTGATGTTGGTTCATTTATGTTTTCTGAAATTAATGGCTGCCAATTTAGCGTTATCGTACCATGGGGAAAAGTAACATTCCGTGAGCCGTTGGAAAAGATTCTTGTTGTCAGGTTGAAGTAAAACAAAAAGGAGGTTTTGATTATGAAGGACGAACAAGTCACATCCGCACTTTATATGGCGTTTAGAAACGCCGTGACCGATCTGCGCGAAAAACACAATGAGCGGTTCTACTATTATGTTTTCGTGTCTGACTCCCCACTGTGTCCGTACATTTCGGCATGCTCATATGAGTCCTATGAGCGTTCGCTTGTGAGGGAGGAGATTGACGAGGAGGACAAGGATTGGTGGAAGTGGGATTATAGTGATTCGNNGAGTATTGTACTTACGGGTATGATGAGTATTTTGGCGAGGCGGAGAAGCTGCTGGCGGAACGTGCCAAGGGAATGGACGATGACGAGCTTTACGGCGATGAGTGGGAAACGCGGCTCGCCTCGATGGAGGAAGCCTTGCGCCGTTTGGATTCCGAGGGATTTTTCGGCACGGGAGATGAGCGGAAGGAAATTATCATCAACGCGGAGTGCGCGCCGCCAAGTGATCTTGAACGACAAAGGGCGCTGCGCCTGAATCCTGAATCGGAGCTGCTTGAAGAGTATCTGCAATTCTGCGAGGAGGAAGAGGACTAGTAGATTCAAATTATTTTTAGGCGAGGAATCAAAAATGGATATTACACAAATCGAAACCATTACAATGAGCGACGGCAGCGTTTACACGGGAGAAGTCAAAGACAGTCTGCCTAACGGACGCGGCAAGCGCACACACCCCAATGGCACGGTATACGAAGGTGAATTTAAANNAGGTGAATTTAAAGATGGCAAGAGACATGGACAAGGAACTGTGAAATATGCCAATGGTGATGTATATGAGGGCGAATGGAAGGACAACAAGCGCAACGGACGCGGCAAATATACATATCCCGATGGTGATGTATATGAAGGCGAATGGAAAGACGGCGATTCCAACGGCTACGGCAAATACACATTCGCCGGTGGTGATGTATATGAGGGTGAATGGAAAGACGGCGAGCGCAACGGACACGGAAAATACACACGCAAAGATGGCGCAATCTATGAAGGTGAATTTAAAAATGGCGTGAGAAACGGGCAGGGAACTATGAAATATTCCTATGGTGATGTATATGAAGGCGAATGGAAGGACAATAAGCGCAGCGGCTACGGCAAATACACATATGACGATGGCAGTGTTTACGAAGGCGAATTTAAAGATGGCTTGGTCAGCGGGCAAGGTAGACACAAATACGCCAGCGGCGACGTATACGAAGGTGAGTGGGAGGACTACAAGTTCAGCGGACACGGCAAATACACAAGCGCCAATGGTGATGTATATGAAGGTGAATTTAAAGATGGCAAAAGAAACGGACAAGGTAAAGATACATATGCCAACGGCATAGTATACGAAGGTGAATTTAAAGATGACAAGAGAAACGGACAAGGAACTATGAAATATACCAATGGTGATGTATATGAAGGTGAATGGAAAGACGACGATTTCAGCGGACACGGCAAATACACACACAACGATGGTACGGTATTTGAAGGCGAATTGAAAAATATAAACAATAATATTATTTCAAACAGATGGATGGAGCGATATTTAAAACAATCTGACGAGATAAAAGAAAAACTTGATAAGTTAGATAATTCTGCTCCCTCAGAATATCAACTGCAGGTAATAAAAAGAAAGAGAATTTATCCGGAAATTGGCGACATATTTAAAATAAATCCGATAGATGATATATATTTTTATGGTGTTGTTTTAAATAATCATATTTATAATATTAATGGAGATGATCTTTTACTTATACTGATTTTTAAACAAGATATTGATATCAATAAAAGTATTGGTAATGGAGTAAGCGAGAATGAATTATTGCTTCCACCGCAGATCGTAGGGAAGGAATATTGGTCAAGAGGTTATTTTTATAATATTGATCATTATGTTGAGCTGCCAAATATAGTAGATTATGGATTCTATAGTGTAGGAAAGACCAAATTTTTTGATGAATACGGAAAGGAACTTTTAAATCAACCTCGATTGCTGGGAACTTTTGGTGTTACAACTATATCCGGTATTGCAAAAAAAATTAATCAAGAGTTAATTATATCGGGAATTATATAATTTTAATTAGGTATATCCTTTCGTTAATATGATAAGCGAGGTGTAAAATCAAGTGAGTAAAACTAATCTGCAATTTCATGCAATGCCGGAGGATATTTGTAAATTTATAAATACCCTATTACAAGACAAACAATATACTGCCTGCGGGGTGTTTTTATTTCCAGATTTTGCTGCAAAAAGTATCACGGATGAATTAACAATTGATGATATTGCAAAATATGATATGGTCGTGATCTTAACACAAGAGATCCAATATTCGGATAATTACAGAGATTTTATACGATGCCAAGATAATAATTTAGGAATTACAATTGGACATGAAGCAGATGGCAAATTGGAAGAATCTAGTATGTGGGTATTTGCGGAGCATGAAATTGTTCAGGTCTGGAAAACGATTATTGGGCGTTTCAAGAGAAGCCTGTTGAAAGGGGCATGGGTCGTCAATCCTACCTCGGGAGACAGGGGTTTTTATAAAGATATCAGATTTACAGTAAATGCGAAAAGGGCATACGAAAATGGGATGGAGATCTGTCCAATTGCAGGTTGGAATAGATACGAATTAATTGGCGAGCAGGGGGCGGAGAGTCAAACATTATTGGAAAGCAAAGGGCAGTGCTTGAGAGAAATGCGAGGTATGAACATAATAGAAAAATTAAGAGAAATTTTAGATACCGACATATATGCTCGAAAAGATAAAAAGTTAGTGATACAAGCTTTTCAGAGATTAAAGGTAAATGTATCAGAATCAGTTATTGAATTTTTTATTAACTTTTCAGGACCATTTTGGGAAGAAACATTGGGGATGGAGCTCCTTGATATAGTTGAAGATGATGTTAATATTGAAGTTATGACAAATGAATGCAGAAAAGAGCATTCTTTTCCTAATCAGTTTTTAGTCCTGACAGAAATGTGCGCGAATGAAATAATAGTGTTAAATACCATAAATGATAAGGTGTATAGAGTTGATTTTGAAGGAGGACATGAAGACTTGGTGAATGGGAAATTAGATGAGGAGTGGTCTAGTTTTGAAGAATTTTTAATTGATTATTTTGACCTATGACCAACCTTGATGAGATTCCAAATTAAGGAGTGAAAAATGGATATATTAAAGTGGCTGGAAAAGTGGTTCTTTTCTATGTGTGATGGTTCTTGGGAACACTTTTATGGTGTCAAAATAGATACCTTAGATAATCCGGGGTGGAGGGTATTAATAGATATCATAGATACCCCTCTGGAAGGGAAAGATTTTGAAACTATTAGTCGTTACGTAGATGAAGGTAATTGGATACATTGTCAAATAAAAGATGGAAAATTTGATGGTGGTGGAGATCCGTCGAAGCTAACGGAGATTCTGTATATTTTTAAAGACTGGGTTGAAGATGTATGTAACAATGTTGAGGTGTTGTGGAAAGAAATCATCAATATGAATTATGATGAATTAGTATCTACAGCATTGGAAAGAAAAGAACTTAAAAAATTATTGTGCGGCGAAAAACCATATGAAGTCGAGATGTCAGAGTTTACATCAGATGTTTTTCCAACTGATGTAAATGCTGTTCTTATGAATTGTATTTATAAGCAATTTTACCATATTGAAAACATTAGAGAAATTTTTGAGGATTGCTTATGCGAAATGTTAAATGAAGATGAGGTTCATGTGTATATAGCATGTTTGTATTTTGATACTTGTTTATTTCAAGAAGAGCAAAATAAAGCGCCTTTTAATATTGATAAAGTCATGTGGGCAAGCAGAATTAAAAATGCTGTTAAAAGAACAAGGGTTGAATTAGAACATGAAATCTATTTTGCTAACGGTATGAAAAAAAGTAATCCATTAAAGAATATACAGAATTTTAATAAATATTATCAAAAAAAATATGGAATTGAAATCATATAAAAAACAATAAATGCAGAATGAAGGCGTAAAGCAAATAACAGATACAGTTGGTAAATAAGGAAGATATAAGCGTAATTATGTTTGGAAATTATGGGGGTTAAATATGAATTCCTTAGAAGATTTCTTAGAAGAGTATAAGAAGAGTGTGGAAAAAATATGCGCGGGATTAAATAAATATGAGAAACGCAAAGTAGCTCTTATGTGTTTGGAACGTCAATTTAAAGCATATCAACAGTTAGCAAAAGATAAACAATGGAATAGATGGGCGGAATATAGAGAAATATTAGATACTTGTTGGAATTCTATATTAGATAACAAGGAATTGAATGAAGATATTTGGGAAAAACATGAAAAAATAAAACCGGCAAGTGTAAATAACACAACAAAAGAATATGCAGAAGCAGAGTTTGCATTTGGAAATATATTTGCTAGCAATATGGAAGATTTTTTGGAAATGTTACTTGATGATACAGGTGGTGAAGTAAGTTTCTGTTTGTATAATATTGAATTTATTTTGAATTATTTAAATGAGGATAACGTAATTCAGGATAAGAATGTGACAAGTGAGTGTATTAAAAGGGAAGTTGAAAATCAATCAAATGATGTCGTACAGCAAAAGAACCTAAAAAATTTAACAGATGTGCAGAATTGGTGTGAACAAACAGATCATTTAATAGGGTATACAAATTAAATACGACGTTAAAGGAGAAAGCAATTGAATACTGTGAAGGAATTTTGTAATAATTTGAAAGATATAGAGTTAGACTTGCGTTTCTTGAGGGGATTAGATGCAAACAAGGTTTGTAAACTTAAAGATAATTTACAGAAATTGATTGAGGACTTTAAGGATAAAGATAGTATTCCTAAAATTTTATGTGGTTATTTTCTAGATTTTTATTCAACAACAGAAGCAAGCGCCTCAATGTATAAAGATAGTGAAAAAAGTAAAATTTTACAGTTTGCGGAAGAAATAAATGAAATGATGAGAATATGTGTTGATGTAATGCATTGAAAGGCTTAATCAGCAGACACAATCAGGACCGGCAGCTAAATGAACTAATTAAGGAAAACAATGCAGTTGGGGGATTTGAAAAATGATTACAAAGATAGAAGCGCTTTCTTTTTTGGAGGAACATCAACCAATGCCAAAAGATGAAGAACTAAAAAAGGAGGAAATTGAGACATATGAAGAAGTAAGAAATTTTTTTCTCAATCATCCTGATGAAGAATGTATTTCTCTGTTTTTGAATTCATTTGGAGGGAAAGATGGTTTCGGTATATACCAGATGGTCGAAGATGTTATCATGAAATATGACAAAGAAACAGTAATGCCTCATGCTTTAAAAGCTTTAAACAATGAATCTGAAAATGTAAAATATTGGTGTATTCAAATTATATCAAATTTTCCGGATATTAGATTGTTTAAGCCATTAGTTAAATTGTTGGAATTAGAGGATGAAGATATTAAAGTAGCGACAATTACGGCATTAGCACAGTTGGCTCTAAATAATTTATGTGTCAATGAAGTGATTAAAGTGTTAGAAGACGAAACTGAAAGGATAACGGAGGAGGGTATTAAAGGGTTTGCTGAGGAGGTATTGGAAGATATTAAAAACTGTAGATAAGTAAGGAGAGATTTTAATGGAAAAAAATATTGGTGAAATGATATTAAGTCATTATGAAAAATTTCTTGGAAATTATACTGATAGCGAGCTATATAAAAATGAGGAAGGAGTCTCCATACAAGTTCTGGAGTATGAAAATGTGTTTGAAGGATGTAAAACATATATGTCGTTTGGGGTGTCTGCCTTTAGCGGATATATACATAATAAGTGTGAAATCGTTCTGAATGTGGATAATGATTTTGACAGGGCATCCTGTATATTTGCAAATGTGTTAATGTATCTGATTGAAAATAAAGTACATTTTTATAAAGGTTCGTATATTGAGGGAATTGCTGCTTTTGATGAGGATTTTTGCGCCAAACATGAAAAGGCAGGGTTTTATATTGCAGAAGCGTACCCATTTCCGGAAGAATTTTTTGATGTGTGTGATGACATAAAAATAGTTATGTGTTTTTTTATTTCTCAGGAAGAGTTGGAATATTTAAAAAAGTATGGATCCGACAGATTTGAAGAGTATTTGGAAGAAAACGAAATAGACATCATGGAATTAGATAGAATAGCATTTGTGAGATAAAGCAGGGAGGAAATTGAATGAGTTTTAGATTTGATGGTCAAGAAGATGTATTAGTGCTGCTTGATAAGACGGTAATTACACAATTGACAGAAGAATTCCTTTATTTGTTGGATATTTTTATTGATGTGGATGGAAAATCTGAACTTATATATGACTTTCCGGATGAAAATTGGGAAGATGTCAGGATGAGAGAAACACAGAAACTTGCTGATTTTTGTAATTCCGGGAAAATGAATATCTGGTTGACAGATGATATAGAGAAAGAATATCAGATCAAAATGGGTACAGGTACCGGAAATTTTCATAGAGCAATTTATGCACCATCCGGGAATTTAGTGTTTGTATCTGCAAGTGAGTTGATTCAATGTGCATTATACCCTGAAATGGAGATGGAAATATTATATGAGTTATGTGTACCGGAAGGATGGTATGAATTATCAGATATCAAAAATGGAATTATTGAGTATCATAAGTGCGAAAAATCTAAAGATATGAAAACGATTTTTTAAGCTAAATCAAACAAAATTTTTAAATTATTTGCTAAATTCCGCAACTGGTGATATACTATATAATGATTGCGTATTTTTAAGGCATACATGATGTGCGAAAAATGCGGTTAATACAGGGTTTTATATTAAATCCTGCATTAACAAAACAATTGGCATCATTACTATGATATTGAACTTTATAGCAGTGAAAAGGAAATGGAGTAAAGCGGATCATGGCAGATAATACAAATGGCAGTACATATGGAGCAGAAAATATCACCGTGCTGGACGGTCTGGAAGCAGTCAGAAAGCTTCCAGGGATGTATATCGGCAGTACGTCGGTAAAGGGTCTGAACCATCTGGTCTATGAGATCGTGGATAATTCCGTAGATNNCATTTGGCGGGCTTCTGCGATAAGATTCATGTTGTGCTGGAAAAGGACGGCTCGGCGACCATTACGGATAATGGTCGTGGTATTCCCGTAGAGATGCACGAAAAAGGCATGAGCGCGGAGCGTCTGATCCTGACGACGCTTCATGCGGGCGGTAAATTTGATGATACTTCTTATAAGACAAGCGGAGGTCTTCACGGCGTCGGCAGTTCTGTAGTCAACGCACTTTCCAGTCATTTTAAAATCACGGTGAAACGCAACGGCGGGGTCTATACGGATGAGTATCAGAATGGCGGACATCCCGTGACTGAGCTTGTAGATGGTCTTTTGCCTATGGTCGGGAAGACGAGGGAGACGGGGACAAGCATCAATTTCATGCCGGATGATACGATCTTTGACAGGACATGGTTCCGGGCGGAGGACATCAAAAGCCGACTGCATGAGACGGCATATCTGAATCCGGGGCTGACGCTCCTCTTTGAAGATAAACGTGGGGAAGAAAAAGAATCCATTGAATATCACGAGCCGGACGGTATCAGGGGCTTCGTAAAGGAACTGAATAAGGGCAAAGAAGCGGTGCATGACGTGATCTATTTTGAGGGTGAGACGGAAGGCGTGCAGGCGCAGATCGCATTTCAGTATGTGAATGAATTTCATGAAAATGTCCTCGGTTTTTGTAACAATATCTATAATGCGGAAGGCGGAACGCATATCACGGGCTTTAAGACCATATTCACGACGGTCATTAATAACTATGCAAGGCAGCTTGGCAGTCTGAAGGAAAAGGACGCCAATTATACGGGCGCGGACGTTCGTAACGGCATGACGGCTGTCATCAGCATCAAACATCCCGATCCGAGATTTGAAGGTCAGACCAAAACCAAATTGGACAATCAGGACGCCGCAAAAGCGATCAGCAAGATAACGGGTGACGAGCTGGTACATTATTTTGACCGTAATCTGGAGACTTTAAAAAATGTCATCAGCTGCGCGGAGAAGGCAGCAAAGATCCGCAAGAGCGAGGAAAAAGCAAAGACCAATATGCTGAGCAAACAGAAGTTTTCCTTTGATTCCAATGGAAAGCTTGCCAACTGCGGTTCTAAGGATGCCTCGAAATGCGAGATCTTTATCGTAGAGGGAGATTCGGCAGGAGGCAGCGCCAAGACAGCAAGAAACCGTGAATATCAGGCGATCCTTCCGATCCGTGGAAAGATTTTAAATGTAGAGAAAGCAAGTATTGATAAAGTGCTTGCCAATGCCGAGATCAAGACGATGATCAACGCTTTCGGATGCGGCTTTTCCGAGGGTTACGGCAATGACTTTGATATCAGTAAGCTGCGTTATGACAAGATCATCATCATGGCGGATGCCGACGTAGATGGGGCGCATATCTGTACCTTGCTGCTGACTTTATTCTATCGTTTTATGCCGGAGCTGATTCAGGAAGGACATGTTTATATTGCCATGCCGCCGCTGTATAAGGCGATCCCGTCAAAAGGCAAAGAGGAATATCTTTATGACGACGCTGCGCTGGCGAGATACCGTAAAACCCACAAGGGATCCTTTACCCTGCAGCGGTATAAGGGACTTGGCGAGATGGATGCGGAGCAGCTCTGGGAGACGACACTTGATCCGGAACGGAGGATGTTGAAATTAGTCAGTATCGACGATCCGATGATTGCCAGCGATACGACGGAGCTTCTGATGGGTAACGACGTACCGCCTCGGAAAGCATTTATCTATTCCAATGCAAGGGAAGCACAGCTGGACATCTAAGAAAGTTAATAATACAAAATCAAAAAGCTTTGTATACAAGAATAAAATTTAAAAAGTTATTTAATAAATTTGGTGATGAGGTTTACATAACTCGAAGTTTGCATATCCATGTTCCAAAAATGATTTCATAACATGGATGTTAGAACATCTATGTTAAAACATAGATGTTCGGAACATGGATATGCAAACAAAAAGTTATGTAAGCCGGAGTAAAACTTAGTAAACCAGAGTAAATTAGACTAAACCGGATTATAAATAGGACAAAATAAGCATCATAAGGAGTAACCGATATGGACAGCCGAATCTTAAAGACCGAGTATTCTGAGGTAATGCAGAAATCCTATATAGACTATGCCATGAGCGTCATCGTGGCAAGAGCCCTGCCGGACGTCAGGGACGGTTTAAAGCCGGTGCAGAGAAGAACATTATACGATATGCACGAGCTTGGGATCCGCTATGACAGACCTTACCGTAAAAGCGCGCGTATCGTCGGCGATACGATGGGTAAATATCATCCGCACGGAGACAGCTCCATCTATGACGCGCTGGTCGTGATGACGCAGGATTTTAAGAAGGGACTGCCGCTGGTAGACGGTCACGGTAACTTTGGCAATATCGAGGGCGACGGCGCGGCGGCTATG
>DLOQ01000007.1:32348-32878 GCA_002479655.1 Lachnospiraceae bacterium UBA7480
TTTTGGCTGATCTGGATAAAGACGTAGTCGATTTTATGCCTAACTTTGATGAGACAGAACAGGAGCCCACGGTGCTTCCGGCTAAGTTCCCGAATCTTCTTGTCAATGGAACGGAAGGCATTGCTGTCGGTATGGCGACGAATATTCCGCCGCACAATCTGGTGGAAGTGATCGACGCGACCAAGGCATATATCCGTAATCCGGAGATTTCCACAGAAGAACTGATGAAATATGTCAAGGGTCCGGACTTCCCGACGGGCGGCATTGTGATCAATAAGGACGAGCTGGCGGAGATCTACAGTACCGGCGCGGGAAAGATCAAACTGCGCGGCAGGGTGGAAATAGAGAAAGGCAAGGCGGGAAAGGTCTCCCTTGTAGTTACGGAGATCCCGTTTACAATGATCGGTCAGAACATTTCAAAATTTCTTCAGGACGTGGCTGCGCTTGTGGAGAGTAAAAAGACCACGGATGTGATCGATATTTCCAACCAGTCCTCTAAAGAGGGGATCCGTATCGTCATTGAATTAAAG
>DLOQ01000007.1:32907-42984 GCA_002479655.1 Lachnospiraceae bacterium UBA7480
TCAATATGCTGGCGATCGTGGATGGAAGACCGGAGACCATGGGCATCCGTGATATCATCCGTCATAATGTGGATTTTCAGTTTGAGGTCGCGCAGCGCAAATATACAACGCTTCTGAAAAAAGAGCGGGAAAAGAAAGAGATTCAGGAGGGGCTGCTTCGGGCATGTGACGTGATCGATCTGATCATTGAGATCCTGCGCGGCTCCAAGGATAAAGCCATGGCGAAAAGCTGTCTTGTGGAAGGGAATACCGACGGTATTAAATTCCAGAGCAGCGCGTCACAGATTATGGCGCAGATGCTGAGGTTTACGGAACGTCAGGCGGATGCGATCCTGGAATTACGGCTTTATCGGCTGATCGGTCTGGAGATCAATGCCTTAAAGAAGGAATATGAACAGACGACTACCAATATCTATCGTTATGAGGATATCTTAGACCGCCGGGANNCCATTCTGGAGATGCGCCTGTACAAATTGATCGGTCTGGAGATAGAAGCCCTGATCAACGAGCACGAGGAAACTATGGCGAATATCTACCGCTATGAGGATATCCTGGAGCGTCGGGATTCCATGGCGCAGGTCATTATTCAGGAATTGGATGATATCCGTAAGGAATATGGCAGACCGAGAAGGACAGTCATTGAAAATGCCAGCGAGGCGGTATTTGAAGAAAAGAAGATGGAGGAAATGGATGTTGTCTTTCTGATGGACCGCTTTGGTTACGGCAAGACCATTGATGTGCCTGCTTATGAGAGAAATAAGGAGACGATCGACGCGGAATTTCCCACCGTTGTGTTCTGTAAGAATACCGGAAAGATCTGCGCGTTTACCAATACGGGTATGCTGTATTCCATTAAGGCGGCGGATTTTCCCTTTGGAAAGTTCCGTGATAAGGGAGTGCCGATCGATAATGTCAGCAGCTTCGATTCCCAGAAGGAAGATATCATTTATGTGGCTTCCCAGTCGGAATTGAATCTGTACCGGTTATTATTTGTCACAAAGAAGGCAATGCTTAAAGTAGTGGATGGCGGAGAATTTGATGTGGCAAAGCGTGTTGTCGCGGCATCAAAGCTGCTTGATGGGGATGAAGTGCTCCTGATCTCGCCGATGAATGAGAAAAAAGAGCTTGTGATGCAGTCGAAAGCGGGATATTTCTTAAAGATCGACGCGGAAGAAGTTCCGGAGAAAAAGAAAGCTGCGGTGGGCGTCCGTGGGATGAAGATCACGGACAAGGAAGAACTGGAAGCCGCTTATATCGTGCAGGGAACGGAAGAAGTTATCATTGAATATAAAGATAAGCCGCTGAATCTGAGCAGGATGCGGACGGCAAACAGGGATACGAAAGGAACGAAGCCTAAATAAATTATGTATACCGAAATGCCGATATATTGATTTTCATTGACATTTTAAAGTGGATAAGGTAAGCTGAGATAGTGATTAGTCCTTTTGGAAATATTTTCCAATGAGTTGATATGGATAATGAATATAAAAGAGGTCAGTTATGCGGGTCATTGCGGGAACAGCGAGAAGATTACAATTAAAGACGCCGGAAGGCAGTGATACGCGCCCGACAACAGACAGGATCAAGGAAACGTTATTCAATATGATACAGAACGATGTGCCGGGAGGCGTATTTGTGGATCTCTTTTCCGGCAGCGGCGGGATCGGGATCGAGGCGCTCAGCAGAGGCGCGAAGAAGGCGTATTTTGTGGAGAATGACAGGCGCGCCATTGATTGTATTGAAGCGAACCTGAAGCATACAAATCTGACGGAGGATGCCATGGTATTAAAACAGGATGCCGTGACGGCGCTGCAGTACAGCATCCACGAACCGGCGGATGTGATCTTCGCTGATCCTCCTTATCAGAAAGGATTTCACCGGATGCTTCTTACGGCGGCATCAGGAAGCAGGGCGGTAACGGAAGATACCCTGCTGATCATAGAGGAAACGAAAGACGAAGATTTTTCCTTCTGCGAGGAGCTTGGATTTGAGATGATCAAGGAGAAGATCTATAAGTCTAATAAACATGTATTGCTTAGAAAAAAGGAGATTCAATGAAAAAGGCGATCTATCCCGGCAGCTTTGATCCGGTGACATTCGGGCATCTTGATGTGATCCATCGCGCGTCGACAATGTTTGATGAGCTTGTGGTCAGCGTTTTGAATAATAAGGCTAAAAGTCCATTGTTTTCCGCAGAGGAACGTGTTAAAATGTTACAGGAAGCCACGAAGGATATCGGCAATATAAAGATCACGTCCTTCAGCGGGCTTCTGATCGATTATGCTAAGGAGATCGACGTACACATTGCGATCAGGGGACTGCGGGCTATTACGGATTTTGAATATGAACTGCAGATCGCCCAGACGAACCGCAAGTTGTCGGAAGGGGAGCTTGATACGGTATTTTTAACGACCAGTTTGGAATATGCATACCTTAGCTCTTCCTCAGTAAAGGAGATCGCCAGCTTTGGCGGGGATGTATCGCAATGCGTTCCGGCGTTTGTGATGGAGAAGATATACAACAGATATCGTGAGATCAATGGATCGCAGTTATGAAAGACAAGTTATGACGTGCAATCATGGCGAGCCGGATAAAGAGTTGACCGAAGGAAAGGAGTTGTCATAAGGATGGCAAGATTAAGCGGAAATAAGACTACAAGCGAGATAGAAACAGTTATTGAGGAGATAGAAATATACATTGATAACTGCAAACCATCAAGGCTTTCACCAAGCAAGGTGATCGTGAATCGTGAGGAAATAGAGGATCTCCTTAGAAAATTAAGAAAAGCTGTTCCGGAAGAAGTAGAGCGTTATCGTAAGATCATCAGCAATAAGGAAGAAATAGAACGTGATGCAACGATGCGCGCGCAGGATCTGCTACAGAAGACGCAGGAAAAGACGAATCAGCTGGTCAGTGACAATGAGATCGTATCCAGAGCCAATAAATATGCGAATGATATCGTAGAAACAGCATATGCGCAGGGACAGCAGATCGTTGATCAGGCACAGGTAGAAGCCAATGAGTATAAAGAGCAGGCGCAGAAGTATCTTACGGATATGCTTGCCAACCTGCACCAGATCATATATCAGTGTCTTAATGAAACTTCCAAGAATACGTCAAAGCTGATGGATTCCTTAAATAAAGTAGCCGGCGAGGTGCAGTCCAATCTTGACGAATTAAACCCGCCTGCACCTGAACGAACACCTGCAGCCAATAAGCTAGACCTCTTGGGCGGTGTCACAGAAGAATAAAAAATAACGGAAACCGGTTTTTGCGAAACCGGTTTCTTGTACTTTATCTTATCAAAAATAGTAAAATGACAAATAATAACGCGCCCTGTAATATCTTATCCCGCACATAGGTCAATATGGACAGACCGGAATCCTTGATCATGCAGATTGTCTGCCCGATACAGCAGATGCCGCCAAATGTCATAAACGGCAGGGTGTGGAGAAGGATGCCGCGGATATCCCATAGACCGGCACTGCGGCTACAGTTCTGGACGCCTGATGTGATCTCTATCAGATTGCCCAGAATCAGGCTGTATGTCTGATTAAGCTCGATAAGCCGCAGGGGCAGAAGAAATAAACGGAAAAAGATGATGTAACCCGCCAGCCTGACGATGGAGGAAAGCGCGTCGGTAATGCCGTAATCTATCATCTCCGTGATGCTTCCGGCTTTCCGGATATGGGAGATCGTCTCAGGAAGCGGCGCGGTAACGGGGCCTTCTTTTTGAGAATGCCTGCGGAAAAGACATTGGGACAGAAGAAAGCCATAGAGCAGCGGACAGCCGTAAAATAAAAGCAGCACCGGTATTTTGGGAAGCGCCGGGAATAACTGACAATAGATGCTGACTAAAAAGACGGGGCTTAGATTGTTGCAGAAGCCGAGAAGATATTGCCCCTGCTCCTGACTGAGCTGATGCTCCTTTACCAGCTTGGCGCAAAGATATGCGCCGATCGGAAAACCGCATAAAAATCCCAGAAGCAGGACAAGGCAGCCATAAGAATCCAGATGATAAACAGAAGACAGCAGAGGGATGCGGAAGCGGTATTTGTTCTGATTTAAAAATATATAAAGGATAATATTGGACAGGATCATTGCCGGAAATAATGTAGGCAGAAGGCTTTGATACCAAATAAGTATACTTTCACGGATCAGCGGCAGCGCAGTCTCCGGAAAGCAGAGCAGTATTGCAAGCAGCAGAAAACAAAACAGGAGCAGCAATATATTCCTGTATGATCTGGAAACTGTAAAAGGCTTTGATAATGAACGACCGGACATAATAATCTCCCAAGTCAAAAATACTGATATTTCATCATAGTCTTGGATAAAATATATGAGATGAGGAAATCAATTTATGATGCGTTTGGATCGTTTTCTGGCAATAAATAAATACGGCACAAGACAGGATGTCAAGAAAATGATCCGTGCCGGTCAAGTTACGGTCGATGGACAGACTGTCAGAAACCCGGAATACAAGCTGGATGAGGAAACGGCGGAAGTGATCGTAGATGGCAGGCGCATGATTTATGAAAAGAACCATTATATTATGCTGTATAAACCGGCAGGCTGTGTTTCTTCAACTTATGAAAAAGGGGAACGTTCCGTGCTGTCCTATATCAATGAGGCGTATGCCGGTGATCTGTTTCCGGTAGGAAGGCTGGATAAAGATACACAGGGACTTCTGCTGCTGACTGATGACGGCGTACTGGCGCATCAGCTGTTATCGCCGGCAAAGCATGTTGATAAACGGTATTATGTGGAACTGGAACGGGACGTGGCGGAAGACGCGGTGATAAGGTTTCAGGAAGGGATCGATATTGGCGATGAAGATATGACGATGCCGGCAGTCTTGGAATTGACTTCTGATCCGCGCCATGTGTATGTGACGCTTCACGAAGGCAGATACCACCAGATCAAGCGTATGTTTGAGGCGCTGGATAACCGCGTGACGTATCTGAAACGGATCTCCATGAAAGAGCTTGTGCTGGATGAGACGCTTAAGCCTGGAGAATATCGGAAGCTGACGGAAGATGAAATCATGAAACTAAAAGTTCCTTAAAATTATGGAGGTATCTTATGCGGATCGCATTGATTACGGGGGCATCATCGGGAATCGGCAAATGGTTTGCACTATATACGGCATGTTACCGGAAGCATATTGATGAATTGTGGCTTGTGGCGCGCAATAAGCATCAACTTAAGAATGTCGGGGAAAAGATCACCCGTCATACGGGGATCCCATGCAGGGTAGTTGCGGCGGATCTGACAGCGAAGGAAGATATGTTTTATATTGAGCAGCTGTTGATCAGGCAGGATCCGGAGATCGAGCTTCTGATCAACTGTGCGGGTTATGGTATGATCGGCAGTTTTAAGCAGATGAAATCGAGGGATCTAAGGGGAATGGTCCGGTTAAACTGTGAGGCGCTGACTGTGCTGACGAAGCTCTGTATTCCTTACATGCATCGTGATTCCATGATGATTAATGTAGCATCGGCAGCCGCTTTTACGCCGCAGTCGGATTTCGCGGTCTATGCCGCAACGAAAAGTTATGTGCTCAGCCTGTCAAGGGCGCTTGGAAAAGAATTGAAAAAGCTGGGCATCAGGGTCATGACCGTATGTCCCGGCTGCATTGATACGCCGTTTTTCACCAGGGCAGAACAGTATCAGGGGATGAAGCGCTATAAGAAATTTTTTATGGCAGATCCACGCGCCGTCGTCAGAAAAGCAATGATCGATGCCGCACATGGTAAAAGGATGTCGATCTATGGCGGNNCTGGCTCGCTAAGTGGATGCCGGACGCAGTACTCAGATTATTTTATTGATAAGAGGGGTAAGACGTTTCAGTGAACAAGATAGAAAAAGGGGATCCGGGATATTTGGAAAAACAGATGCAGCGGGAACTGATTATAACGCTGCTCCTTTTTGCGTCTTCTTTTGGGGTGCTGCTGATCGGGCTCATCATTGCGGGGACGAAGAATAATCTGCTGACGATCGTTGCGGTATTGGGGCTTTTGCCGGCATCCAAAGAGCTGATTACCTGTATCATGTTTGCCAAAGCGAAGAAGCATAGCTGCCCGCAGGCATTATATGACGGCGTACAGAAGGTCATTGCCGCTGATAATTCTTCTGATGAAAGCAGCGGTGGTGAGCATGTTCAGGACACCTCGGAAGA
Organism: Lachnospiraceae bacterium UBA7480; assembly: GCA_002479655.1. Taxonomy (GTDB): domain Bacteria; phylum Bacillota; class Clostridia; order Lachnospirales; family Lachnospiraceae; genus NK4A136. The sequence continues at coordinate 39,086 of DLOQ01000007.1, forward strand.
TCGTCTGCTTGTGGTATATGATCTTTATATGACTGCGCAGGAGAATGATTATCCGATCCTTTCCATGTGCTGCCGGAATAAAACATTGATCGGCATTGCCGAATGGGAGAAGTTTGATTATAAAAAAGCGGAAGAGCATATTCAGATCATGTTAAAGCAGAATGGACACAAGAATGTGTCTGTAAAGATCTTTTCGGAACAGGAGACGTACATAAGCAGGATCAAGGAGTTAAATGGACAGAAAGCAAAGAATGTAGATGAAGATCAGGCGATCCTTCGGCTGATGCTCAATCTGTCGTTATGATATAAGCGTTATGAAAGAGATCATTATACAGGAAAAGGACGCAGGACAGCGTCTTGATAAATTCTTAAAAAAATATTTTCGCGCCGCCGGCACAGGATTTTTATATAAAATGCTGCGCGGCAAAAATATTGTCTTGAATGGGAAAAAGGCGGAAGGCAGAGAGCTTCTGCGGACACAGGATCGTATCAGGGTGTTTTTTTCGGACGAGACATTTGAAAAAATGAGAGGAACTTCATACGGCGGAACATTGGAACGGGACGGCGCGTTAAAGATCTATGAGAAAGCCTACCGGGAATTAAAGGGTGTCAGGGTGTTGTTGGAAACGGATGATCTGATCTTTCTGGAAAAACCGGCAGGCATTTTAAGCCAGCAGGATCAGCCGGAAAGCATCTCCCTAAACGAATGGATCACGGGATATCTTCTTACAGCCGGTCAGCCGGTGGAGCTGTCGCATTACCGCCCGTCGGTATGCAACCGTCTTGACCGCAATACTAGCGGTATCGTGATCGGGGCAAAGACTTATGCGGGAAGCCGTCTGATGGCGGAAATGATCAAAGATCACAAACTGAAAAAATATTATTATGCGGTCGTGGAGGGGAAGCTTCAGACGGCAGGAACAAAAGAGACCGCCATGTCTTATATCTCCGGATTCTTATATAAAGACCGCCGATCCAACCGGGTAACGATCTATCGCGATATGACGGAGATCCCTAAGCAGCGCCGGAAAGAGGCGGCAAAGATCGAGACGAATTACCGTGCGCTGGAGTATAAAACAGGTTATACTTTGCTGGAGATAGAGCTGATCACCGGTAAGACGCATCAGATCAGGGCGCATCTGGCATCCATAGGGCATCCGCTGGCAGGCGATCAAAAATACGGCGGACATCCGTACCAAAGTCCCGATGGAAGCCTCAGGAAAGCGCAGATGCTTCATGCCGGAAGACTTGTTTTTCCACAGCTTCCTAAAACCGCGATGGCAAATGAGATATCCGGAAAGATCATTGAATGTCCGATGCCGGGATATTTCTGGTGAGGAAGGCTTAGGGTATTTACTTTTAGGATTTTCATTTAGGGACAGGTATGCTATACTGTTGTGGGAATAAGTTTAATGGCTATGGAAAGGCATGAGGATCGATATGACAAACAGGATGATACATACGCCGGAGGGCGTCAGGGATATTTACGGGATGGAGCTTGCAAGAAAGCGAAGGGTGAAGGAGGATCTGCATCAGAAGCTTTCCTTATACGGATATGAGGACATTCAGACTCCGGCGTTTGAATTTTTTGATATTTTCAGCAGAGAGGTCGGAACAACGCCTTCAAGGGAATTGTATAAATTCTTTGATAAGGAAGGCAATACGCTGGTGCTTCGTCCGGATTTTACGCCTTCGATCGCAAGGTGCGCGGCAAAATATTTTATGGACGATGCGGCGCCGATCCGCCTGTGCTATGAGGGCAATGTATTTACCAATGGTTCAGAATTACAGGGCAAATTAAAGGAAACGACGCAGCTTGGAGCGGAGCTGATCGGGGAACCCAGCGTAGATGCGGATGCGGAGATGCTCTGTATGGTCGTTGACGGGTTGAAAGCCTGCGGATTTGAGGATTTTCAGGTCAGCATCGGCGAGATGAATTATTTTAAGGGACTTTGCGAAGAAGCTGCGCTTTCTGACGAGACGCTGGATGAGCTGAGAAGCAGCATTTCAGCGAAGAATTATTTTGGCGCGGAGGAGCTTTTGACAAGAAACCATGTGACAAAGGAGACAGTCAGACTGCTTCTGGAAGCATCTGAGATCAGTTCCATAGAGGAACTTGCCGCTTTAAAAGCGAATATAAAAAATGAACGTTCGCTGCTTGCATTGGAGCGTCTGGAACAGGTCTATGGGCTGATGAAGGCTCGCTATGGTATGGAAAAATATATTTCCTTTGATCTTGGTATGCTTTCAAAATTCCATTATTATACCGGCATTATTTTTAAAGCATATACTTATGGAGTCGGGGACGCGGTCGTAAAGGGCGGACGCTATGACGATCTTTTGATGAGATTTGGCAAGGAGGCGCCGGCGATCGGCTGCGTGTTCCTGCTGGACGATATTATGAGCGCACTGAATGCGCAGAAGCTTACGCCGAAGATTCAGGAGGAGACAGTATGGGTCGTCTATGATGACGCCCACCGGGAAGAAGCGATGAAGCGGATCATGGAACATCGGAATAAGGGCATTGCCGCGGCAGCGATTCCATATGCGGAAGGGAAAACCGAGGAAGATTATAAGGGGTATGCGGCAAAGCATCATGCTGCATCGGTAGAGATGCTGCTTCATAAATGATAAGAATGATGCTCACAGAATGATGGAAAGGACATAGGGACAGGCAATATGAATCAGGAACGATACCTCACGTTCGCGCTGACGAAAGGGAGGCTTGCGGATAAGACGCTGGGATTATTAGAGCAGATTGGGATCAATTGTGAGGAGATGCACGATAAAGATACAAGAAAGCTTATCTTCGTCAATGAAGAATTAAAATTAAAATTCTTTTTATCCAAGGGACCGGATGTGCCGACTTATGTGGAATACGGTGCGGCTGATATCGGCGTGGTCGGAAAAGATACGATCATGGAGGAGGGCAGGCGCGCTTTTGAAGTGCTTGACCTTGGCTTTGGCAAATGCCGGATGTGCGTCTGCGGTCCGGCATCCGCGAGGGAACTGCTGGAGCATCATGAGATGATCCGCGTTGCCAGCAAATATCCGCGGATCGCCAAAGATTATTTTCATAACCAGAGGTTCCAGACCGTTGATATCATCAAATTAAACGGTTCTGTCGAACTGGGACCGATCGTCGGTCTTGCGGATGTGATCGTGGATATTGTAGAGACAGGATCCACGCTTCGGGAAAACGGTCTGGAGGTTTTGGAAGAGATCTGCCCGCTGTCTGCGAGAATGATTGTCAATCAGGTTAGCATGCGGATGGAGAATGAACGCATACGGAAGATCATCGGAGAGCTGAAGGAGCTGGTCAGATGAGAAACCGCCTGCGCGGATTTCTCATCGCGTGTCNNTGACATGGAGGATTAGGATGACCGAATATGAAAAATCAACTACAGAAAGGAATTGTACTTATGCGAATTGAGAGATTAAATCAGGAAAATAAAGCTGCGTTAAAGGAGATGCTGGAAAAACGCAACACGAATCATTTTGAAGAATATGAAAAGACGGTTCAGGGAATTTTGGAAGATGTAAAAAAACGTAAAGATGAAGCGTTATTTGAATATACGGAGAAATTTGACCATGTGGCAGTCCCCAAAGAAAATGTCAGGGTGACGGAGACAGAGATCGCTGAGGCGATGGCGCAGGTTCCGTCAGAATTTATCGGCGTTCTGGAAAGGGCGTCAGAAAATATCCGCGTTTTTCATGAAAAGCAGAAACGGATCAGCTGGATTGATACCAAAGAGGACGGCTCTATGTTAGGACAGAAATTTACGCCGCTGGAAGTTGTCGGCGTCTATGTGCCCGGCGGCAAAGCGGCATATCCGTCTTCGGTACTGATGAATATCATCCCGGCAAAGGTGGCAGGCGTAAAGCGGATCGTCATGCTC
>DLOQ01000007.1:43012-49430 GCA_002479655.1 Lachnospiraceae bacterium UBA7480
TGTTGATGAGGTCTATAAGGCAGGCGGCGCGCAGGCGATTGCGGCATTGGCATATGGAACAGAAAGCATTCCTAAAGCAGATAAGATCTGCGGACCGGGCAATATCTTTGTCGCTCTTGCGAAAAAGGCGGTTTACGGACAGGTAAGCATTGATTCGGTCGCGGGACCCAGCGAGATTCTTGTGCTCGCTGACGAGACGGCGGATCCTTTATATGCGGCGGCAGATCGGTTATCCCAGGCGGAGCATGACGAGATGGCGTCCGCAATCATGATCACAACCTCCTCGGAGCTTGCCGAAAAAGTGTCGGCGGAAGCGGAACGGATGGCAAAAGAACTGGAACGCTCCGAAATTATCCGTAAATCCTTAGATCAGTTTGGAATGATCTTTGTCGCAGATACGATGGAAGATGCGATCGAGGCGGCGAATGAGATCGCTTCCGAGCATCTGGAGATTCTTACAAAAGATCCATATGAGGTCATGACGAAGATCAGGAACGCGGGCGCGATCTTTTTGGGGCAGTATTCCTCGGAACCGCTGGGGGATTATTTTGCGGGGCCCAACCATATCCTGCCGACCAATGGAACGGCAAGATTCTTTTCCCCGCTGAATGTGGATGACTTTATGAAGAAAAGCAGTATTATCGCATACTCTTATGAGGCATTGGAGAAGGCACATAAAGACATTATCTTTTTTGCAAAGCAGGAGGGGCTGACAGCGCATGCCAATTCCATACAGGTGCGATTCCCGGAAGGGTAAGCTGCGTTACCTTGCTTTTTTATTGAGCGCATTGTATAATATATTTTATTTAGAAGTTGGAGTGAAGTTTTACATAAAGAGGAAATAAAGCAGTTGGGAGGATAGAGATGAGAACGGCTAAAATAGAACGCAAGACGAAGGAAACAGAGATCAAGATGTCCATTAATCTGGATGGCAGCGGAAAGTCCAATATCAAGACGGGGATCGGATTCTTTGATCATATGCTGGAGGGCTTTGCCAGACATGGTTTTTTCGATCTGGATGTTACGGTCAATGGCGATCTGTCTGTTGACGGGCATCATACGGTAGAGGATACCGGGATCGTCCTTGGAAACGCGATCGCGAAAGCTGCCGGAGATAAAAAGGGCATGGCGNNCATGGCAAGATACGGCTATTTTATCCTGCCGATGGATGATGCGCTGGTTCTCTGCTCCATTGATTTTTGCGGTAGACCGTATCTGCAGCTTGATTGCGAGATACCCTCAGAACGATGCGGTTATTTTGAAACAGAATTATTACAGGAGTTCTTTTATGCGGTAGCCTATTCTGCCGGAATGAATATACATATAAAAAAGATTTCAGGAACCAATTCCCACCATATCATTGAGGCATGTTTTAAGGCATTTGCAAAAGCGCTGGATATGGCAACTGCTATGGATCCGCGTGTAAAGGATGTCCTTAGCACGAAAGGGAAATTATAATCAGATACGACTGAAAACAGATCAAAGCGGATTAAAACAGATAAAAGCAGATTAAAACAGATTAAAACAGAGGGAGTGTGTCGATGAAGTCAAAAGCGAATATAAAAAAAGACAGCGCAACGATCTGTTTTGGTTTTTATATGTTTGCTGCTGCTTTGACTCTGCTTATTTTTTTGATCACATTTATTGCAGCTGAAAAAAAATCAGAGCCGGTCAGCTTTTCCGATCAATGGTATACTGATATGGCGATGACTCAGAAAGCGGATCTGAGGTATCCTGAGTCTGAGTATTTTCAAAATTCATATTATGCCGTCCTGCCGGAACGTCTTCAGATGGGAGACTGTCTGTGGTTTCAATACAAAAACGGTTATTATACCGTATCTGTAGATGGCAAGATCAGATCGGAGAATATTTCAGACGGTTATTCGGTGATCTATGGGAAGACATCGGGAGCAAACTGGGCGTGCGTTCCGCTTGACGGAGAAGACGCTTCCAAGATGATACAGATCAGCTTCATGCCAAGCTATGATGATCATCACAGCGCGTATATTGACGAGATCTATATCGGGCAGGCGATCGGCACGATGCGCCGTGCCATATCAGACCGGCTGCTTGAAATGACTCTGTGTATCCTGATGATGGCTTCAGGCGCTGTTCTGATCCTGCTGTATATCGTTTTTTCCGCAATGGTCAAGGGACTGCCGAAAGAACTGCTTTATCTTGGTACATTTGCATTCTTTACCTCGTTGTGGTCTCTGTGTGAATTAAATGTGCTGCAGATATTCACATCCAAAAACGCAGCTGTTTTTAATAATCTGACCTGTATGACGCTGATGCTGATCGCTTTTCCGCTTGTACTTTATTTTAAGGTGGATCTGGATAAGAAAAACAAATATCTGACACCGTTTTATGCATTTCTCATGGTGCTTGATTTTACGGTCTGCTGCGTTTCGCATTTTTGTGGCTTGTATGATTTTCATACTACGCTGTGGCTGACGCATGTAACGGTCGGGATAGGATCGCTCTTGATCGTATTTGCCAATTTTCTCAGATGCTATAAAAATCCTGACCGGACAAAAAGCGATATCCCGTTGGCAATATGCATGATATTGTTTGCTGCCGCATGGGTCACGGATATTATCAGATATTATCTGGGCGGCTTCAATGATTCTTCTCATTTTACAAGGATCGCGCTTTTTGTCTATGTCGTTGCGCTCTGCATCAAGAGCCTGGTCTATCTGGTCGATATGGTAAGAAAGGGAATGCGCGCGGATATCATTGCCCATCTTGCCTATGAGGATGGACTGACGGGGCTTGGCAATCGTACCGCCTATGACGAAAGACTGGAATCATTGAAAAAGAGGTCGCTTACCATCTTTGTATTTGATATCAACAATTTAAAATATGTGAATGATACCTTTGGACACCAGAGCGGAGACGAACTGATCAGGGCAGGGGCGGAGATCATTGCGGATGTATTTGGCGAAGTGGGCAAATGTTACCGCACCGGCNNGCGGGGATGAATTTGTCTGCCTGACAGACAGCATTGTTGACGCCGATAGTTATGCAGAGGAGTTTAATAATAGTATCAGGGCATTTAATCAGACCCATACCCTTGAATTTCCGCTGGTGATTGCGCTTGGATATGAAACCTTCGACGGAGGAAGCGATATTTCTTCCGCAGTGGAGAGCGCGGATCAGAGGATGTATGAGAATAAAAAGGAACTGAAAAAATCGGATAAACATGAATATAAAAGAAGCTGAAAACAGGATGTTTTTTATTCAAATGTGAGTCGCGGAAAAACTGCGATAAATAAATATAAAAAAGCAGATCATGAAAGGAATGGGCTCGATATGAACCAGAAAAAATTTACGGCATCCATATATTTATATCTCGGACAGGCAGTCAGGGGATTGCAGGATAAGACGGTCATTGCAGGGCATCCTGAGGAGCTTGCCGCTGACTTTTCCAATAACAATGCCGATGAGATCATTATATTTGATATGTCAAAGAGTGATGAGGAGCATGAGCAGGCGATCGCCGCGATCAAGCGGATCATCGACGCTGTAGAGATTCCCGTGATGGCGGCAGGCAATGTCAGAAGATTTGAGGATGTCAAAAAACTTTTATATGCCGGATGTCAGAAGACAGGGTTAAATTATGCCAAGGACAGCAATATCGATCTGACGGAAGAAGTATCCAAGCGGTTTGGCAGGGAGAAGATCTTTGCCTGTATCGACTGCGCGGAACAGATCGCGCGTACCAAACAGATCCTGAAGGAGTATGTATCGGAGCTGGTGCTGGTCGAACCTACAGGCATCGGCGCATTAAAGGAATGTATGGCGGAAACGGAACTGCCGCTGACTGTCCCGATGGCGGACGCCATGCCGGACATGATCGCAAATATGCTGGGAAAAGATAAGATCGGCGGCATCTACGGCGACGTGGTCAATCACAATGCAAAAGATATCAACGCCATGAAAGCATTCTGCTCAGAGCGCGGGGTTGTGGTCAATGGATTTGACGCAAAGATATCATGGGAGGAATTGACGAAAAACTCTGACGGACTTGTGCCGGTCGTTGTTCAGGAATATCGCACCAAGGAAGTGCTGATGGTGGCATATATGAATCAGGAGGCGCTGGAAGCTACGGTGAAGACCGGACGGATGACCTATTACAGCAGAAGCCGTAAGGCACAGTGGGTAAAAGGCGAGACCAGCGGCCATTATCAGTTTGTAAAGTCCCTGACGGCGGACTGCGACAAGGATACGATCTTGGCTAAGGTGTCCCAGATAGGGCCTGCCTGCCATACAGGAAGTCACAGCTGTTTCTTCCGTGAGATCATCGCAAGGGAGTGTATTGATACGGATCCGTTAAAAGTATTTGAGGATGTTTATGGTGTTATCCTCGACCGTAAGGCGCATCCGAAGGAGGGCTCGTATACCAATTATCTTTTTGATAAAGGGATCGATAAGATCTTGAAAAAGCTTGGCGAGGAAGCGACGGAAATCGTGATTGCCGCCAAGAATCCGGATAAAGAAGAAATCAAATATGAGATCTCTGATTTCCTGTATCATATGATGGTGCTGATGGCGGAAAAAGGCGTTTCGTGGGAGGAAATCACCAGAGAGCTTGCCAGAAGATGATGCAGACGCATGAAAATAAAACGTAAATTGATACGATGAAACCAAAAGCAATATTAAAGACCGGATCGGCCGAATGGAAATAAGATGGATACAAGAACACTGGCGCTTGGCCACGACATATTAATGAAAATTGAAAAGCCTGCCCGATATATCGGCGGGGAACTGAATAGCGTGATGAAGAAGAAAGCGCGGGTAAAACTGCGTTTTGCTATGTGCTTCCCCGATGTGTATGAGATCGGCATGTCACATCTTGGCATGCAGATCCTGTACGGTATGTTCAATGAAATGGAAGATGTCTGGTGTGAGCGTGTCTTTTCTCCATGGGTAGATCTGGATCAAATCCTGCGTTGTGAGCAGATTCCCCTTTTTGCCCTGGAAAGTCAGGAGCCGGTCAGGCAGTTTGATTTTCTGGGATTTACGCTGCAGTATGAAATGTGTTATACCAATGTGCTGCAGGTGCTTGAGCTTTCCGGTATTCCCTTATCAGCAAAGGAAAGGACATGGGAGGATCCTATTGTTATCGGCGGAGGACCATGCATCTACAATCCGGAGCCTATTGCGGATTTTTTTGATCTGATCTATGTCGGAGAGGGAGAGACCAGATACCGGGAATTATTCGACCTGTATCTTGCATGCAGGGAGGAAGGCGTTTCCAGGGAAGAATTTATGCATCGTGCAGGAAGGCTTGGCGGAATCTATGCGCCCAATCTGTATCATGTTGCTTATGCGCAGGACGGAACGGTTCAAGGCATGACACCGGCATATGAAGACCTTCCGAAGACCATACGGAAGGAGACGGTAACTGATCTGGACGCGGCATATTATCCGCAAAAGCCTATTGTGCCGTTTATCCGGGCGACACAGGACCGCATCGTGCTGGAGGTGCAGCGCGGCTGTATCCGTGGGTGCCGTTTCTGTCAGGCAGGACAGATCTATAAACCGATCCGCGAACGAAGTGTGGAAACATTGAAAAGATATGCCGGAGAGCTGATGAAGAATACCGGCTATGAAGAGATCTCCCTAAGTTCTTTAAGCACCAGTGATTATACCGGACTGCAGGAGCTTTTGGAGTATCTGATCGCTGAGTGCAGCGCAAGGAAGATCAATGTCTCCCTGCCGTCGCTCAGGATTGACGCCTTTTCCTTGGACGTGATGAATAAGGTACAGGATGTGCGCAAGAGCAGCCTGACATTTGCGCCGGAGGCGGGAAGCCAGCGGATGCGAGACATCATCAACAAGGGATTGACAAAAGAGGATATCCTGCATGGCGCGAAGATGGCGTTTGAGGGCGGCTGGAGTAAGGTGAAGCTGTATTTTATGCTGGGGCTTCCGCAGGAGGAAGACGAGGATATTACGGCGATCGCGGAGCTTTGCAACGATATTGCCGCGCTTTATTATGAAACGGTCCCGAAGGAAAAAAGGCAGGGCAGGATACAGATTACGGCAAGCACGTCGTTCTTTATCCCGAAGCCGTTTACGGCATTTCAGTGGGCGCCGATGAATGGGATGGAGGAATTTGTAAGGAAGGCGATGCTTACCAAAAGCAGCATCATGGAAACGCTGAATAAAAAGAGCATCTCTTATCATTGGCATGAAGCGGGGACAAGCGTCATGGAGGGCATCCTTGCGCGGGGCGACCGCAGGGTGGGGAAAGTGATCTTAGATGCGTACCAACATGGATGCATATATGACGCGTGGACGGAGCAGTATCATCATGACCGGTGGATGGAGGCTGTTGAACGGCAGGGGATCGACTGGGAATTTTATGTTCTGCGCGAACGCGGGGCGGATGAGATATTTCCATGGGATTTTA
>DLOQ01000176.1 GCA_002479655.1 Lachnospiraceae bacterium UBA7480
AGACACGCTTTCGCTTCGTGAAAAACGCAGCGGTACATAAGATGCCAAAGGACGGCATCTAAGTGCCGGCGTTTTTCAAAGGTCTGCTTATGAACTTGTCAATGCTGCACAATAAGATTTACGTTATTGAGAGTTTCGCATATATCTAATAGCAGATAAATTATAACATATTTTGCAGCTTGCAACCACCTGTCAGCGGCAAAATCAGGATTTTATACAGGCAATTTTGTACAGAGACGCTGTCAGCAGGCATAAAATGCCTTGTGCAAAACATTATCCGGGGTTTGCAAAAAAGGAAAAATCTGATATAGTTAAAATAGCATAAAAAAGATAATGAATCAGCTTGAGATACAGCCTGAAACACCTCTTGATACATTCTACCCCTTTTAAAAAGGAGAAACGATCATGAATAGAAAAAACAAATTGCCAAAACCGGAGATGCCGATACCTCAGAGTGGATCAATGCCGCAAAGCAGACCGATGCCACAGGGCGGAATGATGCCCCAAGGCGGTCCATCACCTGAGATCATGTATGCGATCATGCCGGATTTTCCAAAATGGAACCGTGTCTTCTTTCAGCTCGACTGCGCCTTTGCAATCATCAACTTCCTGCTGGCATGTACATTTTTTGCCTTTTGGGAGTGGGAAGCGATATTGGTCAACACCTCCGTAAAGAACTATGTCCTCATGCATATGGTTCTTCCTTCCGTACTGAATGTACTGATCCTGTTGGCGGCAGGCGCGCTCAGAAAGCGTCTTCCGGAAACGGATATGCGCCAGAATGTTATCCCCGTTTTTGCCATGCTGCTGATGAATATCGTTGTCAGCATGATCCCCATCATTTTCTTCATTACGCTGGCAATTTACTGTATCCCGATCTGTATGACCGCAGTATACAGCAATGAAAAAATGAGCCGTATCGTGACAGTGATCAGTCTGGGCGGCGTTTTAATTGCGTCGATTAGACAGTTTATGGGGTTATCAGTCGTGGAAGACCGCCTGTTTGTCTTTCCACAGGCACTGATCGCTGTATGTATCCTGCTCACTCTTGGGAAAGTCGCGCAGACCATCATAAGGATGACGAACGGGCAGAAGCAAAAGCTGATCCATTTCGCCACAGACATTAAAGAAGCACAGCACAAAGCCGAGGCTGCCAGCGAAGCCAAAAGCATCTTTCTGGCGAATATGTCTCACGAGATACGCACGCCCATCAATGCCATTTTGGGCATGAATGAAATGATCCTGCGGGAGGCGCGCAGCGAACAGATCAAGGAATATGCGCAAAGCATCCATTCCGCCGGAAGCTCGCTGCTGTATCTTGTCAACGACGTGCTTGATATTTCCAAGATCGAATCCGGAAAGCTTGAGATCTCGGAGAATATTTATGATCTGTCCTCCTTTATCCACGACTGCTATATCATGGTCGCAGAGAAGGCCGAGAAAAAGGGACTGGAGCTTACGGTCTCCTGCGATCCGCAGCTCCCCTCCAGGCTGAAGGGAGACGAGAGCCGACTGCGTCAGGTAGTCACCAACCTGCTCTCCAATGCGGCCAAATATACGGAAAAAGGAAGCATCACACTCTCTTTTGAGCAAAGCGAACAGGACGGACAGATGATGCTGGTAATTACCGTCAAGGATACAGGGATCGGCATCCGGAAAGAGGATATGGAAAAACTCTTTACTCAGTTCACCCGCTTTGATATGGAGAAAAACCGGAATATCGAGGGCACCGGTCTGGGATTGTCCCTTGCCAAGCGTCTGACCGATCTGATGCACGGTACTCTCGATCTGCAGAGTGTATACGGCGTAGGCACATCCGTTACCCTCACGGTTCCGCAGCAGGTGGTCGATCCTGAGCCGGTAGGTGATTTTCAGCAAAAATATCTGTCTGTGTCAGATACGGGCAGAACATATAACCAGTGCTTTGAAGCGCCGGACGCAAGGATCCTGGTGGTGGATGACGTGCCGCTCAACCTGAAAGTCATTGTCAATCTGCTGAAATCCACCAAGGTCACGGTAGACACCGCCATCAGCGGCAAACGCTGCCTTGGAATGGTTCAGGAGATCCCCTACGATCTGATCTTCATGGATCATATGATGCCGGTGATGGACGGNNCTGGAAAATTCCCTGAATAAGGATACTCCGGTCATTATGTTGACCGCGAATGCCGTCACCGGTGTCCGGGAACAGTTCTTGGAGGCGGGATTTGCCGATTATCTCTCCAAACCGGTAAGCGGCGACAAACTGGAAAGTATGCTGCTGAAATATCTGCCCAAGGAAAAATGCCGGACGGAAACCGTCAACGCAGATACCGCCGGAGAAACGCAACGTCCTGCAGCCCTGACGGAATTGCTCAGACTCTATCCCAAAGTGGATGTGTCAAAAGGGCTTGAGATCTGCTCTGACGATTATGAGGTGTATATTGATTTCCTTCAGACCTATGTGGAGAATCCGGGAACGGATCAGCTGAATGAATATCTGGAGCAGAAAAATGCGTACGATTACCGTGTCTGTGTCCATGGTATCAAAAGCGCATCCTTAAGCGTGGGATTTTCCGAGCTGGCGGCAGAGGCGCTTGCCTTAGAGAACGCCGCCCGGGAAGAAGACTGGGATTTTATTCAATCAAACCACGCCTCCTTTATCGATGNNCCAACCACGATGCCTTTCTCGATGAGTACGGACTGGCTGTCAGCGCGATCAAAAAAGCGTTTCATTTATGACCCCGCTTTTAATTTAGTATAACTTTTTTATTTTATTTCCTCCCGCACCGCTAATACCGCACCCGTGTATGCCCGTTCTAAATGTGCGGCAACGAGAGCTTCGTCATACTCTAATGAGTTATTGGCAATGATGCTCGCATAACCATGGGAAAACAGGGCAAGTACCAAAAAAACCTCTTTTGTCTGTTCTATGCTCATCTCCATAGCTTCCTGCATGACAGACAGGATCGGTTTTAGTTCCTCAGAATCTATCATTTCAAACAGACTATTTTCAACGGCGATCCCTGATTGGAAAAGAAAACGGAACAAATTTGGTTCCTCGATCGCAAAACGGATATAGTTCAGCCCGATTCCAAGCATATTTTCCTTCTGATGCCCTTCCATATTCATCAGATATTCCGTATGATAGCAGTCAGCCTTTACATATACGGCTTTTTTCAGTTCCTCAATGGTTGCAAAATGATACATGACAGGCTGTGTAGAACAATTGAGCTTCTTTGATACCGTCCTTGCATTGATATTTTCCGCCCCCTCTTCACGGGCAACCTCCATCGCAGCATCCAGAATCATATCTTTGGTAATTTTGGGTTTTGGTGGCATTTTATGATTCCCTCTTTTTTATAATTATTGTTATATAATGATAATTATATAACATAGTGTTTCTTTTGTCAATCTCTGTTTCAACAAAAGGGCGGCACAGATCCGCCCTTTTCATTATCCGTTCGTCAGTATCTATTCTTCCTTATCGGCATCTGCCTTCGTAGGATGCACCGTTCCCCTGCGATGATTGGGAGGCGCATATACGGAAGATACCTTTAAAGGATTTCTTCCTGTATTGACAACATTATGCCATGTTCCGGCAGGTACAAAAACCACATCTCCCTTACATATATTTTGCTGAGAATCCGGTTTTTTTTCACATTTTCCAAATTTTACTACCGCCGTTCCCTGCTCTACCCTGATCAATTGATCCGTATCCGGATGGATCTCAAGACCAATCTCGCCACAGGGCGGAATACACATGACCGTCATCTGTAGATGGCATCCCGTCCAAACAGCAGTACGGAAATTTTGGTTTTTTATCGCCGTCTGTTCGATATTCATAACATACGGATCCGGTCCGTGATCTGTCTGACCCGCACAATGACTGCAACTCATATAAAGTCTCCTTTTGCTTTCTCTATACCATGATATGCATTGCGGGAGATTATGTGTAGATCCTGCATTCAGAACTACATCGTTTGTTAAATCGTCGATATCAGTCTTACAGCATAATTAGGTAATTGTTTTACAATCATCCATTGACAGCATAATAAATGAACCGTGTAATAAAATACCGCCCGGCTGTGCCGGAGCAATCCTTTGTGACCATGTGCGAAACCGGGATGGTGTTTTGGACCGGAAGCGGGACGGTGGAAGAAATATTCCGGTATGTCGTTTTATTCTTTCAGAATTTTTAATAACAATATGATCGGCAAAGTCAATATTTAATGTATTTGCTATCCGTTCATAAGTCTGACTGTTCATAGGAAAAGTATAACTCCTTTCTGAAATATTGTTTTAAGAAAAAAAAGACTGCCACAAAGTTTTGTGACAGCCTTTTTATGGTATTACCTTACAACAGCAAAGATATCAAACTGGGAATGTGTTGCAGTATTGGCATTATAAACCTGATTGGAGATACCGGTATAGTTAGCTACATCACGCATCATGATAGCACGATGCCCTTCAGAGTTATAATAAGCCGTATAATGTATATCACGGTTAGCTGCAGATATATCCCATCTTGTAGATGTACATGTATTTTCAGCAATCTGTGTACATGTCGGTGCAAATGTTCTTACGAACTGTAAATAAAGACCGCTGGATGTTGAACTGCCGTTAATACGAATCCAGTCATGTCCCTTCCAGCCGTCGTGTGCATTCAGATAACCGCGGTAATTTGCATATGCGGAAAGTTCACTGTTGAAAGCTACAGGTGCGATGCCTGCGTTGATGCGGTACTGGTTTACGCCAGCCAGTTCATTTGCCTGATACCAGGTCATAACGCTGATATACTGCTTTGCAAGAGGGGTACCATTATTTGCCGTTACGGTGTTCACATACTGCTGTGTGTCATAATGCTGCATATAATAGATATAATATGCCGCGAAGTTCATACCAAATGCCGCGCGGAGACTCTCATCACAGTTCAAATAATACGCGCCCAGGTTGAAATCCGCACTGCCCTGACGACCTTCATGTACACCTACGGTAGAGAAATGAAGCAACAGCAGGTTAGCATCATAATGATACTGCATTGCCAGGAACGGGAACTGCTGCGCGTAATATTCCGCGTCAAAGACCAGACTCCAGTTACATACGCGCCTGTAAGATTCATACGCCTCACCGTAGTTATAAACAACATCATACGGATTTACCGTACTGTTGACGTCGATATAAGATGCGTCAGGATCTGTTTCACAGGTTGCATGGGTACTGCAAGCATTGTTAATATCCTCAACGGAACCGAATGCAGCATTTACAGTGCCCGGTGCGGTACTTGCCGCGAGGGGAACAAACGCAGGCGCCGCCTGAGAAGTGAGGGTGCTGCTGATGATAGTCACCGAAGCGAGCATCACAGCAAAAATTCTTGATACGTTCTTCATAATAGATACCTCCATTTATTTTATGTATTTTATAAAGATTCTGCCAATTAAGGCATATAGCAAATCTTTATTTTTCTCTTAGAATATACCTGTTAGCTTTTAAGCTAACACTATTATACCCAGAAGATCAAAAACTATCAACTATTATTTTCTATTTTTCGCAATTTCTTTTATGAAAGTTTATCGCCGCATGATTTTTAAGTCTTAAGACCGTTTCAACCACCGCAGATCATCAGAAAAATAACTTTACTATTGTAGGAATTTTCAGAATCTCCACTAATCTCCCTTACAACATCCGGAATCACCCATTCCCCCGACTCGTTCTGCTGAGCCTGAAAAGTAATTACAGATTCACAGTTCTCATATTGTTTAATGTAATCCGGCAGTACTGAAATAAGCGTTTCCGCGACCTCTCCATTCTGCAGTCCGTTAGCATAATTTTCTTCCGCTGCCACATCGCTGATTGCTCCGCCAAAAAAATCCGCATACGGGTGCGCCTCTTCGCCTGTGGTTACTTCTAAAGCTTTTTCTCCCAGCCAGGTGCCAATAAACTCTGCCGCGTAATCAGCGCCTGATTTTTCTGAGGGTTTGGGAACCTCTTTATAGTACTGTATTGTCAAATCAGCTAAAGCACTACAGTAATCCCAATTACTGATTCTGACTGTAACATCCACCTGATCGCCATTAACAGCAGTAGATACGCGGTAGTCATATGTATCAACGATCTGATTCCATAATGTTTTTTGGCTGTCTGTCGTTATTGATGTCCATGCTGAAAATGGATTATATGGCAAATCCGGGTAATTCTCATTGATGTAGTTTAAGTAATCCTCCGCAAGCCAATCTATGACACTACTGCAATCTCCATTGATTGTACCGGATGCGGTAAGCAGTCTTCCTTTTCCAGCATCCTCAAATAACTGATTATATGCCCTGTCCGCATCTGCGCGCACTTCCTNNCGCCAGACGATGAACTTGATGATTGTCTGGACGACGAACCGGACGATGAACTCGACGACTGTCTGGATGACGAACTCGACGATTGTCTGGATGATGATCTCGACGATGATCCTGTCGATGAATCCCCGCATCCTGTTACCAAGATCCCTGCCACAAGCACAGCTAACAACATCTTACATATTTTTTTCTTCATTTGAAATTTTCCTCCTAGATTAAATGTATTTTTTTCTTGGTGCCATATTTAATTTTTACTGCATATCCTGCTTATCTTTTTGAACCGATTTCCATCCTTCTTCTACCAATGTCCTTAACATTTCAGACTGAGAACAGTTGTAGAACCTTTCTTTCTTCATCCCATCCAATAGCAGCTCCAATTCCGGTGTCGATACAAATGTGATCCTTTTTAATTTACTTGCCATATTAATATCCCTGCCTTTCCATAACCTGCAAATCCTTGCCGCCCTTGGCAACCTAAACATTAATGCTCCCATTTTGGTTCATACGTTCTGAACTACAGTCTATTATAGTTCATAGGTTCTGAACTCGTCAACCTATTATTCCAAAAAGTTCATATTGACATATTGTATGAACTTGTGTAAGATATGAACCAGGAGGTGCAGTGATGCCTACAGAAAAACCACGTTATACTATCATTGTTGACGAAGAACTTTTAAAAAAGATTGATGATTTTCGTTTTGAAAACCGCTACCCCAGCAGGTCTTCCGCTACCTTGGAACTGATACGTCTTGGTATGGAAGCTTTAACGAAGCAGCAGGACGACTCTTCTTCCTCTACAAACAACTGACTCCGTGTTGTTTTTATTCTTTCCGCTTCTTCAGCTCCTCTACAAAACGATTCCACTCCTCTTCACCTGCACCCAGATCTCTGGCTGTTCTCAGCGCCGCACTCACATAATCTCTTTCCATGATGTACTCGGGCAGATCAGGCGCAACCACGTTCCTTTTCTTACCGGCAAGATCGAACATCAGATCATTTTCTTCTTTGGATAAATCCAATATATCCGCAAGCAGATTAAGTTTCTCCATATCCATAGGATTGCGCCGGTCTTTTTCAACATCTGTCAAAAATGGCGCTGATATCCCCAGCATATCTGCCATGCCCCGTAATGTGATCCCTTTCTCTATTCTCTTTTTACTGATAAAATCACCAAAATTCGCATATGCCATTTGATTTACTCTCCCTTCTTTTTATTTTATGATTGTTTCTCCCTGTCGTCCGTGTCATCGAGCGAATAATGGATGTCCTTTAAGTAATCATACAGCTCCTCCTTTTCAAAATCTATGTACGCGCGGTACGCCCCTTCGATATCCTCTCCTTCCATTTCTTCGTATTTCATCAGCACGCGCTTCATGATGTCAATAAACTCTTTGTTCTTGTTAATAAGATCTGTCGCCATGATATCCGCCTCCCTTAACAGATCCTTTGGGGAGGTGATTCCCAGCTCTCCCATGGCAAACTCCTTGATCATCTGCTTCGCAAGTCTCTTGGCAATCTTGTAATCCTGTCTGCAGTCTGCCGTATGGTCTTGGAAATATATCTTCTCTGCATTTCTTCCTCCCAGCATCGACGCCAGATGCACCTTATAATCTTTCTCTGTCCGCAGACTGGGCAAATGATATCTCACATATCCTTCAGCTCCATAAACAGCCTTAACGGTGATTTTTTCCACTACCCGGATGCCTTCACGAATACGATCCGGATTTGCCGCCATTTTCACTGTGGCATGCCCCAGTTCGTGGATGATGGTTGTTTCCTTCTCCCTCTCCTCGTACTCATCCGCCTTACTGTCTATTCCATAGAAGCTCTTCAATATTTCCTCTTTCGAAGGCAGATCATCCGCCGTATATTTCTTCAGCTGTTCAGGGGGACAGTCCAGCAGCGGCGGATTCTTTTCATCCCCGGGATACCTTTCCGCCAGCCTCGCTCCATGTTTGCCCATGGCCATATTCAGCAGATTTTCCACGAATCTTCCGTTTCCAAATTCTCTCATTCCTCGGAAAAAGCGCATGATGTCTTCCAATTTCTTTTTCGCGGCATCTTCCTCTTCAAAGTCCAATCCGATGTCTTTCATTTTGTTGATAAACATCTTCACCAGCGTATCCGTCTCGTAAGATCTGAAACGGAAGGTATATCCGATTCTGGACTCCAGTCCCGGATTCATCTCCAGAAAATCATTCATCTCTCTCGGATATCCGGCAAATATAAATATGGTGTTTTCCATATATTTTTCCATTGCGGTGATCAGCACCTGTATGACTTCCTCTCCGCTCCGCTTCATCAGCGAATACGCCTCATCAATAAACAGGATGCCCCCTTTCGCGCGTCTGATGTATTCCTCCGTATGCTCCGCCGGTGTCATCTTCTTATCATGCGTAAGCAGATCCTTCGCCTCTACGGAGATAACTTTATTGGTAGGCAGTACGCGCATTTCGCACAGATAATCCGCCAACATTCCCGCCACCGTTGTCTTGCCCGTTCCCGGATTTCCCATAAAGAGCATATGCATGTTGACAGCGGGGATATCCGCATGATCCATGTTCTTCTTCAGCGCCTTCTTATATGCCACGCCGGTCTTAAACCGCACAAGCTCCTCCTTCAGATCCGGCTGATCCTCAAGGATCCTTTTGATTCTTTCCGTATTCGTCTCCGGGAGAAGCGTTTTTAAATGTTCGACCCGGATGATCTTTTCCTCCGTTTTCTTTTCCGCCTTCGTTTCGCCCCATTTTCCCGCAAGTTCATAAGCAAGATTCTCCATGTCCCTGGCATTCCCGAAAAATTCACTGCTCATCTTCTTCCGGATAAGTTCCTCCAGCAGATCCTCCGCCTCTTCACTGTCTTCCACCTTAAATTCCAGTTCTCCCAGCCTGCCTGTCAATATGGTCTTCAGCTCGTCCCTGTTATAATCCCTGAACGTCACACGATCTTTGATACGGCTCTCCAGTCCTTTATTTGCTTTCAGCAGATCATGCATCTTTTCTTCGTAACCGGCAAAAATCACAACAGGGCGTTCCGGATTGGTCCAATCCGCCATCTCCGTCAGCAGGATCGAAAATCCCTCCTGAAACTCTTCATCTGCCAGCGTATAGGCCTCGTCAATAAACAGCACGCCTCCATACGCCTCCCGGATCAATCCTTTTACCTGCAAGTCAGTCCCTCCCCTGCATGGGGATTTAAAATCACCGGCTCCCGCTTCCTTCAGTATCGGTCTTTTGATCACACCCATATGATAAAGCATCTCCGCCATCATCCTGGCTACCATGGTCTTGCCCGTTCCGGGATTTCCTTCAAAGGACATATGATAAGGTTCACCCTCTTTGACCAGCACATCCTTCATGGCATAGATGACCTCTAATTTTTTTACCACATCCTCCAAACCGACCTTCTGCCTTAACTCATTTAAGATCTTATCCACAGAGGGCATCTGATAGGAAGGAATACAGTCTGCAAGAGAGTCGTCTCCACCTTCTTTTAACAGATACTTTAAGGATATTTCGTCAAAATGTTCTTTTATAAATTCTCTTCCCCGCAGATCGGATGTGGGATAAATATCCCGGATATACATTTCAACTTTCGTTTTAAAATCCTCATTCATCGTCTTGCCAAAAGTTGATCGTTCCAGCGTTTCCATAAATAATTCATACACATCCTCCGGAGTCATCTCCCTCAGCCGCAAATGGGATTCTCTCACCACCTTTAAGAGTGCCCGATTGTATCTGATGATGCTGCGGTACGCGGCATCATCCGCAATAACGATCAGCCTTGCCGCGCCTTCTTTTGCCGCAGCCGCAGCAACCGATTCCCAGAAGGACTCATATTGTTTTATAGCCTCTTTAATCTCTTGCATTTCATTACCGTTCCCTATATCATCTGTTCTCAATACCGGTCTTTCCGTGCAGTCATATATGACGATTAGATTAGCGTCCGCAAAATCACGTATCAGTTTCTCTTTGTCCGCACGATCTTTCGCCTTGTATTTTACGCATTTATCATCTTCAATGTGCGGGAGAATATTTTTCCTTAGGACATCGACAAAATCCAATGCGCGATCTGTCTCATTCGCTCTGATCAACAGATTATAATGCGCCCTGCTCCAATCACGGTAATGCGGATCCTTCTTTCCGCGGCGATTAACTTCATATTGATAGACCGCAAAATCGGAGAGGATATCCTTTGCCCGTTCTTCCGGTGTTTTCTCGGTGGTCTCTGCCGTACCCATCTCCTGACTCTCCAAATGGAACCGCTCCTTTTCCAGGTTTTTAAACAGCGATTCCACCAGCTGACTATGGGTGATATTGATGTCTCCCGAATCGATATCCATGTCCTCCACGTCGGTGTCCATGCCTTCCATATCGATATCTCCTGCATCTCCTTTTAACTCATCCTCTTCCACGACTCCCATCGCCAATCCAAGAGTCTCTCCTCCGTACGGATCGACCATCTTCCTCTCCGGATTCTTAAAGCTGATCGTGGACTTACCGGGATCCCCGGATTTCTTTATCACAAACACTTCCTTCAACGGCATCATGCATATCTCGTTATTATAAATATCCGTAAGCGGGTCTCCATTCGGGTCTGTAAAATACATCCTGTCAAACCTGAACTCCCCTTTCTCCAACCGGAAGCTAACATTGACCGGCATTTCAAAATGTCCTCTTCCCAGCTCTTTGACCGGTTTACGCTCTTCCGACCGGCATTGATCTCCCTCGTGCACATCTACAGACTCGCTTCCTAATCTTGCATAACAAAATTTCAGATCTTTATGCCGGTAAGGTCTGGCAAGCCCGATACTGTTACCGTCGACATATACCGGCACATATATTTCCATTGGAACATATGCGTCAAAATATTCATCATACATTTCATACCAATCATCGCTGCGCTCTTCTGCAATAAACTTTTCATAATCATGTACGATTCCTATGTTCTCCAGTTGTTCTCTCAGCTTGCCCTTGCGCTTTGCATCCGGGGAACCTATGTACTCATATACATACTCACAAGGCTGGAGCTGGGCGTATGTCCCCGAAAGCCGGAACGCAAATGAAAAGCCGCGCCTCACATCATAATCGACGGGTTCCACTTTCAGATCCTTTCCAAACTCCGGAAGAACGATACAGATCTCCTCTTCATACTCTTTCGCCTCAAATAACAGGTCTCTTCGGGATTGCACGATGCACTCCTGCAGCATTTTCTGCAGCGCGTACACTGCCTTGGTCTGAATATTCTCCGCCAGCCTGTCTACAACCGCCTTATTTTTTTTGATTTCGCTCATCCTTCTCTCCCGTCTTATCTTTTTTGCTGATGTCCTGATCCTTTCAGTCAAACCCAATCCTCGATATATAAGGACTTGTGTCATTGTCACGCCAAGCCAGCATCTTTTCCAATGGCATCACGCATATCTCGTTATTGTATGCATCCGTAAGATGATCGCCATTCGACTCTGTGAGATATACCTTGTTAAATATAAAGTCCCCTTCCTTCAATTTGAAACCAACACTGAGCGGCACTTCAAAATATCCTCTTCCCAGCTCTTTGACCGGCTTGGACATGTCGTACCCAAGAGTGCCTGCCCCGTTACCCGGCATACTTTTTATGGACGCATAGCGAAATTCCAGACATTTATGCCTGCAAGGTCCGGCAAGCGTGATATCATCATCATTGGCCTCCGCCGATTCATGTACAATTCCTATTTTCTTCATTTGCTCTCTCAGACTGCCATTGAACTTTGCTTCCTTTCTTCCCGTATATCGATACCTATACTCACAAGGTTGAAGCTGCGCGTATGTTCCCGAAAACCGAAACGCAAATGAAAAATCATGCCCCACATCATAACTGTCGGGCTCCAGTTTCAGATCCTTTCCACGCTCCGGAAAAGCGATATAGATCTCCTCTTCCAACTCTTTCTCCTCTAATAACAGATCTCTTCGAGATTTCACAATATACTCCTGCAGCAGTACCTCCAACGCAGGCACGGTATTAACCAGAATATTCTTTGCCAGTTTATCTACGATAACTTTGTTTTTTATATTTTCGCTCATTTATATTCTCTCCATCTTAATATTCTTTGTTTCTATCACCGATACCTATCCCATTTTTGCTTGTTAGCTTTTTTGCTAACATTAGTATATATGGAGAGAATTGATTTGTCAACTATTATTTTATATCTTTTTCTGATCACTCCGGAGAAGGAAAGTCTTTTACCGCCTCCGGAATATCCGCCCCATTACCGATCTTCGCAAGCATCTGCCACCATGCGGTACGCGCCACAGCCCATTCGGGCGTAATCTGATAGTAGTCGCCCATATACGGCATAAAGATGCTGTACTCCGTCATAAGCCTGTCATTTTCATATAGATTGTCCATATCACGCACCGGCCAGTAGGAAGATGCCCTTACCGCCTGCGTATAAGGGGCATCATTTTCCGTCATATAGCGGATAAAAGTCTTGGCTGCCTCGATCCGTTCCTGATCGCCGGTATCAAATATCCCCAAGCCCCAGATACCGCCCTGCAGCTTCGGCGTATCCTGATTGGTCGGAAAAGCCATCGGAAACACTTCAAAATCCAGCTCCGGGTGATTGATGGTCTGCTGTACCTCCAGAGAGCCGTTCCAGCAGAAACACATCGCCGTTTCCTTTCTGCAGAACAGATCGATCGCGTCTGTGGTAGTAAAAGAGGATTCAAAGACGATGCCGTCCAAATCATAAAGAAGCTGCAGCGCTTTTATGTTTTCTTCACTATCCACGGTATAATATGTATGTGCGGCATCCGTAAAAGTGCCGCCATACAGATTGTTCACCAGAGCGCGTGTCCCCTGATCACCGCTTTGATTTTTACAGTATATGATGCCCGCGCTGATATCCTGTTCCTGCGCTTCCGCATAAGCGTCCAGTGCCTGTACCGCATTGATAAAATCCTCCGTTGACCATGTATGCGTCTCTTCATCAATGTAGCGAAGGGCGCCTGCCGCTTTGAACATATCATAATTGATCGCCATACAGTGTGCCGACATACAGATGGGGAACACATAGTACTCTCCGTTACTATGATGACAAGCTTCCCTTATATTATCATATATTTCACCTGCCGTATCGGACTCCCACAGATCGGACAGATCGACCATCCAGCCTTTTTCTCCCCAGTTTGCCACAAGACGTTCCGGTCCTTCCATGACCAGATCCGGAAGCGTTCCGTCTGCTGCCGCCTGATTGATCTTTTCATCACCGGTATCGTAAGTTAAGTATTCCACCGACACATGAATACCCGGATACGCCCTATGAAAATCGTTCAGCATACTGGCTACTGCCGTGGGGTTCCCCCAGTTTCCTATCGGAAAAGTCCATAAGGTTAATTCCAGCATTTCAGTGCTGCCGCTCTCATCCTCCAATTCCGTACCCGGTGTTTTTCCTCCGCAGGCAGCCAAAAGAGCCACCAAGAGCAGAACACTTATCAATGCACATCTTTTTTTCATAGCAAAATACCTTTCCGTTCTTACTGCAATCTGATCTTAATGAAGATACTTTTCTATCAACGAAAGCGCTTTCTGCGGGTCTAACGGTTTCGCTGTGTGGGCATTCATCCCTGAGTCAAGACATTTCTGGACATCTTCATCAAAGGCATCCGCGCTGACCGCAATGATGGGAATGGTCTGTGCGTCTTCCCTCTCCAGCTTTCGTATCGCTTCCGCCGCTTCAAAGCCTGACATCACAGGCATCCGAAGATCCATTAAGATGGCGTCATACCATCCCGGAGCAGACTGATCAAACTGTTCCACGCAAAGCTGTCCGTTTTCCGCCCAATCCGTTTCCAGTCCAAATTCCGAAAGGATCGCGCTTGCGATCTCCCAGTTCAACTCATTATCTTCCGCTATGAGGATATGTTTGCCTTTTAAGTCAATGTCTGCCGCTTCTTTTCCAGCTTCCTCTTTTTCAATCACTTCTTTTTCTGCCGCTTCTTTCTGCTCCTGCTGCGGCGCTTCCGCTTCCACAAACTGACGCAGACCATAATAAAGGCTGGAACGGAACAGGGGCTTTGAAATAGAACCACAAATGTTGGTTTTTTCCATTTTTATCTCCAATTCATCCCATTCGCCGTCAGTGACGATCATGATAGGCAGATCCTGTCCAAAACGACCGGACAATTCTTCCGCATCCCTGATCCAATCCTTTCCCTGTACATTCCAATCCAAGAGAACCATGTGATAATTCTCATTTTTGCCGTGGCGTTCCTCTATCATCCGGCAGGCCTGCTGCATATCTTCCGCCGCTTCCGCCTTAAGCCCGATGGATTCCAATGCGGAGACAGCGAGCTCTCCTGCTGTCTGATCATCATCAATCACCAGGATATTCCGATTCGGCAGTTGTAGTTTCTTCNNCGATCTATCGCAATATGAAAATGACTTCCTTTTCCCTGCTCGCTTTCTACGATAATAGTGCCGCCCATTGCATCGACAATATGCTTGGTGATCGTCAGCCCCATTCCGGCTCCGGCTGTTTTATCCACACGGGCGTTATCTTCTCTGGCAAACGCGTCAAATATCTTTTCCTGAAATTCTTTGGACATCCCTATGCCGTTATCGGTGACATGCAGATGGGAACGGATGTATTCATTCCCCTTCGGAGAATCCTCTTCATACAGATCCACCTTGATGGCGCCGCCCTCCGGGGTGAACTTGACCGCATTTCCAAGGATATTCAAAAGGATCTGGCTTAGACGTACCCTGTCCGAGCATACATTTTCATGATAGATATCATGTAAATAAATA
>DLOQ01000038.1:0-3301 GCA_002479655.1 Lachnospiraceae bacterium UBA7480
TAACTACATTATGTATCGACCATCCGGCGCATAACTTAACTCTCATTGATTCACTTTTTGATCAGAACGCATAAAACGACCATTTCTATTGTTTAGACGTAATGATCTCCGCGATCTGCTGCTCTGTTGCACCAACAGGGATCACATGGACACCGGTACGGATCGTCCTGTCATATCCATGGGAGCAGAGATACGCATCATATTCCGCCTGCGAGGAAACCAGTCCCAATGCAGCCAGCTTAGCCGCTACCGAAACAGAAGAATCGCCATTGGTAACCGTGATCGTCACGCTTTCCTGTCCGGCTTCCGCCCCCGACATACCCTCCCGCGGTTCCGTCTCCGTCTCATCATCATTCCCNNCCTGTTCCCGGACAAACAATTATCTCATCATCATTCCCGGCTGCGGACGGTATATCTTCTTCCGACGGATTTCCGGAGGATACATTCCCATTCCCCGATGTATCAGCGCGACCGTCCTGACCGGAAACCGCATCAGAACCCTGCCCAGTAGCAGCTACGTCAGAATCATGCCCATCTGCCGCATTTCCATCACCCGATACGTTATCTTCGCCATTAGCTGCCGCATCTCCATCACCCGACAGGGCATCGCCGCCATCAGGCACCATATTTCCATCATCCGATGCAGTATCTTCCCCATCGGCTGCCACATTTCCACTCGCCGACATAGCATCTTCGCCGCCTGCAATGCTTCCACCGGAAATACTGTTTCCACCGCTGATCGTCGGATCGTTTCGCGACAGCACCACATTTTCAATCATTCCCAGTTCCCTTGCCCGCGCTCTCACTTCTTCATCTGTCATTGAAGGCTCTGCCGCATGAACGCTGAAATGCAGGAGCAGCGCAGTCACCGCCATGCCGATTCCAAGTCCCCTTAAATAATGCCGTAATCTCATATCTTACCTCACTAAGATGATATTCGTGTGAAACTATTCATCTATGGGAATAGCACGATGAATATCTTTATCTTGTATAATCACATTCCAGAAGTGGTCTCACCTCCGGATTATCCTCAACCCAACAAAACGCAAAATAACACATTCTCCAAATCATTAAATCATTCACATCCCCATCCTTAAGGGCATCTATAATTTCTTCAATATATTCAACCGGCTCTCCTGAAGGATTTGTAAGGCGAAAGTATTCCCCGAATGTACGAAGCATTTTCCGGTAATCCTCATCCCAATTCATCCCTCCGTTGCGCAGAAGTTCACCCCTAACTCTGCCCGCAATGCGAATCACCTCTCCCTGAGCCGTTTGCGCCCGACCACTGGGCGGAACGAGAAAATCATAGAGCTCCCAAAAATTATTTTTGAATCCACCGCCACTTGTTACAATGATAGGAGATACTCCATCATGAAATGAAGTCTCCAAAAGCATCTCGGCATCAAACAGCTTACAAAGCTTCTCTAACGCCGCAGCCTGATTTTGTAGGGACTGGGAAACTTTCTTTCCTAAATTGTGCCGATGAAAGGCTTCTGAAAAAGCAGATACAAACCTGCGGCTGCGATCTGTCATCATGGCTCCGTGGTCTAACAGGAGCTTACAGATGTCATACTTTTTTATGCTACGCAAACCCGAATCACGAAGGACTGTTTCCAAAGGCGTAAAATGACCATAGCCACCGACATCCTTTGTCTCGGCATCAATCTTGGCGCCAGCCTTAAGCAGTGTCCGCACTGCTTTTTTACTTCCACTTGCCGCCGCGACATGGAGCGGCGTAAATCCATTCTTATCAGCAGCTTCTATGTCTGCCCCTAATTCTATCAGAAGCGGCACATCGCCATCCCTTCTGACAATTTCAAAAATCGGTGTCCTGCCATAATGATTTTGGAAATTAATGTCAGCGCCCTGTTCCTTTGCCCAAAATGCAAACTCTCTGGGCATGGGCATTAAGGAAAAAATATTATAACCAGTATAGGCTACGGCATTTGGATCACATTTGGAAAACACATTCTTTAATTCCTCAATATTTCTGGCTTTCAGCAAATCCAGTATTCCATATGGTAATTCCTTTTCCAGCATCTGGAATATTCTCCTTCAAATAAAATCTTTGATTTTTTCAATCTACTTCGTTTCAAAAAGATCAATCACCAGCTTGACCTCGCCCACACCAAGCCCCAGCGACTTCGCTATGGCAACATTGGACTTTCCACGCTTGTGAAGCTCAAGGATCCTTTCGTTGCTGTTGACGCTGCTTTCCTCATCCGGCGTAAATTTCAGATTGACATCCTTCCCATCCAGCAGCATTTCCTCTGCCAGATTGTCTGCATCTGACCTTGCGGCGTTTTTTCTGACCGGTGTCTTATTGATACGCCGTTTCTCCGCCGTCGCTTTCGCCTTCACAGGAGCCGTTTCTTCTGCCCCCACCATCCGAATCCTCTCGATACCGGTCTGCGGTTCCACAACGGTACTTTCTCCCTGCGCATTCTTTCTGGCAATCAGCATTTTCTCCTCTGCAACAACCGCCTGTTCCTGCGCTTTCTTCGCCCGCGCCCTTGCAGCCCTTGCAATCTTATTGGCTTCTTCCGCAATCTCCTTAGCGCTNNGCGCTTTCGCCCGCCGTCAAAGCATCCTGCGACAGCTGGTAGGCATCCTGCGCGTTTTTATCAGTCTGCAGAAGCAGATTCGTCAGATCCTGCTTGCTGTTATTCAGCATATCGTACATAAAGACCGTTTCCTGATGATTATTACTGATCTGTTCCATGACGGAATCCGAATATTCCCCAAAAGTCAGCATTTTTTCATTCAATACACGTTCCAGAGAGCGTTCCGCCTTCTCCATGGAATACTCGATCGTCTCGTCAGTCATCCGGGAGATCCGTTGTCTGGCATCCTCATATTCTTCATCAAAGATATCCTGAATCTGCTCTTTTGTCAGCGTATACCCGTCAGTGCGGCCATTTTTCTTTTCCGGAATAAAAAAGCTTGCAAAAAATATTGCAGCTCCCGCAAAAAGCAAAACAATTTCCATCCATTCCATCTGTATCTCTACTCCTTATCCATGCTCCGTATCTGTCCACACAGGCATCAGATACGGATATCAAAAGAACCATTTCCCTTTTTTATTATTTTATCCTCAGTATGCTTTTTTCTATTCCTGCCGCCGTCCCCTTGATAGGAGCTGCCCCGTCCCTGTCCTCTGTCTTCTTCATTCCATTCCGCCTCGTCGCGCTTGACGACCTGCGAGGATGCAGATTCTACATTGCGCTGCACCTGATTCTGAAAATTGCCGTAATCAACCATAGGTCTGATATCTTCATTCTGTTTCATCGTCTGAAAA
>DLOQ01000038.1:3424-16539 GCA_002479655.1 Lachnospiraceae bacterium UBA7480
TGAAACTTAGTGTTTCTATGCGAAATTCCCTTTGGAATGAGCATTAGAAACACTTTTCACACTATAAGCTCTCCACCTTCACCGCACCGTCCCGTTTTCTCAGACAGCAGAATTTGATCGAATCTCTGACCGTAGTTGAGACATCTGATATTGTGACGGTAACTCCGGGACACAATTCACCGGAAACCTCAACCTTGGCATCCATCGCCTGCGCAAGCAGCTTTTTACATTCCGACAATTCCTGCCCGCGTGACTCCACGACCTGCTGCAGATGTCTTGCCGTCTCTATCAGCTGTGACATATATTTCATCTGATCCTTCTGCGACACATTACTGTTAAGAAGCTTTTTTTTCGTACTCTCCAGCACAGGCAGGATCTTATCCAGGTTTTTCTTTGCCTCTTCCAGCTCTTTCTTCAGCTGCGCACATCTCTCGTTGACCGCCGGATCGACACCAACCACGACGTTGGTCACCGTTCCCATAGGCGTCCCTAGATTCTTAGTCGTGATAAGATTGGTCGCAATGACCGTCCCGCCGATAATGCTTGCATTTTTACCGGATACATGAATCTCTGTCTTTGACTTCACATTAGACTGCACGATCGTCTCCGTTTCCACATATCCTCCGGCAGTCACGGAACAGTTCTCCAAAAACTTGGAGATCACGTTGCCTTCCGCAATAAGCTTCCCTTTTCCCATACCATTGATGCCTCTGGCAAGGACAATATTATTGCCGGATTCCATATAAGCGCCTTCTACGGTTCCCTTTACTTCAATATTACCACGCGCCCGCACCGAAAAGTTAGTGCAGACATTGCCGTTGATCTTGACCGAGCCGTCATAATCAATATTTCCCGTTGAATTATCTACATTCTCCACCTCAAGAACATTGGAAACAAATACCGTGCCATCTACAAGTGTCACATGACCGTCCACCGCGGAGCGCAGTTCTGTTTTTTCTTCATTTTTCTCAATATTGTTGCCATGCTTGAGCACCATCCGGATGACTTCCTTTTGGCGTATCGGAGCGCCTAAGACATTGATCCCCGGTTCTCCCAGATCCGCCGGCGTAAGCACCGCCAGAAGATCTCCTTTTTTACAATGGCTTACAAGATCCAGATCAAAATAATTCACCGTCCCGTCTTCACGAACCTGCGGGCGCATCGTTCTGTCCGTCTTGAAAAAATATTCTATCTTTGCGTCTGATCCCTCTCTTGGCGGCTTTCCCTGTGCAACTGTACAAGGCGTTCCATACTCTTTATTTTCCAGAAAATTCTTGATCGCCTCCTCATCCACACCGTATTCCACCTTAGCAAGACGAAGAGCAGACTCTATATCCTCCAGCGTACACATTTTGCCGTCCGTAGAAGGCGGATAGAGACAGATGTTTGCTTTCATCTTATCAAATGTTATATTGACCATGCACCGTTCCTTGATCGGCAGGATCTTTTCCACAGTCAATAAAATGTCCTGTTCCTCCACAAGCCCGTTAATGGCATCACTCAACACCTTAACATCATAGGGAAGCCTTTCCGCTTCCAGATAATCCAGAACCTCTTTGAAGTTAATAGGACGACCATCCTCCGTCGGAGGATAGCATCTCAAATATACGCCTACTGTTTTAAAAATCACTTGAAAATAACCGTTCATCCACACCTCTAAATATTAATATTTAAAATAACTAAATCTGCGACAAGATACCCATATAATTTCCCAGTTTTTTCTTCATTTTCTGCAACGCCCTGGTATGCAGCTGCGAAATCCTTGATTCCGACACTTCCATAATATTGCTGATCTCTTTTAACGTCAGCTCCTCATAATAATAAAACAAGATTACGCTGCGTTCCTTTTCCGTCAGAAGCTCCAGTGCTTCCATCAGCATTTCTTTTAACTCCTCCTGCTCAACCTTTTCCTCAGGCATCTCAAAATGGTTCGGCTGCGAAGCGTCATTGGGCACCTCGCTTCCCTGATCCATAAACTCATTCAGCGAAACAATATTCGTCACCTTCATAGGTGACTGCCATTCCAACAGCTCATCGTCGCTGATGCCTATAGCTGCGGCAATCTCTTCGTCTGTCGCCGGACGTCCCGTTTGGGCTTCGATATCCTTGATGGCGGTATCGATCTGTTTCTGACGCTGTCTGACCGTCCTGGGAATCCAGTCATTCTTTCGTATCTGATCCAAGATCGCGCCGCGGATACGGAGAGACGCGTAAGTTTCAAATTTGATCCCTTTACGGTGGTCAAACTTATCGATTGCATCAATCAAGCCGAAGATTCCATAACTGGTAAGATCCTCAAACTCTACATTATATCCGAGATACATACAGAGCCTGCCCGCGACAAGCTTCACCAGCGGCGCATATTCTATAATTAACTTTTCACGCAACAGTGGGGATTCCGATCTCGCATAATCCTCCCACAATCTTTTTTTACCTGCGTCATCCATACTGCTTTTGATTTCTCCTTACCGCTTTTTATTTCTCTACGATCTCACCGTCTTCATCAAAAAAATCTGAATAATCCATCTCGGTCCGAAAGTGATCCACAATGCTTTTAATGATCGTACCCATAATGGCAAAAATAAGCATTGAAAAGAATAAAATTAACATGCTTTTTAATAATTCATATCCCGCCACAAAACAAATAACAGAAGTAATCAGACCTGCCGTAAGCATCATAATCGGCGGAATAAATTTCGTTTTTCTTTTCCTGCGTTCGAGCTGAACCATCTGATTATAATTCATGGGGTCTCCTTGTTTCTAAATGATAATGACGCTTTTTCCGACCGCCCGGATCTCATAATTGCCATTTTCCGGATAAAATACGACGGTCCGTCCATAATCCTTTCCTGTATCTTCCGCCTTTAATGGGATTCCAAGCTCCTTCAGCTTGCTCTTTGACGCTTCTACATTACGCATACCAACCCCCGCCAGCTCCGTCTTACTGCGGAAAGCGAACATCTGCGCGCCTCCCGCGATCTTTGCTTNNGATGCAGCCTCTCCTTTCCATCAGCCGTACCAGTTCTACAATTCCCGTATCCGCAAATTTTGCGAGATTCGTGGAGCCTGCGATCTGTGTACTGTCAGGCAGCATAATATGTACCAAACCGCCTATCTTTGTTATCGGATCCCTGATTGCAATACCCACACAGGATCCCAGTCCGATCGTTGTAATCATGTTCGGTGCACTGCACACATTTAAATCTGCAATTCCTACTTTAAACGTCTCAGCCATGATAAACTACCTTCTTTAATCCAATTAAATTTCTCTTATCCTTTCCTAAGATCTGCTAACGCATATGCGCATGACTATTAGATCATCGGACTCCCAAAGCCTCTAATATTCTGTCATAAGATACCTCATCAGGCATCAGGATAAAATAACCTGACATATCTGCATCATCCGCAAAGTCAGTCTGGATCATCAGAATCCTGTCTCCGATCGTGCCAAACTCGATCGCCGGCACTGACNNGTCGATACAAAGCTCCGGCACCGAAGGGTATATACAGAGATTGGTCAATGTTGACAAGGAATTTAAGTATGCCCCCGTGATGATATTGCCGATCTCCTTTAATGCAGAAAGCTCTATCTCATTAAAATCCTCTCCGGAAAGCTCCATGCCCATCAGCTTAGAGACCATCTCTCTGGCGGATTCCTTTCTTTGGATAAACATAATGCTTCCGGTAACGTCTCCCTCCACGGCAAGATAAATACCGGCAACCAGCTGATCTTCGCCTCCCATCGTCTCGCCGACATCTTTAAATTCCATCAGCCTGACCTTCGGCACAGCCATATCCACTCTGGTATTCAGCATCTGCGACAACGCCGTCGTCGCATTACCGGCGCCGATATTGCCAATCTCTTTAAGCACGTCATAGTATTGTTCGTTGAAATTTACCATAAAATTGTCCCTTTCTATGAGAACTTACGCTTCCTGCAGAACTGCATTAATATCCAGCAGCGAGATCAGCGCCTCACCCTGCTTGCCGATCCCCTGTACAAATGCATTCCGTTCTTCGCGGTTTTCAAAGGAAACCTTCTCAATCTCCGCAACATTCAGCGAAACAACTTCCTTAACCGAATCTACCATCAGACCGATTCCATCATGATTAATCTTTAATATAATGATTCTTGTATCTTTCGTGATATCATCCGCCTCCATATCCATCTTAAGCCTAAGGCTCATCACCGGAATCACCTCACCACGAAGATTGATCACGCCCTTCAGATATGCGGGTACCTTCGGAACTCTGGTAATACTCTGCATCCTGACGATGTTGTCTATGTTTTTGATATCGATCCCGTACTGTTCTTCGCCGATCCGGACAACGACATACTGTACGATCTCATTTACCTGTGTACTGATTTCATATGACATACTGATAACCTTGCCTTTCTCTTATCTTCTATCTTCTTATGCTGTCCTTATGGCGGACA
The DNA here is from genome assembly GCA_002479655.1 of Lachnospiraceae bacterium UBA7480. Lineage (GTDB taxonomy): Bacteria > Bacillota > Clostridia > Lachnospirales > Lachnospiraceae > NK4A136. Next base: position 7,863 of record DLOQ01000038.1, read on the forward strand.
GCGCCAACACATCCGCGATCATCAGATCAGTGCATTCGCATCCAGGATCAATGCGATCTCCCCATCACCAAGAATCGTTGCACCACTGATAAACTTGCACTTGTTTATGTACTTGCCCATAGACTTGATAACGATCTCCTGCTGTCCGATCAGCTCATCAATCACAAGACCCGCAAGCTTATCGCCCTTCTTCACGATAACAACAACCATATTCTCATCCGGCGCGCGTTTGGATTCGATATCCAGAACCTCGTCCAGACGAATCAGCGGAATTACAGAGCCGCGCAGATGGATGACCTCTTTGGACTGCACAGTCTTGACCTCCTTGGGGTCCACATCCTCGATCGTCTGTATGCCGCCTAAAGAAATGGCATATTTCTCACCGCCCACTACAACCATCAGCGCCTGTATGATCGCAAGGGTAAGCGGAAGTCTGATAATAAAGGTACTTCCTTCTCCTAACTTTGTCTTGACCTCGACTTCACCGGAAAGCGACTCAATCTTGGACTTAACAACATCAAGCCCTACCCCTCGGCCGGATACATCCGACACCTGCTTTGCCGTGGAAAATCCCGGTTCAAACAAACACGCTATAATATCCTCATCGGAAGCTGCCGCCGCCTGCTCCTCGGTCATAAATCCACGTTCTACAGCCTTCGCCCGAACAGCGTCTACGTCGATGCCGGTACCGTCGTCACGCACTTCAATAACAACATTGTTACCATCCTGATAAGCGTCCAGAAAGACGGAACCGACGGGTGATTTCCCTCTTGCAATTCTTGTTTCGGTAGATTCCAGGCCATGATCCGCCGAATTACGAAGCAGATGCATCAGCGGATCACCGATCTCATCTACCACGGTACGGTCTAACTCCGTCTCTTCACCGGTCATGTACAATTCCATCTGTTTATTCAGCTTCTTGGAAAGATCCCTGATCATACGCGGGAATTTATTCACTACGCTCTCGATTGGAACCATCCTGACTTTCATAACAGACTCATGCAGATTGGTCGTAACGCTTTCCAGATATTCAATCTGCTCGTTAAAACCTGTATTATTATCCGTCCCCGCCGCGCCTGTCGCGCTGCTGACCAGCGAGTTCTTAGCAATGATCAGCTCGCTGACAAGATTCATCAGCACATCCAGCTTCTCAATATCAACACGTACGGTACGGTTCATCTGCTGTTTTGCCGCAGTCTTTTTCTCAGGCTGTTTTGCCGCCGGTCTGTCAACAGTCTGCGGCTTTTCGGTTTTCTTCACAACCTCAGGCTGCGACGTTTGAGCCACTGCCGGCACGGNNGGCTGCTTCCGTCTCCTCCGGCTGCGTCTCCTCTTCCAGAGTGTAGATATCACCTACTGCATCCGCAATCTCCGATACCCTTTTCACTGCATCGAGCACTTCGTCAAGCTGTCGTTCAGAGGCCACAACCATAGAAAAATCAAGTTCAAAATGCTCATCCTCAATCTCCTGCGAAGAAGGCTGGGTGATAATGATCTCTCCTATCTCTTCGACCGCCTTAAATACCAGAAACGCTCTCGCCGCCTTTAAAAGGCATGCTTCCTGCACGATAACCGTAATACCGTAAATATTCTTTCCTTTCTCTGCTGCATCCTTGATCCGCTGCTTATCTTCCGGCGTACATGCCACATGATTCCAATGGGTAGCTGTCGGAGCCGCTTCCTGCGCAGGAGTCTCCTCCTCCTGTGAAGGCGCAGCATCCTCCTCTTTGCCCTTGCTGTTCAGGATGCGGTTCAGCTCCTTGATCAGCGGTTCATTATCATTCTCCCCTTCATCGGCATTTTCCTGAATGCATGAAAGATAATCCTCCAATGCATCCAGACACTGAAACAGCGTGTCGATCATCGGCGCATTGACCTTAATGTTACCGGTCCGCACTTCGGAAAACACATTTTCCATATCATGGGTCAAAGTCTGCATCCGCTTATACCCCATCGTCCCCGCNNGCCATTCCCTTTAAGGAATGTGCCGCCCGGAAGATCTCATTGATCGTATCCATGTTTTCCGAATCCTGCTCCAACGCAAGGATCTGAGTATTCAGATTCTGCAGATGCTCCTTGGTTTCATCAAGGAAAATGTCAAGATACTGGCTAACGTCCATCTTTTCTCACTCCCACTCTTAATATTATTTCTTGTGCAATCTGATCCAGAGGCACAATTCTGTCTGCTTTTCCAGCTTCAACAATGCTTCTCGGCATGCCATATACGGTACAGGATTCCCGGTTCTGCGCAATCACGAAAATTTTCTTTCTTTTTTCGAGATGAAGAATCCCCTCCGTTGCGTCATGTCCCATTCCGGTCATCACAACACATACGACTTCATCAAAAGGACTGTTGACAAGCGACTCGTACATATAGTCCGCACACGGCTTTACGCCCTGCCTGTTGGGTTGATCAGAATAATATAATGATCCCAGTCCCGCACCCTCCGCATAATTAAGATGCTGTCCGCCACGCGCGAGATACACACAGCCTTTTTTGATCTGTTCGTGCTCCTCCGCTTCTTTTACCTCAATCATGCTGATCTGCGTCAAACTTTTTGCAAGATCCTTTGTAAATCCTTCCAGCATATGCTGTACCAGAATCACCGGTGCATCCAGATCGGCCGGCAGTCTGGGAATCACCTGCTTCAGCGCCTTCGGTCCTCCTGTCGAAACCGCCATTGCAACTATCTTACTCATAACAACACCACGCCACATTATATCTACTGCATACTACTGATAATATTATATCACAGTGCACGCTTCTCATGGGTGCAAAGTAACATTTTATGCAAAATATTTTATAACAAAATTTTTAAACTTTTTTTGTGCAGTTTAGACAATCAATGGTATTTGCCGAAAAAAAGAAAAGGAACCACGCAGACCTCATCTGCCCGGTCCCGTCTGAAGCTGCCTCTGCTGCGACCAGCTAGAAGTTCTTCTCACACTTACACTAGCTTCTGCGCCTCATCCTTCGTTCTTCTTCAAAGATATAGTGTATGATCGCCTCTCTCTTCCTGTCATCCAGATAGCGGAACTCTCCGCGGTATTCCACATTCTTGGTATGATTTCCCACCGGCTGGCTGTTCAGTATCTTTACCACGCAGCTGTATGTTTTCTGCTGTTCGCCTGTGCTGAGAAGGAATCTGCAGTAGATCAGATTTCCTTTTTCATAGACCATCGGAGTCACAAAACGTATGCCGCCGCCGCTGATGTCAACAATCACGCTCTTATGTTCCGGCTGTCCAAGAAAATCGCTGTTCCTCGTCGTTTCATACTGCACCGCCTCTTCCTCTGTCAGCTGCCTCGTATTCATGCCGATAACACAGGAATAACGATAATATTCCCGTCGCTGCTGCTTTTTCAACTCCGAGGTGATCTCCAGCGAAGCTGCCACAAACTGCTCTTCCCTGTACCGTTCCGCCACGCGCGCCTCACAGGTATAGATCCCTTTCCTGCCATAGAAAAATGCCTGAAACTCCGTATCTTTTTCCAGTAGAAGAAGCTTCGTCTTTTCCATGGGCATCAGCACATCTATATGATCATCATCCGGTATTTCATAGATCTTGGTAATATAATATTTTTTTTCTTCTTCTTCGGTTTCTCCAAATGCCGGAATCATCTCCAGATCCACCCGTTCTCCGGGTCTTAAAACTTCGCTCGCTCTGATCTCACTCATTATTTTTCTTGCTGGCAATAATATGCGAAAAAAACGCTGCCATTCCTCTCTTTTTTATTTTACCGCTCTGTTCCAGATTCATCAGCCGGTCCGCTATCTCCTCATATGCCTTTGCGGAACGGGCGTTAGGATGCGCCAGAGAAACCGGCATCTGCTGCATGACCGCCGTACTGAGCATCTTATCATACGGGATCGCGCCAAGATACTCGATAGGCAGTGACAGATATCTTGTAACGACCGTATTTAACTTATTAAACAAGGAATCCGCCTCGCTCTCATTGCTGACACGGTTCGCGATCACCTTGATCGTGGAATTTTCCCGGCTGAATCTCGGATGCCGGTTAAGCGCCTTCAACAGCGAATAGGAATCCGTAATGGAAGTCGGTTCCGGCGTCGTCACAACAATGATCTCGCCGCTTGCCACAAGGAACTCCATCACCGCCTCCGCAATTCCCGCGCCCGTATCCACGATGATCACATCCGCAATCGCATCCAGCTGCGCAAGATTCTGGATGATATATGTCAGATATTCCCTGCTGAGATTAGATAATCCCGCGATCCCGGAACCGCCGGAGATAAAGCCGATCCCATCCGGTCCCCATGTAATGATCTCCGTAATATTTTTCCCCTGATAAATCAGATCGCACAGATTATGCTTCGGTATTGTACCAAACATGATCTCTATATTAGCAAGTCCAAAATCCGCATCCAAAATAACAACGCGTTTCCCCCGTTTTTTGAGCTGAATCGCCAGATTGATCGCTGTATTGGACTTTCCGACGCCGCCCTTGCCGCTGGTGATCGTAATGACCCTTGCCATCGGACGCTGCGTATATGCTCCGGCCTTTATAATATTTCTTAACTGTTCCGCCTGATCCATAAAATTCCCCTTTTATCCATTCTATCCTCATGCCGCAGCTTTGCTGCGACTCAAACAGGAATGAAAAACGCGCTTCAAAAGCGAACTTGTTCGCTTTGCGTTTTTCGGTGTGAGACTAAGAATTTCTCTGCAATTGAAAATCTTTGATTTTCAATTTGGTAGCCCCTTGCTACGAGCAGCCAGAAGTTCTTTTCACACTAATCTCCTGGTATACCCGTAAGATAGTCTTTATGCTTTCATCTGTCTGAAACCATTCTTCCTTTATCGTCATGCCAAGCAGGCTCGCAAGCAATGCACGGATCAACTGAAAGCCTGCCGCATTGGACAATCCTGTACCTGCCGCAAGCCGTAAATTTACATCCATAACTTTCCAACAGTCGTCGTGATGCACGAACTGTATATTAAATACCATCGGCATCTCTATCAACTCCACAATCTTTTGTATGACAATATCCGCCTCCGGAAGGTTCATCACTGCCGCCTTTGTACATACACCGACCTTGCTTTCCAGTCTTCTCCTGCATATCGTCCGAAGTTTTTGTTTATCCCAAAATGCTTCCACCGTCACTTCCTGCACGGTTCCGCCTTCTTCACAATACTCTTGCACGATCATTTGTTCCCAATCAAATGTGCCGGATTCGCAGCGTTTTAGGATCTCCTTTCCGGACATCCTGCACGCATCCATCGCACCAAAGCCTTCCACCGGTTTACAGAAATAGAGCTGCTCCGCTTCCAGTTCTTCTTTTTCATATTGCCTGATGACCGGAAGATCATGCTTGACGCAAAATTGAAAAAGATTCTTTTTATGATTTAACATATTGTCAGTGATACTGACAGGAGCGATACTTTTCACGCCCAGCGAAGTAAATGCGGGAAGATCCGGCGCAAAAAATCTTTGTTCCCATGGAATCAGAGGGATAATGACATCGATCCTGTGTTCTTTCAACAATCCATACATATACTCCGCATAACCGGTCTCCTTCACCGGCGGAACCTTAAAAAAGAAATCTGCCAATGTCGAGGACGCAACCAGCTCCGCCTCGTTGGTATCGCTGATATATAATGTTATCTTATCCGCATAATATTTCTTTACAATAGATGCGATATGCCACGCAGATCCCGTACCCCCTGCCGTTACCCAGAGTCTCACTTAGCCGCTGCTCCTTTCATATATAACCTGCAAAAGCGTCCGAAGGATCAATGTTCCCCCAAACGCTCCCGCAAAGTCCGCCAAACCTCACATTGCAGCTGCTCTATCTGAATAGCTGCACAAAATATTTTCTGTTATTTCACACGCTCAGTAAACAGCTGTGCAACATATATCGTGCCGTTGCCATCAACATACACGCCGATTGCCGTCAGTCTGTTGGTCGGATGAAGGATATTCATTCTTTCGGTACTCTCGTTTCTTCGCGTCCACTCAGCAATCGTACTTACCGCATTCTGCTGATTCCGTGCAATATTCTCCTCACATTCCCTGATATAATCGCCTGCGCTTGTATGCGAATAATCCGATGCAAGTTCACGAGCTCTCAGCTGTGCGCGTATCGTCAGATCATCTGACCAAACCAACAGCTTTAATCCTGCATTTTCGCGCTCCATATTTTCATATCCGAGCAGCTCATATCCCATGCCGACATCCCAGCCATTGCGTATTTCTTCTTTTGATGTTGTATTTTCATTATTTTGTCCTGCGTTTTGTCCTGCATTTTGTCCTGCTGCCACAGCAGTACGTCCCTCCGCTTTTCCATTGGTGATATAGTGCATATAATAAGCCGGAAGATTCTCACCAAATGCCGCCTGCAGATCCGGATATCCTGCCTTGTATGCCTGTACATTAAACTCCGCATTGCCCTGACGTCCTTCCGCCATACCACAGGTAATAAAATGATTCAGAAGCGCTGCCTCATCCGTACCGAACGCTGCCTTTAAATCGGGATAATGCTCTGCATAATATGTTACGTCAAATACTGCCGCATAATCTGCCGCCGTCGCCGCCTGTGCGGGCAGAACCATGAAAATAGAAAGCATAACCGTCATCATGGCAGCCACAATTCTTGCCGTCACTGCTGTCTGTACCTTTTTTATCTTCATCATCTTGAATCACCATCCCTTTCTCTTGTTAGTCAGTGAAATTCTGTGACCAGTAGATCCCATAGTAACCGTTGAAATAATAGCAACCGATACCAACATGATTAAAAGCCGGATTTAAAATATTGGCGCGATGCCCTGGGGAATTCATCCAACAATCCATCACATACTGCGGGTTATTCTGACCGGCAGCGATATTCTCCCCTGCCGCACGATAGCTGACACCATTCTGCTTAAATGCCGTAAAGCAGGAGGATCCATCCGGTCTGTTGTGGGTAAAACTTACAGTAATCTCCTCAGCACGCATCTGTGCCGTATTCATCAACTCCTGTGTCGTAGTAAGAGTGCTTAGTCCATTCTCGGCGCGAATCTGATTCATGATCGCAAGCACCTGATACGCATACTCTGACTCCGCTGCCGTTGCCGCAGCAGATACCGGTCCTGTGATATAAGAAACCGTCTGATTCGTGCCGCCCGCAGGCTTCTGCTCTGTAATCACGGCAACTCCATTACCCTGACGGCCTTCCGCCTTGCCGCATGTCATATAATGCATATAATAAGCCGGCAAATCATCCCCAAATGCTGCCTGCAGATCCGCGTATCTTGCTTTGTAATACTGCACATTAAACTCCGCATTGCCCTGACGGCCTTCTGCCATACCGCAAGTGATAAAATGATTGAAGAGCGCCGCTTCATCATTACCAAATACCGCCTGCAGATCAGGATAACACTGCGCATAATAAATATAATCAAATACCGCTGCATAAGGCGCCCTGTCTATGGGCGCTGCCTGTACCGGCAAAACCATCGCACACGAAATCACCAACACTATGAACGCTGATAATATCCTTACCTGCACTGTCTTTCTTTGTCTCTGCATAATGTACCCCCTTCTTCCTTTTCCAATAATCATATTGATTGTTTCATCTTTGCCCTGATTCCAAGAGCATAATTCTATCCTTATAATACCGTGCGGTCTGCATCGAACAATCCCAACATGCGCTGTCTATACAGTTAACTCCACCCAGGCAGCCTCGCGGCACATACGAATTCCCGCTTAGTGCTGCTGTGTTCCCACCCTGACACGGTTCACAGGCACGCATTGCGCAAGACCCAGATTTCAACATCACTTATATAGGGCTGCCATACCGACATACGCCCTCAACAGACCATCACCCCTGCTAAAGCGGATTGCAGGTTCAAGGCACCGCTGCCACCCCGGCTGCACGGTATCTTAAGTATATCCTTTTTTCCATATTTTTGTCAATGAACTGCAGACATTTCCCTAATTTATTTTTCCTTTTTTCACAGCTTTTGCCACATTCTTCCATTCTGCATCTACGCAATGTATAAAGTTATCTTTTTTTACATGGGTTCTCAGGGATTTAAAAAAGCCGGATAGCAGTCTGCTGCATTCTTCCTCCAGAATCCCCCGCGTCACATTTACCTGATGGTTAAATTCCGGCATTTCCAATATATTCAAGACAGAACCGCCGCAGCCCGCCTTAGGATTCATGCAGCCCATGACCACCCTCGTCACTCTCGCCTGAACGATCGCACCGGCGCACATCTGACAGGGTTCCAGTGTCACATACAGCGTGCAGTCGGTCAGCCGCCAGTCATCCAGCATTTTACTCGCTTTTTTGATTGCGGTGATCTCCGCATGGGAAAGCGTACTCTTATCCGTATTACGTCTGTTGTAGCCCCGCCCAATGATCCTGTCCTGATACACGATCACGCAGCCGATCGGCACCTCGCCCAATTTTGCCGCTTTTTTCGCAAGCTTTAAAGCCTCACGCATATATTTTTCATCCATTTTTTCCTGTAGCAGGCGCTGCCTCTCCGCTTCCGCTTCTTTCTGCTGTTTTCTAAGAAGTCTGTTTGCTGCTCTTTTTGCGCTTTTACTTTCTTCCAAAGACAGATACCTTCCCTCTCTTATTCCTTGCGTTATATTCTAAAAATGATATACTTATACTGTGGACAGTTTTAAAATCAAAAAATAGGCGTTTGCGAAACTCTAATCGGGT
>DLOQ01000038.1:16594-16734 GCA_002479655.1 Lachnospiraceae bacterium UBA7480
TATTGAGAGTTTCGCAATTGCTTACTATCATATTAAATAATTATAAGGAGAAAATCAATATGGAGATCGGCGGATTTCTTCCTACAACTTTATTGGATTATCCGGAGAAGCTGGCATGCACCGTTTTTACCTGCGGCTGA
>DLOQ01000038.1:16749-20221 GCA_002479655.1 Lachnospiraceae bacterium UBA7480
AGCATGATGATCAAAATGTTGATGTTTTAGAACAAATAAAAAAAAGGAAAAATATTCTGGAGGGCGTATGCATAAGCGGCGGAGAACCCACCCTGCAGAAAGATCTGCCTGATTTTCTTAAAAAAATAAAAAGCCTGGGACTGCTTGTGAAGCTGGACACCAACGGCAGCCGGCCGGACATGGTCAAGTCATTGCATCAGGAAGGCCTTATTGATTATGTTGCAATGGACATAAAATCCTCACGGGACAATTATCCCGCTGTCAGCGGCATTGCCGGTCTTTCCATTGCCCCCATTGAAGATTGTGTGGAATTTCTGATGCAATCCGGCATTGCTTATGAATTTCGGACGACGCTGGTCAAAGGTCTGCACACCTATGATGACATGAGAAACATAGCCGCATGGCTGAAAGGGGCGGAAAAATATTATCTGCAATCCTACGAAGATAATGACCTTATCCTTTGTAAGCTGTTGTCACCCTCCACAGGCAATCTGTCTCATGCCACATCTTTGATATCGCCTGACTATGCTCCGCTCCCTGTAGACTTCACTCTGGGAACCTTTTCTGCGGAAGAATTGCAGCAGTTTTTGCAGATTGCGCAGACTTCTATTCCTTCCGCTACACTCCGCGGCATATAGGCGCCTTGTGTCATAATTTTATGACTTTAACTTGTGTATCCATTCCATACACCATGAATAACAACGTATGAGCGGTTTTAAAATTCCACCTTCCGCATATAATATCCTACGCCGCCTGCCGGCTCATAGCCTTCAAATCCAAACATTTCCGCCACCATCTGCTCCCGTTCGTCAAAGGTTCCCGGCACACCGATATAATATCCCTGCCGTTCCTCATCCTGATAATACCCAAGAATCAGATGACGGTAATTATAAAAGCCATGCAGAAGAAAGCTGTTATTAGCCAGTTTCCGGTACTCCGGCGCAAGCAATTTCAAGGTAAACGGATTGATGCTGATATAATCCCCCTGATCCTCAAAGGGATGCACCAGCTGATGCGTCTCCGTCAGTTCCTCCCACGTCGTTCTATGAACCGACTTACGCACCGTAGTATTCCTCCCGGAAGCATCATTATTATTGGATTCACATTGGGTATCCGCATTTAACGCACCATTACGCAGCTCGCTTTCCTTATCACCGTTTATCATTTCGCTGCTATGCAGCTCGCTTTCCGTATTACCGTTCAATTCGCCGCCATACAGACCGCTTTCCTCATCACCATCCATCATTTCGCTGCCATACAGACCGCTTTCCTCATCACCGTCCATCATTTCGCCGCTATACAGCTCGCTTTCCATATTGCCGTCTATTTCGCCGCCATACAGCTCGCTTTTCTCGGTATCATTTAATTCACCGTTATATTCATTATTCAAATTATTATCATTGTACCGGGAATATTGTTTATTATCTTCATTTCCATCGGATACGCGATCATAGGAATATTTTCGTACAGTCTGCTTCGCAGGCTTCTCCTGAAAGGTTGGCTCCATATGCTGTCTTACATTTCTGAAAAAACAGCTTCCCCACCGCCTTTTTCCAAGCGCAAAATAAAAGCCCTCCAGCGTCGAAAAATCCACCTCTGTCCTGCCCAGACTGTTTCTTTTGTAAGATCCTACAAAATCAGCTTCCCCCTTTTCCACCCGGAATTCTTCCAGAAAAACCTGCTCGCTGTTGATCAGTCCAAACCAGCGGCACAGCCTGTTCTCCATAGACGGAAGATTTCTGATCCCCACATGAACATGGCAATCATCATCCCGAAACGTCAGACTGATAAAGCCGGCATTGGATATCCTGTTTCCATTTTCATAATAATCTATGTAATAAATTTTTTTATCAAAATAAAACAACCTCATCCCTCCTATCATCGCCGGACACATCCGACGCGGAAAACATTTTCCTCAGCGTTTCCCTATAAATAGTATATGAGAAATGAAGTTGAAATATGACTATGACAGGATCTCCTTTTGATCCAGGAATTTCATATACCTCGCAACCATCAGTGCGATCTTAAACGTCAACGCATCATCAAAGCGGCGGATATCCAGCCCTGTCTGTCTCTGCAGTTTTTCCAGACGATAGACCAGCGTGTTACGGTGGACAAAAAGCTCCCTCGCTGTCTCGGAAACATTTAGATTATTATTAAAAAACATATTGATCGTTCCCAGTTCCTCATCACTGAGTTTCAAAATATCCTTTTTAGGGAAAATTTCATTCAGATACATTTCACACAGGGAAATCGGAAGCTGATGGATCAGCCGCCCTATCCCCAGAGAAGAATATGCCGCAATCTCACAGCCGTCATAGAAAATACCGGCAACCTCCATTGCAACCGTTGCTTCCTTATAGGATTTGGAAAGCTCCTTCAGCTCACTGACCACAGTTCCATAAGCTACTCTCGCCTTGATCATCAGTTCCGTATTGACCATACTGATGATCTGACCGCCAAATTCCTCCAGTCGCGTTCTGTCCTTTTCGGTCGGAAGAGATTTTATCAGTATCAGATTTTTCTCATCTACCGCTGTCACAAAATCATCCGGATTTTCAGAAAACAGGTTCTTCAAAAGCTCTTTTCCCTGAGCAGAAAGTCCGGGATCGATCTCCACCAGATAGATGATCCTGTCCAGCTCCGTCCGGATATTTAGTTTCTTTGCCTTATTATAGATATCTACGGTCAAGAGATTATCCATTAATAGGCTCTGATAAAATCCGTTATAATCAACCCGCTCCTTATAAGCTGCCATCAGATGCGTGATCTCACTCACCGCAATGCGTCCGAGGACATAGCCGTCTCCGCCATTGCCATGCGCCACCAGAACATAAGCAACATCATCCTCATCCATGATTTTTAACAGGTGATAACCGGAAATATTCTGGCTGTCCGCCGGTGATTCGGCAAATCCCGCGATCATATCGGCAGAAAGCTCCAAATATTCAAATGTCGTCACCAGCTCTCTCCCTTTATGATCCGTTACGCAGAAATCCGCCCTGGTGATATTCTTTAGATCATCTATACTGTTCTGAATTATTTTAGATGATAGCATACTGTTCCTCCGCCATTATTTCAATAATTAAAGATGCGGCGCTTTTCCCACAATCTCCATCCCTTTGCCGACCTCTACCGTAACCTCAATATCTCTTTGTATCTGACTGGCTTCAAAGCGATAAAACACATTGCCTTTCACGGATCTCACATATTGCGCCGGCAGCCGGTTCAATGCATACGCCGCCACATCCAGACGGCATTTTTCACATTTGCAGCAGTCTCTTTCCGCCCACAATTGGTCAATCTTCTCCATCACCGTCTGTTCCATTAAATTAACCAAGCCCTCCATATGAGTTCTCCCCCACTTCCGTCCTTTTCGTAATATTGATATATTTTGACACACAATTATATTTATTATATCAGAAATTCTCAATTTTTACAGTATTTTCTATCAAAAATGCGCCCGCACAAT
>DLOQ01000038.1:20280-20456 GCA_002479655.1 Lachnospiraceae bacterium UBA7480
CAACATCAAAAGCAAACTTAACAACATCGCCGGGTCTTGCCGTTGTTCTCGGATCAACCCTTGCAGTCATCGCAAATCCTTCCAGATCAAAGTACAGATATACTTCTGCACCCAGAAGCTCGTAAACCTTGATTGATGACTCAAATACACTAAGCGGAGAAGCCTCAACCATCATT
>DLOQ01000038.1:20574-20729 GCA_002479655.1 Lachnospiraceae bacterium UBA7480
GCATCCAGGAAGTTCATCTGCGGTGATCCCATGAATCCTGCTACAAACAGATTCTGCGGTTTATCGTAAAGGTTCTGCGGCGTATCTACCTGCTGTACGATACCATCCTTCATAACTACGATTCTGGTTCCCAGCGTCATAGCCTCTGTCTGGTC
>DLOQ01000157.1:0-4490 GCA_002479655.1 Lachnospiraceae bacterium UBA7480
GACTAAATAGGGAGGAAAAGAAAATGATTAAAGAGGCAATTGTAAAGATCGTAAACAAGGAAGACTTAAGCTATGAGGAAGCGTATGCGGTAATGAATGAGATCATGAGCGGTGAGACGACACCAACACAGAACGCGGCGTTCCTGTCTGCGCTTTCGACAAAGAGCGCCAAGGCGGAAACCACTGATGAGATCGCGGGATGCGCGGCGGCTATGCGGGATCATGCGACCAAGGTGGAGACCGGAATGGAGGTATTTGAGATCGTGGGGACCGGCGGGGATAATGCGCACAGCTTTAATATTTCCACTACTTCCGGTCTGGTGATCGCATCCGGCGGAATGAAGGTTGCAAAGCATGGTAACAGGGCGGCATCTTCCAAGTGCGGAACAGCGGATTGTCTGGAAGCGCTCGGTGTGAATATCGAACAGAGTCCGGAGCAGTGCGTCAAATTGTTGGAGGAAGTGGGGATGTGTTTCTTCTTTGCGCAGAAGTACCATGCCTCCATGAAATATGTGGGAGCCATCCGTAAGGAGCTGGGCTTTCGGACCGTATTTAACATCTTAGGTCCCCTGACCAATCCGGGCAGTCCGAAGATACAGTTATTAGGCGTTTATGACGAATATCTGGCGGAGCCGCTTGCGCAGGTATTGATGAACCTTGGCGTCAAGAGGGGCATGGTGGTCTATGGAAAGGATAAATTAGACGAGATCTCCATGAGCGCGCCGACGGCTGTCTGCGAGTTTAAGGACGGCTGGTTTAAATCCTACGAGATCGCGCCGGAGGATTTCGGATTTGAGCGATGCACCAAAGCAGATCTTGTCGGCGGCATGCCGGAGGAAAATGCCGCGATCACCCGTGAGATCTTAAGCGGTCAGAAAGGACATAAGCGCAACGCGGTACTGATGAATGCCGGAGCAGGGCTTTATCTGGGCGGCAAGGCGGAAACGATGAAAGACGGAATTGCGCTGGCGGCGGAGCTGATTGATTCCGGTAAGGCGATGGCAACATTGGAGAAATTTATTGAGGTGAGCAACAGGTAAAATTTGTGATATGATTGAAGAGAGAGACGTTATGGCAAGGGTGCGCGGAGGTATGCGATGACGGAAAAAGAGAAGATGCTGGCGGGAAAGATATATGATCCGGCTGATATTACATTGGTGAAATTAAGGGAAAAGGCGCATGGTCTCAGCCTGAAATATAATCAATGTCTGGAAACTGATGAAAGGCGGGCAGAGATTCTAAAGGAACTGCTTCCTGCAATGGGAGAGCGGGTATATCTACAGGGACCGGTTCAGTTTGATTATGGCTGTTTTACAACCATAGGAAAGAATAGTTACGCCAATTTTAATTTTACCTGTTTGGACTGCTGTCCTGTGACTATAGGGGAAAATGTGTTTTTCGGTCCCAATGTATCTTTGCTGACGCCCGTTCATCCCATGAGGTTTCAGGATAGGAATATGTATATAAGATCAGATGGCGCAGCAACGGATCAGGAATATGCCAAACCCATTATCATACAAGATAATTGCTGGATTGCCGGTAATGTTACGGTTTGCGGCGGAGTTACCATTGGCGCCGGTACTGTGATCGGAGCGGGGAGTGTAGTGACCCATGATATTCCGGCACATGTATTTGCTGCAGGCGTTCCATGTAAAGTCATAAGGGATATTACTGATGCAGACAGCTTAGAGAACCATCCGGAATTGTTCTAAAATATAGACGATAAGGAATAAACGCTACAATGGATCATCGATCATTTGACAACAAAAGAATTGCTCAGGGCTATGCATGCGACAGACCGTGGTTGCATAAGCAGGTCATCGAGAGGTTGAAGTCTGACTTAAATATCGTAAAGAACTTTCATAACGGACTTGACGTTGGCTGCGGTGCAGGGTTGTCCACCAGAGCGTTAAAACTGATCTGTGACAGAGTAACAGGAACCGATATTTCAGGGGAAATGATACGAGCGTGCATAGAAAACCTTGACGCTTCGGAATATACTTTTTACGTGGCGAAAGCCGAGGAAACCCATTTGCCTGAAACGCCATACGGTATTGTCACCGCCGCAGGGGTCATTAACTGGGTGGATAAGGATGCATTTCTTGAAAATATGAAGCTTGTAATGGTCCCTAAGGGTTTGCTTGTCATATACGATTTCTGGATTTCGGATCGTATGCAGGAAAACGATGCTTATACGGAGTGGTTCCATGATTTTTATCTGACAGAATTTCCAAAACCGCCCCGGAAGGAAGAAGTATGGTGGCAGAGCGATCTGCTGGAGGGATTTATCATAAAAGATCAAGTGACATACAAGATGCGGCATGAATTTGACTTGGACGCTTTTATCCGTTTTATGATGACGCAGTCAAATGTTCATATGCAGATACAAAGCGGACAGAAAACCGAGAATGAGATCTGCTGGCAGATGAAACAAACCCTTTCGCCAATTTTTGGTGAAATCAGTCAGACCTTGATTTTTGATGCATATAGCTGGTATATAGAGCGGCAGTGATGTTCAACTTCAGTATTTGGGGAGAGTTACATTTTTTGTAATGAGAAATGTATATTTCCTGAAAAAGAGGATATTGATCCGCAATAAAATAAATTGTCGAAAGTTTTGCGGTTTATAATCGCAAAACTTCGCAATGAGACAAAATGATAAACTTTATATTCAGGTCACGCAGGAGATCGGTTCTGAAAAGACGGAAAAACGGGAATACAGCCGCATGCTTGAAATACACGACAATTATCCGAAATATGTGCTTAGGGCAGACGCATCTGCGGGCGGAAACTATGAGGGCATCAAGACAATGCACATAGCAGATTTCCTGCTTAGTTCAGAATATTAACTTCGGATATCACAATCCGGTGGCAGTGGGGATTGAGTATAAGGATGGTTCAGTAATGCTTTGGACTGTTATCATACAATAAGAGAGAAAGAGGGGAACTTAATCCAATGAAAAAAAAGATATTTTCTTTACGTATGCTGCTGTTTGTTTTACTGGTTTATTTTGTGATATGTTGGAAGCTGCCCTTTTATATGCTGCTTCTGTGTGTTGATCTGCCGGAGGATGCCATTGTATTAAAACGACAGGTTTCTTATACGGATGTGTATAATGAGCATATTTTGGCGGAATTGGTTTTTGTTGGTAATGGGGGTTATGATACTATCAGGGAAACGATATTGGCAGATAACAGAATCCTAATGAGAAAAAATGTTCTTATGAATTGGAGCATTAAGGAGCGGGCGATGGTGGAGGAATGGGATGATTATTGTATTTCAATAAAGGAGATGAACGAACTGGCTGCCCAAAAAGGAAGAGGATATTGGTACTACGTTTCCCTTAATATGGCTGTTCCGACGTTGATCTTACTGAGAACAGCGTCTTTTATAGTGGTTTTTACGGTGATAACATGTTTTTGGGTCGCAAAAAGAAAAAAGGGATACAGCCTGCCTTGACAACTTCAGACTATCGTGATAGTATAGACTACAATAATAGTACAGACTATTGTTGTAGTCTATAATATTGCAGTCTGTATAAAACGCGGAAAGAAGGGACGGGATGGATTTGAAATTGTTTGACAGTGAAATGAAAGTGATGGAACTTCTTTGGGAAAAGGGGGCTGTCAGCGCAAAGGAGCTGAGCCTGCTGGCAGCTTCGGAACTGGAATGGAATAAAAATACTACATATACGGTGATCAAAAAGCTGGTGGCAAAAGGGTACATCCGGCGTGACGAGCCGGGATTTATCTGTACGCCGCTGATCACAAGGGAGGATGTGCGCCGGGCGGAGACGCAGGGGTTGATTGACAGGCTTTTCGGCGGCTCAAAAAAGGCGCTGTTTTCCGCCCTGCTGGAGGATGAAAAGCTGTCAGAAAAAGAACTTGAAGAGCTGCGGAAGATGATTGATAAGAGGTGATATCCATGCCGGGAGAAGTGTTTTACTGGATTTTGAATATGAGTGTCACTGCGTCGCTTGCGGGAGCGGTTCTTTTGGTTCTTAGAAAAATAAAGAAGCTTCCGAGACGGTTGGTTTTTATCCTGTGGGCGGTTCCGTTTCTGCGGATGTGGATGCCGGNNCGGAAGCCGATACGGGCTAATGAGTCTTTTGAAGCAGGCGGGGATGAGGACAGTTACCGTATATGAGAGCTCGGAACAGTTTTCAGTGATGAACTGCGTAGGAGCGGCGGAAAGTTATTTTCCCGTTGTTTATAAAGTAAATATTTTAGAAAATATTTTTAACGGGGCGTTTGTGGTATGGCTGGTCGGATGCGTTGTGCTGTTTGGGATTCTGATCTTTCTGTATGCGGGAAGTAAAAAGGAAGCGCGCCGGGGAGAGTGGCTAAAGCTGCTGGATGACAACCTGATTGCCGGTGGTAAGGGATCATGCCGCGGCGGACGCTCAAAGGGGGATGTCCTGCTGTCCGAAGCAATCGATTCACCGGCTGTTTATGGGATCCTTCATCCTCAGATCGTGATACCAACGTCG
>DLOQ01000157.1:4526-14302 GCA_002479655.1 Lachnospiraceae bacterium UBA7480
GGCATTTGCGACCGCCTGTCTGCATTGGTTCAATCCTTTGGCATGGCTGTTTCTGAAGCTTTTTCTGGAGGATATGGAGCTTGCCTGTGACGAGAAGGTGTTAGCGGGGCTTGGTGAACAGGAAAAGAAAGCATATGCGCTGGCGTTGGTGGAATGTGCCGCGGACGCGCCTCTTTTTGCCTCCGCCTTTGGGGGCGCAAAGCTCCNNAAATATCCATATTTTCTGCGGTATGTTTTGCGCTTTTGGCGGTTTGGATCGCCTTTGCGCTGATTACGAATGGTATCTAAGGAGGACTTGTTCCATATGGAAAATAAAAGATTGGGAAAGTATTATCTGCTATCGGCGGCAGGCATACTGGCGGCTTCCGCGTATCCTCTGTATATGGGCGTGCGGGTGGTGTCGGATATGATAAGGACGGGAACGGTCTTGCAGGAGGATTATCCCAAATACATCATTCCCTATACGCCGATCAGTCTTGCATTGATCGTCGGGGTATGGCTGATGCCGCTGCTGTTAAAATACATAAAGAAAGGCAGTCAGGCGCTTGCTTCGGCAGTATCCATTGTCATTTTCCTGACGGCGGAATTGCTTTTGGAGAGTAAAGTAATCGTAACTTCCACAGTCGAGACAACGCTGGAAAGCTGGCAGATGTACATGTGTGTCGTCTGGCTGCCGACTGCTGAGCAAGAAACTATAAGGCAGTCGCCTGTGGAGATTTTGATGGGAAATTACAATCCTGCATTTAAGCTGCATTTTTATGTGATTTCCATTCTACTGATACTGGCGGCGTTAAATTGCTTTTACGGCTTTGCCCATGTGATTCAAGGGAATGAACATAAGAGAAATAAGGTACTGACATTGCAGGCGGTAGCTCTTGGAAGCTTTCTGGCGCTTTGCGTCCTTGCCTGCTTTACAGCGTTTTTTAGGGACGGTGCTCTCAGAGTTTCCCTTATTACAACGATTCTTATGGCTGTGTTTTTTGTTTTATTTGGCGTGACGGCAGGGATTTATACTGCTTCTTTTCTGACGGAAAAAGGTCCGCAGATCTTTATTTGGATTCCTTCCATAGTGGCTTCGCTTATGACGACGCTTATGTATATAGGAGAAATGATATTATTGAACGGATATCTGTACCGTTTTGGAGGGGGATTTTTCTTCCGGGGGCTGTGGAGAGCAGCAATGCCTTATCCGGATATCATATTTGAGACTGTGGGGCCTGCGCCCGTAGATTTTATGATCATTCTGGTATCAGGACTGATCTGTGGAGAGATCCTGAAGCTGTGGGGAGGACGGAGGGATTCGTAACGCTTTTTGAGTCATATGAAATGTTAAAATATTGGAGCATATCTGTATCCTTGATTTAAAATTGTAAATCAGGCGTAAAATATGAATATCATAGTTAAGGCACTGATTTGCCGGAGCCAAGCATCTACAGTGAAAAGCTGAGAGACCGCCGGGATTGCATTGCGCTGAAAAAAATGCGTATATACGCAAAAATTTCAGCTCTGAAGGGGTAATTTTTTTCGGCTTAGATATTGCAATTCCCAGCATTTTCCTATATAATGATATTAATTAGCAATTGTTTCCAACGTAAAACAGATATATTCATTAAGGAAAATGCTGCATCGGATGGCGCATGGAGGATTAGTACGTTTATAGCAAGGAGGCCTGCGTATGAAGATTGGAAGTATCAGTGCAATAGGGAATACCGCTTCTGTAAGAAGCATCTCTGCCGTTCAGAAGCAGGGAGTAAAACCGGTCGATACGGAACGTAAGAGTATCGAGAAGGATATTTCTGATGTGGAACAGCAGAAACAGGCGTTTTCTTCCAAAGAAGATATTCCGGTGGATGAAAAGATGAAGCGGCGTCAGGAACTGTAGCAGGAGCTGAGCAGTTTGAAGACGAAACTTAGGATGAGCGAGGCTGAGGCAAGTAAGGAAAGCCAGAAGGAAGCTATGGCGGATGAACAGTCTGCTGTGAAAGGAACGGAAGCAGACGGAGAGAGCAGGGCAGCACAGGCGGTAAAGGAAGCAGCAGCCGAGGCAAAAGAAAAAGAGGAAGCTTCGAAAAAGGAAGCGGCAAAAGCAGAAAAGAAAGAAGCGCAGATCCAAAGAATGAAGGAAATTGCATCGCAGGGTACGGCGGAAAAAACCGACGCTCAAAAGAAGGATGCAGATCAGACGAAGGTGGGAGAAGCTGTTGCCGGGAAGACGGGAACGGACGGATCTGGCATAGATGAGCGTGCGGCAAAAACCGGCGTTGCGGAAGATGATAAGAAAACCGATACAAATCAGGATAAAGGGCAGATATCGGGCTTTTCTAAAAGAGAAATGCAGTCAATGATCTCGGAAGACGAGGCGGCGAAGCGTGCAAAACAGCAAGGTACTATCGTTGCGAGGCTTGAAAATGACATTGTCATCCTTAAGGGAGAGATAAAACAGGATGAAGACCGGGGTGGTGATGTTACAAAAAAGAAGGAAGAGCTGAAAGAGCAGGAGGCAAGGGCGCAGCAGGCAGTTAATGCGCAGTTCTCCGCGATAGGTCAGACGAACAGGAAAATGCAGGAGGTCGCACAGGGTAAGCTGGAAGAGACAAAAGGGGAAAATGCAATGGCAATCAAGAGGAATGCGGCAGCGGAGCAGCCGCTGATCAGAGCGACCAATTTTTCCTTGGCTGGTGTGGTATAAAAAGAAATGTATTTTATGAAAGTGAACTTCAAAAAAGAGAACCTCTAAAGAGGTTTTCTTTTTTTGGCTGCAACCTTTTTGGGCTTTATTCTCTCTAATCAATAGAAGGGAGGAAGAAGGAAAGATGAATAAAAAAGAATTGGCGGAGATCGTGCTTCAATCAACCGACAGCCTCTATCACATTTCCAAGTCTATTCTGAAAAACGACGCGGACTGTGAAGATGCCGTACAGGAAGCGATCGCCATTGCCTTTGCAAAAATACATATGTTAAAGAAAGAAAAATATGCTAAGACATGGCTGACCCGGATCGTCATCAATGAGTGCTATCACATTTTAAGAAAGCGTGAGAGATTTGCTCCGTATCCTGATTGTGGGGAAGAATCGGAATATGGCACGGAGGATTATTCGGAACTATATCAGGCATTGTTTCGGTTGAAAAAGGAGTATCGTCTTACTATTGTGCTGCATTATCTGGAGGGGTATTCCGTGAAGGAGATTGCACACATCATGCACACGGGCATTGGAACGGTAAAAAGCCGTCTGAGCAGAGGACGGGACAAGCTGAAAACGATATTAGAGGAGGAAAATGCTTATGGGATCATTTAAAGAGACATTAAAACAGGAATTTCCACGCACACCTAAAAGCTTTCGTCAATGTGTAAACAACGCGGTGACGGAACAGATGGACAGGAGCAGAAAACGCTTTCGGATCGCTAAAACGGTGATTCCCATTGCGGCATGTCTGATCCTTGTATGCGGTACGGTGACGGCCGCGGAGCTGCCCGCTTTTACAAAATGGCTTGCTGAACTCGGAGTAAACTGTCAGGAGGCGGAAGGAATGATCGTTCATGTAGGTGATGGACAGACAGTCAGCGGACAGGATGCCGTTGGGCATGATATTATTGGGCAGGATGCAGTAGGTCATGATGCTATCGGACAGGAGCCGTTTACCGTGACGGATGTATATTATGACGGCGCGACGCTTTTATTCCTTGCTGAGTCCGGCGCAGGGTGGGATGAACTTGAGTTTGGCGACCATGTCTTTATCAATGGTACGGACAACAGGCTTGAGTATGTGGTTGAGTTAGAGGAAGGCAGCGGCATCTGGCAGTGTGAAGTCACTATTATGGATGAGGAGCTGGCAGCATCAGATCCGGAGAAGTTGGATGTTACGGTGCAGGTTTATATGGAATCCGGGGGAAGGCAGGAAGTTACTTTCACGGTCGAATCAGATAAATTTGGCAGCATAAGTACGGCGGCAGATCAGCGCTTTGAATTCTCATATGGTGTAGTGGAGGTAAGCGATCTTAAGGCAGCGCCTTCTAATGTAAGTTTTACCCTGAAATGGATCATTTACAATGATGAGGAGTTTGAAATTTTGCGGGATACGTTGTTTTTCTGCGAGGATAGCAGCGGCATAAGGTATGCGCCAAATGACCTTCGCATGAATACCTTTTGCAGTCCGGTAGTCCGTAACGAAGAGACGGGATGGGTAGAATTTGAGCAAAGCTATGAGATCCGGAACTTTGACAGCGCTTCCGAATATATGATATTTATCCCTGCTGAGGGCGGTTACGACGAGGATGGTTCTTATATAGGAACTGAAATTCCCAGAGAGGATATGAGTTTTATAATCAAGTTTTAGATAAAAATTGATTTTTTCTTCCGAAAGTGATACTATTTTGGTTAGGCTATCTATTATACTGAATATGACAGAGAGAAAATACAAATAGCGAAGTGCTTAGCCGGATGCTTCGGAATGGAGGAGAAAATGAGCAAGGGATTTGACGATTTAT
The DNA here is from genome assembly GCA_002479655.1 of Lachnospiraceae bacterium UBA7480. Classification (GTDB taxonomy): domain Bacteria; phylum Bacillota; class Clostridia; order Lachnospirales; family Lachnospiraceae; genus NK4A136. The sequence goes on from DLOQ01000157.1 coordinate 9,013, forward strand.
TATCAAAGGTATCTCAGTGCAGCAGAAAAAAGGTGTCTGTTGCGGTGGCACAGGACGCGCCTGTGATGGAGGCAGTTGTGGAAGCGCGCAAGCGCGGTATTGCGGATGCGATCCTGGTAGGCGACAAGGAGCTGATCACGCCGATCGCGGAAGAACTGGGCATCGATCTTTCCAACTATGAGCTGATTGATGAGAAGGATACGCTGGAAGCGGCGCATAAGGCGGTAGAACTGGTACATAACAAAAAAGCGGACATGTATATGAAGGGATTGGTAGATACAAAGTCCTTTTTAAAGAGCGTGCTGGATAAAGAGGTCGGACTTCGTACCGGCAAGCCGCTTTCACATGTGGCGGTATTTGAAATCAAAGGACATGAGAAACTCTTGTTCTTAACGGACGTTGCATTTATTCCTTATCCGACACTGGAGGATAAAGTCAGCATTATCGAGAATACGGTAAGCGTAGTTCATGCATGCGGCATCCCGAATCCGAAGGTGGCTCCGGTGGCTGCGGTGGAAGTGGTCAATCCGAAGATGCCGGTCACGGTAGAGGCTGACGAGTTGACAAAGATGTGTGCGGAAGGCAAAATTACGGGCTGCGTTGTAGACGGACCTCTGTCACTTGACCTTGCGATCGATCCGGAAGCCGCAAAGCATAAGGGCGCGGAAGGAAGAAAGATCGTTGGCGATGCTGACGTGATCCTGTTCCCGGATATTCATGCAGGCAACATTACCTATAAGGCGTTGACGCACCTTTGCGACTGCAAGAACGGATGTATCTTAACAGGTACAAAGGCTCCGGTCATCTTAACATCCAGATCGGATTCCACGGAGACGAAAGTTAATTCCATTGCGCTGGCAGCAGTGGTAGCCGAGTCACTGAAGGAAGTATAAAACTCAGACTTAGGAAATAGAAAAAGAAAGAGAGGAAAAAACAGTGTCTTACAAGATTTTAATTATCAATCCGGGCTCTACCTCAACAAAGATAGGCGTATTCGAGGATGAAACGCTTTTATTTGAGGAAACCCTCAGACACACGACAGAGGAGATCGCGCAGTACGCGACGATCGTTGATCAGAAAGATTTCCGCAAGAACATCATTACGGATTTCCTTGCGACGAAGGATGTCAGCCTGAAGGATCTGAATGTGATCGTCGGCCGCGGCGGTATGTTAAAACCGATTCCGGGCGGCACTTATCCGGTGACGGATGCGCTGCTGAATGACTTAAAGATTGGTTACCAGGGACAGCATGCTTCCAATCTTGGAGGTATCCTTGCAAAGGAAATGGCGGATTCGGTAGGGATCCCTTCCTATATCGTAGATCCGGTGGTTGTAGATGAGCTTGAGCCGGTGGCGAGATATTCCGGCGTGCCGGAGCTTCCGAGGACAAGCGTATTTCATGCGCTGAATCAGAAGGCGGTTGCCAAGAGATACGCTAAGGAAATCGGCAGGGCATATGAGGAACTGAATCTGGTCGTGGTTCATATGGGCGGCGGTGTTTCTGTCGGCGCACATATCAAAGGAAAAGTNNTATGGGCGGCGGCGTGTCTGTCGGAGCGCATAAAAACGGTAAGGTAGTAGATGTATTTAACGCGTTGGATGGAGACGGCGCATTTTCTCCGGAGCGTGCAGGCGGCGTGCCTTCCGGCGCTTTGATCAAAATGTGCTTTTCCGGAGATTATACGGAGAAGGAAGTATATAAAAAGATTGTCGGTAATGGCGGATTTAATGCATACCTTGGCACCAATGATGCCCGCGTGGTAGAAGAACGCATGAAGGACGGAGATAAGAAAGCAGAGGAGGTCTATGCTGCATTTATCTATCAGGTATGTAAGAATATCGGCGCGCAGGCGGCGGTTCTTGAAGGTAAGGTTGACCAGATCATTGTGACCGGCGGTATCGCTTATTCCAAGATGGTCATTGCGGAATTTACGAAGCGTGTCAGCTGGATCGCACCGTTGACGGTATATCCGGGTGAGGACGAGCTGCTTGCCCTTGCGCAGGGCGCGCTCCGTGTCCTGAACGGCGAAGAAAAAGCGATGGAATATTAATCGTATTGTTATGTTGAAAGCTGTCACGGTTTGTGGCAGCTTTTCTGCTATTAAAAACAGGGTTTAAAGCACATAATAAGGAAAAAGAGAATGTTTTATATCGGAATTACAATAAGCATATTGTTGGTGATCACTATATTAGATGCCGTGAAGGTGGTTGATTACGCAAGAGGGATCGGGCTGGTCCTGACGGCAGTCATTTATCCCCATATGGTTTTTCTCTGCTATCTGGTATACGACATTGCATGGGAACGGGAAATGCATCCGGTATGGGTGTTGTTTTTGGCGTTTGCCGGCATCTTTTTCCTGTACTGGCTGGTTCGTATTCATATTTTCCCTTTCCGCGGGGATAGAAGCGGTAACCGCCGGGTGAAAATATTATATGGGGGAAGGCGGCTGATTTACTATGGGCTATGGCTGCTGCTGTTNNTGGTATGCTGCGCTGACAAAGCGTATGTGGGACTTTTGCAGCGGACGGGATCAGGCATGGGTATTTTGGACAGACCTTGTTGTATGTATCGTTCTGTGGCTGGGGATACTGGGCAATGGCGTACTGCGCATTGTGTGTACAAGCAGGCAGCTTGGGATTTTTAAGCGTATCCTTGTAATGCTGTTTTTCTGGGTTCCGGTACTTCATCTTTATTTTCTTTTCTATCTTTGTAGGAAAGCAAGGGAAGAATATGTTTACGAGTGCTGTCGTCATGAAGTCAGGGAACAGCGGGCGCAGTCTGATATATGCGCCACGAAATATCCGATCCTGATGCTGCATGGTGTGGGATTCCGCGATCATAAGATGTTCAGCTATTGGGGAAGAGTTCCCAAAGAGCTTGTGAGAAATGGTGCCGTCATCTATTACGGACACCAGGAAGGCTGGGGCGTTACGGAGGAAAATGCCTTGGTGATCAGGGACAAGATCATGCAGATGCTTGCGGAGAACCATTGCGACAAGGTCAATATCATCGCCCATTCCAAGGGAGGGATCGATGCGCGTTATGCGATCGGCGCTCTGGGAATGGGGGACAAGGTAGCTTCCCTGACGACGGTCTGTACACCCCACCATGGTTCGCCGCTTGTGCCGTATCTGCGCCGGATGCCGGAGGGGATGTATCGTTTTATCTGCCGCTGTATTGACTGCGGGTTTCGCGCCTATGGCGATGAGCGTCCCGATGTCTACCGCTCCGGTTTAGAGCTGGATCCGGATTATTGTGAAGCATTTAACCGTAAATATCCGGATCATCCGGGCATCTATTACCAAAGTTATACTTCCGTGATGAAGGGATGGTATAGTGAGATCTTTTGCAGCATCCCTTATGTGATATTGAAAAAGCTTGCCGGAGACAATGACGGACTGGTGCCGGAGGAATCCGCAAAATGGGGAAATTTCAGAGGGACGATCAGACCTGTCGGCAGGCGCGGCATCTCCCATGCGGATATGATTGACCTGCATCATGATGATTACAAGGGCTTTGATGTCATGGAATTTTATGTAAAGATTGTGAATGAGCTGAAAATGATGGGGTTATAAGTTGCTAATGTTATAGAAATTTGGTATAATATCTTTTATGTGTATGCGAAAGGATCTGATGGTCGTATGAATATAATAGAAAAGGTATTTGGAACACATAGTGAGAGGGAACTGAAGCGTATTGAATCGCTGGTTAATAAGATCGAGGAGCTGCGTCCCACAATGCAGGCGCTTTCTGACAGCGAGCTGCGCGGCAAAACGGATGAATATAAAAGACGCCTTAAGGAAGGGGAGACGCTGGACGACCTGCTTCCGGAAGCGTACGCCACCGTTAGGGAAGCGGCGAAGCGGGTGCTGAACATGGAGCATTACCGGGTACAGCTGATCGGAGGTATCATCCTTCATCAGGGACGTATCGCGGAGATGCGTACCGGTGAAGGTAAGACGCTCGTGTCTACGCTGCCGGCATATCTGAATGCACTTACCGGTCAGGGCGTTCATATCGTTACGGTCAATGACTATCTTGCGAAGCGTGACGCGGAATGGATGGGTCAGGCGCATGAATTTCTGGGATTGAAGGTAGGCGTAATACTGAATTCCATGAAATCAGAGGAAAGACGGGAAGCGTATGCATGTGATATCACATATGTTACCAACAATGAGCTTGGTTTTGATTATCTTCGTGACAATATGGTCATCTATAAGGAACAGCTGGTGCTGCGCGGACTTCATTACGCGATCATCGACGAGGTCGATTCGGTATTGATCGACGAGGCGCGTACTCCGCTGATCATTTCCGGACAGAGCGGTAAATCCACAAAGCTTTATGAAGTATGCGATATCCTTGCAAAGCAGATGAAGCGAGGACAGGATATGGAAGATATTTCCAAGATGGATGCGATCATGAAGATTGATCGTGAGGAGACGGGAGATTTCATTGTCAATGAAAAAGATAAGGTGATTAACCTGACGGAAGCGGGCGTGGCGAAGGTGGAGCGTTTCTTCCAGCTGACGAACCTTGCGGATCCGGAGAATATGGAGATCCAGCACAATGTCATCCTTGCGCTGCGTGCACATAACCTGATGTTTAAGGATCAGGATTATGTGGTAAGCGATGATAAGGTCATGATCGTTGATCAGTTTACCGGTCGTATCATGCCGGGACGTCGTTTTTCCGACGGTCTTCATCAGGCGATCGAGGCAAAAGAGCATGTTAAGGTAAAGCGTGAATCTAAGACATTGGCAACGATTACCTTCCAGAACTTCTTTAATAAATTTGAGAAAAAATCAGGTATGACAGGTACGGCGCTGACAGAGGAAAAGGAGTTCCGTGAGATTTATGGAATGGATGTCATCGAGATTCCAACCAACAGACCGGTAGCCAGGATCGATCGTCAGGACAAGGTATATAAGACAAGAGAGGAAAAGCTGCATGAGATCGTAGCGGAGGTAAAGGCGGCGCATGCAAAGCAGCAGCCGGTATTGGTCGGTACGATCAATATCGATGCGTCAGAGGAGTTGAGCAGACGGCTGACTAAGGAAGGGATTCAGCATAAAGTGCTCAATGCGAAGTTTCATGAGATGGAGGCGGAGATTGTAGCTGACGCGGGAATCCATGGCGCTGTGACGATTGCGACAAATATGGCGGGGCGCGGTACGGATATCAAGCTGGACGAGAAGGCGAAGGAAGCGGGTGGTCTTTTGATCATCGGTACGGAGCGTCACGAATCCAGGCGTATTGATAATCAGCTCCGAGGACGTTCCGGACGTCAGG
>DLOQ01000157.1:14416-23111 GCA_002479655.1 Lachnospiraceae bacterium UBA7480
CAGCAGCGTATTGAGAGCAGAAACTACGGCATCCGTCGTAATCTGCTGGAATACGATCAGGTAATGAATGAACAGAGAGAGGTTATCTATGCTGAGCGTCTCCGTGTATTGAACGGCGAGAGTATGCGCGACGTTATCTATAAGATGATTACGGATATTACGGAAAATGCGGTGGATACCTGTATTTCCGAGGACGCCCATCCGGAGCAGTGGGATCTGAATGAGTTAAATACCCTGCTGCTTCCCATCGTGCCGCTGGAGGCGGTGGAGCTTGACCGCGTGGCACATAAGAAGGACAGTCTGAAACAGCAGTTGAAGGAAGAAGCGGTGAAGCTGTATGAAGCCAAGGAAGCGGAATTTCCGCAGGAAGAAGCAATCCGCGAGGTAGANNCACCGGAAGTGGATGGATCACATTGATGATATGGATCAGCTGCGTCAGGGAATCGGGCTTGCCGCTTATGCAAATAAAAATCCGGTGGCGGAATATAAGATGAGCGGGTACGATATGTTTGACAGCATGACCGCGGCGATCAAGGAAGATACGGTCAAGCTTCTTTTCCATATCAAAGTGGAGCAGAAGGTAGAACGTGAACAGGTTGCGAAGGTGACCGGTACGAATAAGGACGATACCGTGCAGCGTGGACCGGTCAATAGGGAGGCGGTTAAGATATATCCCAATTCTCCTTGTCCCTGCGGCAGCGGAAAGAAATTTAAGTTATGCCATATGGGTAAGATGATGAACGGTCAGAATTGACCATAGGCAATAAAAAATAAAAAGGTGGTGAGCGCGGTGGTAGAACTTGACCAGATGAAAACAGAATTATTAGCCTATGAAAGTCCATTAGCGGAAGTGAGGGATTCACTTTGACTTAGCTAATAAGTCAAAAAGGATCGAGGAACTGGATATGCAGATGTCGGAGCCCGGCTTTTGGGATGATCCGGAGCGTTCCAATCAGTTGATGAAGGAAGCAAAGAATCTGAAAGATACGGTAGAGCTGTGTGAACATCTGCAGACGGCATATGATGATATCCTGACGCTGATCGAGATGGGATATGAAGAAAATGATCCTGAATTGATACCGGAGATCCGGGCAGAGCTGGATGATTTTATCGAAAAACTGGAAAATATCAGACTGAGTACGCTGCTGACCGGTGAGTATGATAAGAACAATGCGATCCTTAGAATTAATGCCGGCGCGGGCGGTACGGAGAGCTGCGATTGGGGCGGCATGCTGTATCGTATGTACTGCCGTTGGGCGGAGAAGAAGGGATTTTCCGTAGAAACGCTGGATTATCTGGAAGGGGATGAAGCGGGGATCAAATCGGTTTCCTTCCAGATCAATGGTGAAAACGCTTACGGTTATCTGAAATCGGAACAGGGCGTGCACCGGCTCGTGCGCATTTCTCCATTTAATGCACAGGGGAAGAGACAGACATCTTTTGTTTCCGTGGATGTTATGCCGGAGATCGAGGGTGATGCCGGGATAGAGATCAAAGATGACGATATCCGTATTGATACGTATCGAAGCAGCGGCGCGGGCGGTCAGCATATCAATAAGACATCGTCCGCGATTAGGATCACGCATTTTCCTACCGGAGTCGTGGTACAGTGTCAGAACGAGCGGTCGCAGCATATGAACAAAGATAAGGCGATGCAGATGTTACGGGGAAAGCTTCTTGCGATTAAGGAAGCGGAAGAGGAAGCAAAGCTGAAAGGCATTCAGGGAGATCTGAAAGCCATCGGCTGGGGCAGCCAGATCAGATCCTATTTTCTGCAGCCCTATCAGCTGGTAAAGGATAACCGTACCGCTGAAGAAACGGCCAATGCCGGCGCGGTGCTGGACGGCGATATTGACAGATTCATCAATGCGTATCTGAAAAAGAAAAGCCAGGGAACACTGGAACAGGTGGAATAAAAATTGCTGTGAGCAGTTAGAAGTGCTTCTCACACTGTTTTGCAAGCCGCAAGGTTGAGGTAATAGTGTGTCAGAGTTGCCTGCATATATGGAATGATCCATAGCAGGCCTATGCCGAAAGAAAGCAGGCTTAAAAGAAGAAGCGGCAGAAAGCCGGCTATCAGATAAAACAGGCGGAAGCGGTGCCCCTTGCTGATAAAGGCAGCCATTTTTAATGTTTCGGTGATGTTTTCCGCAGGACAATCCGATACAAGATAATATACGGGAAACAGGCTGAGATAGATATAACAGTAAAGCGCATATCCTGCAGCAAGGGTGACGCAATAGAGTAAAAATCCCAAAGGACTGTTGCTGGCGATTTTAGTATAAGACAGTATGTTGGAAGGAAGCATACATAGAAATTGGATCAGTGTGATGATGCAGGCGGCATAGATCGTCTGCATTTCTTTTACACGGTCCGGATTGCCGAGAAACAAGTCTTTGATGGTTGTCTTTTTATCATAGAATGTCATAAGATAAATCCGGCATATGTGAAAGGAAAACAGCTGCGTGATCAAGAAAGTGATGGGTATCAGGGGAGCAAGAGGCATCAGCACGTAAAAAAGTGAGGAAATGACAGAACCTGTGACATGTACAGCAATAAGGAAGGAATAATGTCCGTTCAGACTGTTCCTTGCGGATGCTTTTAATTGTGCAGGACTGCTGATCTCATGCATTGTGTTTCTGAATGACTCCTTTTGCTGAATTGATAATTAATTGCGATGCTTAGTTTACATAACTCTTTCTAATAGAATCCCACTTATACTGCAATATCAACATTATTGCCGGTTGCGGCTTCCTGCTGCAGGGATTTCTGATTTTCGGAATAGGGATCGTCTTTTTTATAGGCGATCTTGGTGGTAGTGGTTCCGCCGGCAATATAAGCTCTGCCGCATTCCGGGCAAATTGCCATTTTTAAGGCAACGCTCGCCTGCAGCACTTTGCCGTCGTCTTTTGCGGCTTTTTCAAAGGCATTGCTGACATGCTCCTGTTCATGCGCGCGTACACCCGCCGCCGCACGTCCGGGACTCATTTTAGCGGGCGATTTAAAAGAAACCATCTCATCGGAGCCGTCCACATATTTACGATTCTTACAGGTCTGGCATTCCGTTTTTTTGACTGCCCTGGAAGAATTTAAGGCACCGTCCGCGGAGGATGCTTCTTCGGGATCCTGCGGGTTGGAAACAGCGCCGGGTCTGTCTGCTGATGACCAGGGAAAATAAATGCCATAGATTCCGTATCCGGTTCCGACCGGTCCTATTCTGCCTGCCATATTAATATCCCATCCTTTCTAATTCTTCACGAAACTCTTCAGGGATTTCCCCTGTTTTATATATTTCTTCCAGCATATTGGTATATTCTTCGAAAGTCATGCCATAGATCTTTTCAAATTCAGCGTTCACTTGAGCAAAATATTCTTTGTCGGTAAAGAGCTTATAGGCTGTGGAGCCTGCCAAAGCTGTGACCAGTATCATGCCGGACACTGAGAGCGCAACGGCTGTCTTTGCCGTAGAAGTCATTTTAAAGGAGCTTCCCTTGGATAAAATAGCAAAGATGATCGCAAGACTTCCAAAGACATAGGGAAAGATCACTGTCATAATGGAAATAAATGTGAGGATTCCGAAAATCATTGAAAGTATAGTAAATGTATCGCTGCGCTGTTTCAAATGTTGGCTCCTTCATATTATCTAAACACGCAAACCCACGCTTTCAGCGCTTTTTGTCTGATTTTATCAGACGTTTGCTCGTTAAAGCCACTGGAAAAACAAATGTCTGCTACGCAGCCGCTTGTTTTTCCTTTATGGTTATTATATTATAGCACATATTTGATTGAAAAAAAAGTAGTTTACTCCAAAAACCACAGATTTAAATCAACATTTCCATCAATGCCGGGGATAGCGGCTTTGTCGGTGTACTGCCACATCTGTATCTCATAGGGATAATAAACGTAATCATTATAAAATGCGTGCCATATTTTATAATGGCTGACCTGATTGATATCCAGCATTCCAAACAGGGCATAGGTATTGCCATAGATCATCGGGGTATAGCCTGCTTCTGCAATAGCATCACAGAAAGTGGAGACGATCTCGGTACGCTGCGCCTGCGTAAGCACATTGGCTCTTGCGCTTGCGTCAGGGTTTTCTACATCTATGACGATGGGATAGGAGAGGTCATAGGGGGCGATCAGTTCGAGAACATACCGGGCTTCCTCCTGAGCCTCATCTGTCGTGACGGCCTGCGTGACGAAGTAAACACCGATATCTATGCCATTGGCGGCAGCCCCTTCCATATTGTGTTCAAAATATTCATCGGTTACCAGTGTGCCGGTGCTTCCATATCCGCGGTATCCCGCGCGTATAATGGCGAATTCCACGCCGGAGGCCGCAACCTGTTCCCAGTCGATATCGCCCTGAAACTTTGAGACGTCGATGCCTTTTCTTGCAGATGTGCCGTTCTGCGAGGCATAGGAGATCTCTCCGTTTTCCGAAACAGAAAAATTGCTGCGTTCCAAAGAGTTGCGCCCGATCGTATCTGAAAGAGGGATAAAGTGATAACCGCCGCTATCCTTATAAATGATGCGGTCGGAATACAGCCAGCGGAGGGTCTCCTGGATATTGGGATTCTCTACCGACAGTTGGTTCATAATCTCATTTTTCAGTTCCTGCTCATGGGCTAAGGCAGCTTCCTCCATCAAGACGTCTACTTCTTCCTGGGAATAAAAAATGGGTTTATTTTGACCATTTTCGATGATCGCGTTGGAGCCTGTGGGTTCCGTGCGTGAGTTGAACAGCATATAGAGACACAGCCCCAGAGAGCAAAGTGTTGTCAATGCAAGAAAAACCATCAAAATAGACTGGAGACGGGCAACGCGTTTTCTGCGCGGCTGTTTTACGGAGCTGCTGCGGGTCTTTTTTGGGTTTTGTGCTGCGGATGAGCCGCCGGATATTGGAGAAGCGTCCCATAGATCGGCATTAACTGCATCTTCGTCCTCATCTTCTTTTTTATCTTCCTCTGCTGACGGTTTTGACAGGGCGGAGCTGACTTCCTTAGCAAGATATTGGTCAAGGTCATCCCCCTCCATAAACGGCTTGTCTGCTGTACGGTGTTCTAATGGATCGTAAGGCATGTCTTCGTAATCCATGCTATTATTAAGGTCAATTATTTTATTATCTGACTGGTGCATATGTTTTGATTCTCCTTTGCTTGCTATGGCTCATAATTATATTTTGTATAATCTGACGAAAAGTGTCAAGTATTTATGAGACACTTCCGCGATTTGCCAGAAATAAAAAAATGATTTGCAATGTCTGACTTAAAATATTATACTAAATACATCTGTGTATTTCAATGTTGGATGATCTCAGATAATGGAAGAATTAAAAAAATTCGAGTTTTGATTTGAAATAAATTCCAAAAAGAATAAAAAGTATAAGGAGAGCTCATTGGATGTCAGATGAGAATGTTTTCTATAAGGAAGAATATCATAAGACGGTACGCGCTTTGGAGGCGGAGCATTTTATTTTAGAGCAGATTGCCCAGCTTTGCGCAGCGGAGGATCTTGAACAGGGCATCAGTCATATGATGGAAGCACTTGGAAAATATATGGATGCGGAGCGTATCTATATTTTTGAGAACTATGAAAAATGCCTTTCCAATACCTTCGAGTGGTGTAAGGAGGGAATCACGCCGCAGATTGATAATCTGCAGGAAGTGGATAAGTGGGAAATCCGTCATTGGGTTGGCGAATTGGAAAAAGGAAAAGAGATCCTGATCAGGGATATCGAGGAGATCGCAGAGTGCTGGGAGGGAGAATACAAGCTTTTGAAGGCGCAAAATATCAAGAGCTGTATTGAAGCGCCCATGATACTGGACAATCAGCTGATTGGGTTTATCGGTGTAGATAATGCGCCGATGGAGATCAGCCAGATCATCAGAAGGCTTTTGACGACGGTAGGATATTTTGTCGCGATCTGTATGAAAAATCAAGAGAATAAGCAGGTGCTTGAGCGCATGGGGTATAGCGATCAGATGACCGGCTGCTCTAACCGCAATGCTTACATCAGTAAGATGGAAATGTTGAAAAAGCAGGGAAAGACAAGAACACTGGGCGTCTGTATCTGTGATCTGAATGGCTTGAAGATGATCAATGATACGGGAGGGCATATGCTCGGTGATGAAGCAATCTGCGATCTGGCAAAAGGATTGATTTCCATCTTTGACTCACGCAACGTATATCGTATCGGCGGAGATGAATTTGCGGTTTTGCTTCCGGATGTTGAGGAAGAAGAATTTGAATGTCAGATGCAGCAGGTTCGCGAAGATGCGTTTCCTAAATGGGGTGTATCCGTTTCTGTGGGACACGTATGGCAGAAACGCTGCCGTGATCCGGAGGAACTGGTTAACCTTGCCGACCAGAGAATGTATGAAGAAAAGAAGCAGTATTATCTGGAAAATGAATAGAAAAGAAGAATATGATGTTAATATTCAGGCTTTTAAAAAATAGGAGCATATGGAAGCAGACTTTGCAGCCTGTTACAGGAAAGCGTATGAGAGTTTCGTAATCGGTCTCATGCGTTTTTTTAATGCGTAGGGGACATATAAAAGTATTTTCCTTGATGATAAGATTTAAAATAATATTTGACAAAAAATTTAAATTGAGATATTATAATGATATCAAAATAATATCATTATGAAGAAGGAGCTTATTCTTCGGATGAGGAGGAGACTATGAAAAAGGAATCCAATGAAGGTAATGTGGGAACCGTAAAGGAACGTGAGATCAGTAAGGCAAATGGCGGGAGCGCGCTGTTTGGAATTATCTTAGGAGCTGTGCTTTCCATCGCAGGGATGGTTCTTGGAGGTAACAGGGGAATGGGGATCATTGTTGCGGCGTGTCTGTTTCTGCTTGTCGTATTCTGTGTGATGATTTTCGGGCTGAAAGTCCTTCATCCCAATGAAGCGGCAGTATATACCCTGTTTGGAAGATATTACGGGACGATCAAAAATGCGGGATTTTATTTTATCAATCCGTTTGCGGTAAGCTACAATCCTTCCGCAAAATCTGTCATTGGAGAGATGGTGGATGCTTATGCGAAGTCGGGGCATGAAGGCACGGGCGGCAATGGACGCAATATAGAGGCCCATTTTGATAAAAAGATTTCAACCAAAACCATGACGCTCAGTAACCGCAAGCAGAAGGTCAATGACGCGCTGGGCAATCCCGTGATCATCGGGGCGGTGGTCATCTGGAGAGTGATTGATCCGACGAAGGCTGTATTTAACGTGGAGAACTACAATGTCTATCTTTCCATACAATGCGATACCATTATCCGAAATAATGCGCGGCTTTATCCGTATGATACGATGGAGGAGGATACGGATGAAAAGACGCTCCGCGGCAGCAGCCAGGAGATTGCGGATAAGATGAAACAGGAATTGCAGGAGAGGGTAGAGGAAGCGGGGATCGAGATCAAGGAAGTGCGGATCACCCATCTTGCTTATGCAGAGGAGATTGCCGCTGCAATGCTTCAGAAGCAGCAGGCGGTGGCGATCATCGCGGCGCGTCAAAAGATCGTGGAGGGCGCGGTCGGTATGGTAAGGATGGCGTTGGAACAGTTGGGAGAAGAGGAGATCGTGATGCTTGACGAGGATCGCAAGGCTGCTATGGTCAGCAATCTGATGGTAGTTCTGTGCGGCAATAAGGATGCGATGCCGATCATTAACAGTGGTAGTATATATTAAGTGGAGGTAAGTGTGAAAAGTAATAATGAAATAACAGCAGAAGAACAACGCCTCCGGGAACGGCTTGTCAAGCTTGATGAGTTGGAAGCGGCGATCGCCGACAAGGAGAAGGAGCTGATCCGGCGTCAGAAGAGTGTAAAAGAGATGGAGAAGGCCAAGAAACAGATCCTTCTTCGACTTTCGCCAAAGTTGTGGGAGGAACTGGCAAAATGGGCGGAGGACGATTTCCGCTCCATCAATGGGCAGATAGAATATCTATTGGCGGATTGCGTGCAGAAACACCGGAAATAGAGAGTGTTAAAATATTTGGAAAAAAGTTGAAAAATTTTGAAAATATTTTGAACTTTAATCGTTATATATAGTATAGAGTTGAAAAACAAAGTATAATGCAGTCTGGGTGTTTTGATAAAAGCGGGTTTTATGGCAGGAAACAAAATATAAAAGACAGCATAAAGGATACGGAAAAAGGATGGAAAGCAAAAATACGGCATAAAGGATATAGAAAAAAGATGCAAAGCAAAAATACAGAAAGGAAACAGCATGAGCTCATTAATAGAAATTCACGATATGCATAAGGTTTATAATCCGGGCGAAAACGAAGTCAGGGCGCTGGACGGGATTGATCTGTCCATAGACAGAAATGAATTTGTGGCGATCATCGGTCAGTCCGGTTCCGGTAAATCCACGCTGATGAATATGCTGGGATGTCTGGATGTGCCGACAAGCGGACAGTACATATTGAACGGAGAAGATGTATCCGATCTTACGGATAATGAACTGTCGGATATCAGAAATAAGGAGATCGGTTTTATTTTTCAGGGATTTAATCTGATCGCGACATTGACGGCATTTGAGAATGTGGAACTGCCGTTGATTTACCGCGGTGTTCCGGGCAGGGTACGGGAGGAGCTTTCGGTCACTGCCCTGGAAAAGGTCGGTCTGGGCAATCGTATGGATCATAAACCTTCTGAAATGTCCGGCGGGCAGCAGCAGCG
>DLOQ01000157.1:23118-23322 GCA_002479655.1 Lachnospiraceae bacterium UBA7480
GCGGATGAACCTACCGGTAATCTGGATTCCGGTTCCAGTGAGGAGATCCTTGGGATCTTGAAAAATCTTCATAAAGAGGGGAGAACCGTCATTATCATTACGCATGACAATGATATTGCCAGACGGGCAGACAGAGTTATCAAGATCCGTGACGGCAGGATAGAATCGGATAGTGGGAAGAAAGAAATAGAAACAGGAATGGAA
>DLOQ01000100.1 GCA_002479655.1 Lachnospiraceae bacterium UBA7480
ATCCCTCTCTGGACAAGAGCCCCGCTCATGGCGATCACTGCGCAGTCTGCTCCGCTTCTCCGCTTGGCTTCCTGTATTTGATAGGCATGCCCGGAATGAAAGGGGTTGTATTCTGCGATAATTCAAACGCTTTTCATCGTATCTCCTTGTGAAACAAGTATATTTTAATACTATATTATATTAATCTTACCTGTATTTTTCCATGTTTGAAGAAATCCGCGTGCGGTCGTTTCAGATTTAAGCCCATAGCCGATCGGGTATATAACTGAACAGCTGCAGATATGCCTGAATTTGAGCCGGCCGGATATTCATCAAAAGACTTGCGAATTTATTTGTCCCGCCTTCTCAAAAGAATTGGTATGATTGAGTTTAGAGAACGTAATTGGAGGACGAAATGAAAGTTTTAGTCATAAATGCCGGAAGCTCTTCCCTGAAGTATCAGCTTCTGGATATGGACACGGAAAAAGTTCTTGCAAAGGGGCTGGCTGAAAGAATCGGCATTGACGGATCAAACGTCAGCTATCAGCCGGCTGAAGGAGAAAAGATTGTCGTCGAAGAACCGCTCAAGGATCATAAGGACGCGCTTGACATCATCATTGAAAAACTCACCGACCCTAAAGTGGGCGTAATTGAAAATATCGAAGAAATCGATGCGGTCGGCCATCGGACCGTCCACGGCGGAGAAGAATTTGCTCACTCTGTCCTCATCGATGATGCCGTCATCAAGACTCTGGAAGAAGTCTCCGAACTTGCACCGCTCCATAATCCGGCCAACCTGACAGGGATCCGCGCCATGGAAGAAATCCTGCCGGATGTTCCGCAGGTTGCTGTTTTTGACACGGCCTTCCATCAGACCATGCCGGAGGAATCTTACTTATATGCGATTCCCTATGAATATTATGAAAAATATAAGGTGCGGCGATACGGATTCCATGGAACCAGTCACGATTTTGTATCGAAGCACGCGGCGGAGCTGGTCGGCAAGGACAGAAAAGACTTAAAGATTATCGTCTGCCATCTGGGTAATGGCGCGAGCATCTCCGCAGTACGGAACGGGGAATGTGTCGATACCAGCATGGGTATGACACCGTTAGAGGGATTGATCATGGGAACGCGTTCCGGTGACATAGATCCGGCAATCATCGAATATATCTGTAATAAGGAAGGCTTGACCGTGGAAGAGGTCAATGCGGTCTTAAATAAAAAATCCGGCGTGCTTGGTCTTTCCAATCATCTTTCCAGTGATTTCAGAGATCTGGATGAGGCAGCGCAGGGCGGCAATGAATATGCGAAGCTGGCGCTGGATACCTATTGCTACCGTGTCGCAAAATATATCGGCGCTTATGCGATGGCAATGCAGGGAGTGGATATCATTGCATTTACGGCAGGCTGCGGGGAAAATAACTACGCGGTACGGGCAGGCGTATGTGAATATCTGAAATATCTTGGCGTAGTGGTCAATGATGAGAAGCTGCACATCCGCGGAGAAGATCTGATTGTTTCCGAGCCGGAGAGCAGCGTGACGGTGATGATCGTTCCGACCAATGAAGAACTGTCGATTGCAAGACAGACGATGGAAGTGATAAAATAAAAACAAAGGAGAGTGGGTATGGACACAAACGGTCTTAATAATGGAAGCATGGATCCGATGGCAGGAGAGGCGCCGATTCCGGAGCAGGCGGTTACCCGTGAGGAGACGGATAAGAAATGTCCCTGTTGCGGCGGTATTATGCAGTTTGCGCCGGCTGAGGGGATGCTTTACTGTCCTTATTGCGAGCATAAAGAAGAAATCAAGGTGAATGACGAGCAATTTGTGGCAGAGGAGCTGGATTTTTATGCTGCGGAGGAAGAAGCTTCCTGTGACTGGGGTGTTGCGACAAAGAGCGTTATCTGTAAGTCCTGTGGCGCGGAAACGATCTATGATGTCAACGATATGTCCAGTGAATGTCCATATTGCGGCTCCAATCAGGTCATGGAAGATCCGAACAGCAAGAAGGTCATGGCGCCGGGAGGCGTTGTGCCGTTTAAGCTTGACGCTGCACAAGCTTCCAAACGTTTTAAGGACTGGATTGGCAGAAAGTTCTTCTGCCCGAAGCTGGCAAAGGAAAGCGCAAAGCCGGATGCATTTACGGGGATCTATATTCCGTACTGGACCTTTGATTCCCAGACGGAGAGCGATTTTTTTGGCGAATATGGTACAGAGCACCATTACCGTGACAGTAAGGGAAATACACATACGAAGATCAACTGGCATCCTACCAATGGTCATCATTCCAGATTTATTGATGATATGCTGGTATGCGCTTCTTCCAAGCAGAGCGGACCGATCATCAGCGGTCTGGAGCCCTATGATACCAAACTGACGGTAGAGTATAAACCGGAATATATGGCGGGCTTTAAAGCGGAACGTTATACGATCAAGATGAAGGCTGCATGGGAGACGGGAAAGCAGAAGATCGACGCGCTCCTGAAGGGTGAGATCAAAGAAAAGATCCGTTCACGTTATCATACGTCTCATGCAAGAGTTAACAGGCTGATCACCTCACATAATAATATTACATATAAATACCTGCTGCTTCCGGTATGGATCTCCGCTTTTAAGTATCAGGATAAGGTCTATCAGTTTATGGTCAATGGACAGACCGGTAAGGTCAGCGGAAAGACACCGATCTCCTGGATCAAGGTTGGATTGGTGGCGCTTGGCGTGATTGCCGTACTGGTTCTGATCTATATGAATTCTTAAAGAGTTGCCGGTTTGCTCAGCACTTCCTTGGCAGGAAGATAAAAACAACTGAAAATATGAAATTAAAAAACAAGAGGAATCAAACAAATAAAGAAAAAAAGTTCAATAACACAAAAGCCGCAATGATATGCTTGCGGCTTTTTCTCGTGGGTATCGGCGGGCTGGGGATCTTATGGCTGATGGTGCCGGTGATCGTAGGAAGGATCGTGAATATCGGAACCGTAACCGGTCTTCTGATTTGTGGGTTGATCGCCGGATATGGCATATTTATGGGATGGTGTAACCGCATACTGTCAAAGCTATGGAAGAAAAAGGCGGGAAAGATCGTATTAAGCATACTGATGGGGATCGCCTGTATCATTTTGGGGCTGGTGATCATCCTGACGACGAATATCATCATTGCCGCCAACCGTAAACCGGCAGAGGAGGCAACTGTCATTGTATTGGGATGCAGGGTTTATGGAGAATATGCCAGCCTGTCATTATTAGAACGACTTCAGGCAGCAGAGGAATATCTCAAAGCACACCCGGATACAGTCTGTATCTTATCCGGAGGTCAGGGACCGGGAGAAGATATCAGCGAGGCGGAATGTATGTACCGCTATCTGACAGAACAGGGGATAGCCTCCGGGCGGCTGTATCTTGAAGACAGGTCTACCTCCACAAGGGAAAATATGGCATTTAGCAAAGAGATTATTGAAGAAGAGGGATTTAGTACAAAGGTTGCGATTGTGACCAATGAATACCATGAATACCGCGCGTCCATCATTGCCGGAGAGCTGGACTTAGAACCCGCGTCCGTTCCGGCGTCTACAGCGTTATGGCTGTTCCCGGCATATTATGTGCGTGAACTATATGGGATCCTATATGAATGGGTATTTTAACCGGTCATATGATCGATCAAAATACCCATTAAAAGACTTATGCAATAAATATTATATAACTCTATACTTCGATCTTTGCCAGAGACTGCAGCGCTTCATAGGCAATGATGATAGAGTAATGTTCTTCCATATATGCCTCTACCGCAGCCGTACCCTGCTCCGGGGTGCCGTATTCCATCAAAATATTGCAGATTCTTACAAAATCCTTTGTATTGTAATATTCCCGAAGAAGAAGGAGATAATATTTGCCGTTATTAGGATTCTTATATAAAATACTGTCGCCTTCCTGATAACCCTTTAAAATAATAGCAGCGTTAATTGCAGCATTCAGATTTTGGAAAGAGAACAGGCGGTTAGGATATCCCGCAGGCTCAGACGTCTTAGTCTCTGCCGGAGCGTTGGCGGACATCTGCTGGGTATTTTTCTTACGGCTGCTTAATTTCCTAAACAAATCAAAGGTTTCTTCCGGCGTGTCCGGAAGGTTGTCTAAAATGTCCGAAATCGTGCTGGCAAAGGAAGCGGAATCCTCATATTCGGAATCACCGTCATCAATGACGGATGGCGCAAATTTAGAAAAGCGGGTATCCAGCTCCTCAGGATCCTCTACCTTTGTAATGATAAATACGATACAGCCGGTATTCATGGGGATCGCCTCGATCATCAGGGGAATGTCCTCCGCCTCAAAACCATATTCAAAATGCGCCTGCTGCATCATATCCTTAAACAGCATCTTTGCTTTTTCGCTGCCGTAGGCGATCTCGCTGATCTTAAGCTGGCGTTCGTCAAGATCTTCTCTGGTCAGCGTGCAGCGGATCTGATTGTCATTAACTTTTTCTATTTTCATATAACACGAACCTTTCTTTCACCGCATTCATATCATAAAAATATCATTTTTCGATTTTAATTGCACCTTTAGTATAAATACATAGGCTTGTTTCGTCAATAGTACATATTACCATATTCATAAAACTTTCAAAGTTTTTTGAAAAAATTAACTTATTTTCAAAAATTTGCTTGCAATTTATCATATTAGTCATTATAATGTGAATTCATAAGATGTGCATACGGAGAATCCGTACCGGATTGGAGGCATGCATAATCTTATTTGTATCTATATGAAATCTTTCGGAGAATGTTCCGAATCTTCTTACCTGATTTTTGATTTACGGTAAGTTAGTACAGGCTTTTAATGCCTGGTCGGGTTTATATCCCAATTTTGTCTGGAGCGAATTTAATACAAAACTTTTTATTGGTACTATCCGGCACATCTTAAGATCACGGGTACGTCTGTTATTGTAAAATTATTTGTATGATTTAAGGCAGACGCATGGATATTTCACAGATCTACCTCTGCTTGGCAGGATGATTTCAAAATCTTACTTTAAATCATATACAATTTTGACAATCCTATTCACATTAAATTATTGATACAAGGAGACCTTTTCAGATCAAAAATAACAAAAATTGCCTTAAAATGTCAAAATTGTTAATGACGGAAATAACGTGGTCTGATATAATAAGAACGATTGCTGTAGGAAGCGGTCATAACTGTAAAAGGAAAGGCATGTGGATCTATGAAAAAATTGAGGAATAAGATCATCTCGGTTTTGGTGGCAGTCGTTCTTATTATTATTGTTGCCGCGATTGCATTTGGCGGCAGGATCAAGGAAAGCGTTGCGGGTGGAGAGGAAATAGGGCTCAGGTGGTTTTTGGCGCTGATCTATCCCGATAAATATTCTTACTCTACTCAGATGGCGGATATGAATGAATATTTTCAATTGTTTTCACAGGACGATATTGCAATCATATTGCAGGATGAGCGGATAGACGACAGAGGCAGATTGATCGATGGTACGGTCTATTTTTCCATTACGACAGTGGAAAAGCTTTTTACGGATCGTTTTTATGTTAATGCGGATGGTTCGGCTTTGTATTATACAAAGTCCGATGAAATTGATATCGTAAATATCGGAGACGAAAGTAACGGTTATTATGTAAATGATGAATGGAAGCCGCTGGATTATAAGGCGGCGCAGTTTGATGCGGAAGGCACATTATATATTGCCGCAGATTATGTTAAAAATTATGCCAATTTTTCTTATGAATTTTTCCCGGATCCCAATCGTATGCGGGTGCGCACAGAGTGGGACACACATAGGGAAACAACGGTATTAAAAGATACACAAGTACGTTATCAGGGCGGTATCAAGAGCAATGTGCTCTGTCAGGTGGCGGAGGGCGACCGTGTGACCGTTATAGAGATCATGGAGACATGGACGAAGGTACTGACAAAGGACGGATTTATCGGTTATATAGAGAATGATAAGCTGGCGGACTATGAGGAGATCGTAGAAGTGCCGGTAAGCGGAGCATATGTCCCGGCGGAGGATTATCGTATGACAAGCGGCGCGGAAGGTAAGCTGACGATTGTATTTCATCAGGTCACCGCACCGGATGACGGCAGCGGATTTAATGAATTGTATGCATCTACCAGCGGCGTTGATGTCGTATCTCCGACATGGTTTTATCTGAATGAGACGGATGGCAGCTATCTTAGCGTTGCTAGTAAGGCTTATGTAGAAAATGCTCATGCAAAGGGGCTGCAGGTATGGGCGTTGATCGAGGATATGACGTATGATGTGGATGAGTACGAATTGTTTTCTTCCATAGATAACCGGAAGGCATTGATTACAAATCTTATTCAGGATGCATTAGAGCTTGGGATTGACGGAATCAATATAGATTTTGAGGAGATTACCAGGGAGTCGGCTACACATTATGTTCAGTTTTTACGTGAGCTGTCCATAGAGACTCATAACAACGGACTTATCTTATCTGTAGATAATTATATGCCGAATGAGGGTAACCGTTATTATAATCTGAAGGAGCAGGGTTATGTTGCGGATTATGTGATCCTGATGGGGTATGACGAGCATTGGGCGGGCTGTTCCGAATCAGGCAGCGTGGCATCTATCGGCTTTGTAGAAAAGGGCCTTGCGGATGCAGTCGCACTTGGAGCGCCGGAGAATAAGCTGATCAATGCGGTTCCGTTCTATACCAGGATCTGGCGGACGGAGGGCGTACAGGTGAGCAGTGATGCCTATTCCATGAGCACGGTGCAGGAATGGCTGGCGAACCGCAGTCTGACTCCGGAATGGAACGATGAGACAGGTCAGTATTATGCAAGCTATCAGGATGGGACGGCATTTTGTGAAGTCTGGATCGAGAATGCGGATTCCCTGAATGTAAAATTGAATATTATGTCCAACTATAATCTTGCGGGTGTCGCGGCATGGAAATTGGGATTGGAAAGCGCGGATGTATGGCCGGTGATCAATTCCTATATGGAGTGATAAAGAAAGATATCATGAATATACGCTGCTCCTCGCACATAAGATTTACTAAGTCTATATAATATCGGACAGAACTCTTATGACGCAGAAACAAAATCAGTGGATCAAAATCATGATGGGAGTCTTACTGGTGATCGGCATGCTGATCCTGGCTAAGCTGGCAGCGATGATGACGGATGCAAGACGTACTGCGTCATTGTCGGAAGATAATATCAGTAGGCAGCAGGGCGTCTTATCGGGGACAGGGTCAGAGGAAACACTTCTTTCCGGCAATACTGCAGGAGAACGCCAGCTCGGTCAGGATTGTATCATCATAGATCCGGGTCACGGCGGCGCTGATCCCGGTAAGGTAGGCATCAATGGTGCATTGGAAAAAGATATCAATCTGCAGATGGCGTATATACTGAAGGAACAGCTGGAAGCGGAAGGATTTTATATCATATTGACCAGAACGTCAGATGCTATCTCCGGCAATGAGAACGGCGATGTTACGAAAGTACAGGATCTTCAAAACAGGATCAGGCTGATCGCGGAGGAAGACCCGCTGATGGTGATCAGTATCCATCAGAACAGTTATCCGCAGGAATCCGTATGCGGTGCACAGGTATTTTACTATGAGACAAGTGAGGAAGCCAGACTGCTGGCGGAAAGTATTCAGAGGCAGCTGATTCTGGCTGCGGATGACGGTAATCATCGGCAGGCAAAAGGAAACACCAGTTATTTTTTATTGAAAAAAACTCCGGTCACGACGGTGATCGTGGAGTGCGGATTTTTATCTAACTGGCGGGAAGCAGCGTTATTGCAGCAGGAGGATTATCAGCGGTTGATGACGGGCGCGATCGTGGACGGGATATTGGAATATCTTGAAAGGGAACCTTCGGAACATTAAATAATCCCGATTTGTCTCTGGGGGTTTAAATGGAGGACTTAAGATGATCGATTTTATAACAGAAATTGCGGGCGGTATGATTGAATTAGATATAGATTTACTGATCGAACCACAAATAGATAGGCTTAGAGAAAAACGAAAACAGAAGAAAAGAAGTGAGAAAAAAAGTGAGTAAAAAAGCGAATTGGGATATTAAATAGAGGATTAATTTGAAACCCACATGGATACTATAGTGAAAGCAATCAGTAATTTAAAAAAATCAAGTGATAGCAGGGAGATTTTTTATCAAGCCGGCAATATAATAAAAGATGGTGGATTGGTGGCTTTTCCTACGGAGACGGTATATGGTCTTGGCGGAGATGCATTGAATCCGGAATCTTCCAGAAAGATCTATGCAGCAAAAGGAAGACCCTCGGACAATCCGCTGATCATACATATCGCAGATTGGACAAGCATCAAAAAGATATGCATGGATATTCCGGATGAGGCAAAACAACTGGCGGACGCATTCTGGCCGGGTCCTTTGACGATGATCTTAAAAAAATCTTCCGCAGTGCCTTACGAAACGACGGGAGGGCTTGATACAGTGGCAGTCAGGATGCCGGATCATCCCGTGGCAATATCATTGATCAAAGCGGCGGGGGGATATATCGCAGCACCGAGCGCCAATCTTTCCGGAAGACCGAGTCCGACTACCGCGGCTCATGTGATCGAGGATATGGACGGAAGGATCGACATGATCCTGGATGGCGGTGATGTCGGCATTGGTCTGGAATCCACCATTGTGGATCTGACGGAGAAGATCCCCGTGATCTTACGACCCGGGTATGTGACACAGGAGATGTTGAACCGGGTGTTAGGCAGGGTAGATGTGGATATTACGCTGATGGATCAGGATTCGGGACAGGCACCCAAAGCGCCGGGTATGAAATACAGGCATTATGCGCCCAAAGGTTCCATGCTTTTGATTGAAGGAGATCAGGAAGCGGTCATACGGACGATGAACGAAGAAGTAAAAAAAGCAAAGCTGCGTGGAGAGCGGACAGGCGTGATGATCACCGACGAGATATGGGAGAGGGTTTCGGCGGATGTAAAGAAAAGCGTAGGAAACCGTGAGGATGAATATGAGATCGCAAGAAGGCTTTACCGGATTCTGCGGGAATTTGATGCAGAGGGGGTTACGGCGATCTTCAGCGAAAGCTTTTCGCCGGATGGATTCGGACAGGCAGTGATGAACCGTCTGTTGAAGGCGGCGGGATATACCGTTGAAAAGGTATAGAGCCTGTATGTGCAGTTGGTTATGGAAGATCGGGAGTTAGTTTCGCAATTACCTAAAAATAATTTAAGCAAAAAGGAGAATACTGGGATGAAAATAGCTATGGGCTGTGATCATGGCGGATATGATCTGAAAGAGAAAGTAAAAAAATATCTGGAGGAAAAGGGCTACGAGGTGGCGGACTGCGGCTGTTATTCCAAAGAATCCTGCGACTATCCGGAATATGCCAGAAAGGCGGCATTGATGGTTGCCGGTGGGGAGGCGGAGAAAGGGATCGTCATCTGCACTACCGGGATCGGCGTCAGTATCGTGGCGAATAAAATAAAAGGCATCCGATGCGCGCTTTGCCATAATGAGCATACGGCGACGATGACGAGGCTTCATAACGATTCCAATATGCTTGCCATGGGAGCTAAGGAAATTGAGGAAGATATGGCGCTGAAAATTACGGAGCTCTTTTTGACGACAGA
Source organism: Lachnospiraceae bacterium UBA7480 (assembly GCA_002479655.1). Taxonomy (GTDB): domain Bacteria; phylum Bacillota; class Clostridia; order Lachnospirales; family Lachnospiraceae; genus NK4A136. The sequence continues at coordinate 9,616 of DLOQ01000100.1, forward strand.
GTTTCCCGGCGAGGAAAAACATATGCGGCGCATCAGCCAGATGGAGATTGAAGGATAAAAAGAGATATAAAGTAATATAAAGCAAACAGCAAAGACATGAAAGCCGGACAGAGAACAGCAGATGGTGGACGCGGGTGCGAAGGGAGTATGATAATTATGAAGATAACAAAAAGAAAAGATTATATCTCGTGGGACGAATATTTTATGGGGGTATCCGTGCTTGCCGGTATGCGTTCCAAAGATCCGAATACGCAGGTCGGCGCGTGTATCGTCAGCAAGGACNNAATAAGATACTTTCCATGGGTTACAATGGTCTTCCGAACGGCTGCAGTGATGATGATTTCCCATGGGAGAGGGAAGGGGAAATGCTGGAGACAAAGTATCCGTTTGTAACCCATAGTGAATTAAATGCGATCTTAAATTACAGGGGAGGATCCCTTGACGGCACAAAGCTTTATGTGTCGCTGTTTCCCTGTAACGAGTGCGCGAAGGCGATCATTCAGGCGGGTATCAGGACGGTGATCTATCAGTCTGATAAATATAACGGCATGGATTCCAATACGGCATCCAAGCGTCTGTTTGACGCGGCAGGGGTAGAATATTATCAGTATCAGCCTACCGGAAGGAAGGTTGTTATGGAACTGTAGGATCTGCAGGGATGGAGATTGTATTAAGGTAATAAGATTTGTTGAAAGGAATACTGTATTGAGCTGATAAGGTTTACCGGAATGTTTTTCTGCTAAGAGGAAAAAGAAGAATGAAGAAAGAGCAAATAAGTGGAAAATATTTCAATAGAATAAAAGCTGCTCTTATACTTGTGGTGATGGTGTTATTATGCATTAATTTTCCGTCTTCCGCCACAGGGTCTTCTTTGGATGACACGAGAGAGCAGATGGAGGCGGCGGAAGAAGAAAAGAAACGGCGGGAAGAGGAGCTTGCGGCAGCAGAGGCGACGCTTGCGCAGACAGAGGCTAATCTTGCCAGTTTGGAAGGTGTCAGAAACAGTTATCAGGGGCAGATGCAGATCCTGAATACGAGCCTTCAGGCGGTAGCGGACAGGCTGGCGGTATTGGAGAGTAAGATTGCCCTGAAAGAATTGGAGATCACGCAGACGCAGGCGGAGCTGGAAGCGGCGACACTGGCAAGGGAAGAACAGTACGAAAGCATGAAGGATAGGATACAGTTTCTTTATGAGAGGAGCAGCTCCGTTTATTCGGAGATCCTGTTTTCCGCGCAGTCGTTTGGTGAAATGTTGAATTATGCCGACTATATAGAACAGCTTTCAGAGTATGACAGAATGAAGCTGGAGGAATATATTGCTTTGGAGCAGCAGATCACCGAACAGGAGGCGGCGCTTCAGCAGGAGATGCGTGAATTGGAAGAGCTGCGGGAAGATATGGTAGCAGAACAGGCTTCGGTCAATGGAATGATCAGGGAAACGGCAAATAATATCGCGGCAACGGCGGATCAGATAGAAGATGCGGCAGCGGCGGCGGCGGCATATGAAGAACAATGTAACGCGGCAGAGGCGGCGGCAGCAGCGCCAGCAGCCGAATATGAACAGATCAAGGCGCAGTACGAGGAAGAATTAAGATTATCCCAGCTGGCGGCGCAGTCTGCGCGGAGAGATCTTTCACAGGTTACATTTGAAGAAGGCGACAGATATCTGCTTGCCAATCTGATTTATTGTGAAGCCGGCGCGGAACCATACGAAGGAAAGGTTGCAGTCGGCGCAGTTGTAATCAACCGTGTGTGCAGCTCAGTTTACCCCAATACCATAACAGGTGTGATCTACCAGAATAAACAGTTCTCGCCGGTAAGAAACGGGCGTCTTGCGNNGCTTGCCCTGGCGGAGAACCGCGCGACGGAAGCGTGTTACCGTGCGGCGGATGAGGCGATGGCGGGCGCTACCAATGTAGGCAACAGGGTATATTTCAGAACCCCGATACCGGGGCTGGAAGGATTGCAGATAGGAAATCATATCTTCTATTAAAATTTACAGATTTTACTAATCTGCTATTGAACAATCAAATAGCTGCTGACTGCATATACTGTCACTCCATTATAATCTAACTGTGACCAGCCGTTATCGCCTATGGCAGTTCTGGTAAGGTACTCTCCGTTGTGCAGAACTCCCACTACGGTGTCTGCATTTGCAGTGCTTGGCTCAGTTCTTAAGTTCGTCTCGATCTTGGCAGTTACCTGCTCATTTACCGGCGTGTAAACAGGTCCCTGCGGCGGCGCCTGCTGCCCTGTATCCGTCATGTCGGTGGTCAGGTAGCTGGTTACTGCATACAAGGTCTGCCCGTTATATATTATTCTTGACCAGCCGTTATGCCCGATACCGGTCCGTAATGCAGTATCTCCATGCATAAGTGTAGTCACAATAGAAGCGTCATTCAACGTACTTGGCTCGGAGCGCAGATTGGTCTCCTGCTTAGCTGTTACCGTCTCGTTTACTTCCGTAAAAATGATTCCCACCTCAGGATTGGCTTCCACCGTTTCCGGCGGTGTTTCGTCTTTTGCCTCTGCCTCCTGCAAATATCCAAAATAAGCAATATTAACGTCGGTCTTTTTAGGTATTCCTGCCACAATTCCCTGTCCGGTGTACTGCCACATGGCATGAGTCCCTGTATAACTGGACGCATTGGTCTGTGGATAAGGCTGATCCGGATACTGCGCTACCCATATCTTGTATCTTGAGGAAAGCGTATCCGTATTCCACTGTGCGTTGCCTTCAAGTTCTCCTTTGGAGGCATAGAACATAGGGGTATAACCAGCCGCTGATATTTCATCAAGAAATGCGCAGGCAAGCTCTGTCCGCGCGGAAGCATCCAGACCATACTGTCTGCTGTCCGTTGACAGAAAATCCTCGCAGTTATAAGCCACTGGGTATGTAATCCTGTATTTGGCTATGATATTCATGGTAAATGCGGCTTCCTCCCTGGCTTCTTCTTTTGTGACAGCCGAANNNGCCTCCTGCATATTATATCTGGCAATAGGATCTTCGAAAATCTCACCGGTGGATTTAGCCCTGTAGCCCACGCGAATCATGGCAAATTCCACGCCTGATTCCCTAACCATGTTCCAGTCAATGGTTCCTTGATATTTAGAGACATCTATTCCTATAGTGACACCTGAAATTTCATTCTCATTAATTTCTGCTACAGTCACTTCCGCACCGTTTCTTTCATTGCCAGCAGCATCTGCGTTCTGTGGATCCTGAGCATCATCCAATGCGCCTATGGAAACTTCCGCCTGCATCTCAGAATTTGCATCTGAGCCTGATTCCGTAGTTTGATTATCTGTTCCTGTTTCTAAATCGGTATTCCCTAAGGCTGCTTCCGAATTATCTGTTCCCGCTTCATCCGAAAATATGGAATCTTCATTTTGAATCATATCAACCTGCAATTGCATATTTTCACGCGAGCTTTCGGTATCTTTTAGCAGGAAAACAATTACTGTAATCAATACAATTATGACTGCCGTTCCCGCCGCTGCGATGCCAAACTTTATTTTTCTCCTGTCGTCATAACCGTTATCTGATTCCCTATCATCGTCATAACCGTTATTTGATTCCCAATTATCGTCGTAACCGTTATATGCTTCATCATTCCGGTATTCATCGTCTTCCGATCCGGACTCGTTCCATTCCATATCTTCCGTATCTAAATCCATGATTTCTTCATTTTGTGCATTTTGGGTGGTTTTCTTATCTCTTTTCACACTAATAACCATG
>DLOQ01000045.1 GCA_002479655.1 Lachnospiraceae bacterium UBA7480
TTATACAGGAAGCTCCTTTATCCTACCTGTGGTTTTGATTTTATATTATATGGGTTGCTCCTTACTTCCTCAAGCGCCATCTTCAGCGCCTTCATATTGCCATCCAGCACTTCCGGCTTTTTTGCGAATTTATGCTGTAAAGATTTCTTCATCTCCTCTAAAAAACGATCCGGCTCCATGATGCCGGTGATCTTCACAATGGCTGCCAGCATCGGCGTATTCGGAAAATACTGCCCAAGTGTGCGATCACAGATCTCCCTTGCATTGATCGTATATATCCTACCTTCATAACCATTCAGTTCCGGCATCAGTTCCTCACTGCTCCGTTCCGTATTGATCAAAATTGCTCCGCCCTTTTTGATCCCTCTGGTGACATCCACCGTATGAAGCAGCGTCTCATCCACTACTGCCACATAATTAGGTTCATAAATATTGCTGTGTACACGGATCTCCTGATCGCTGATCCTGTCATACGCTGTGATCGGCGCACCCATGCGCTCCGGACCGTATTCCGGGAATCCCTGCACATGCTTTCCGATATTAAATGCAACGTCCGCCAGCAGGAGCGCCGCCGTCTTAGCTCCCTGCCCGCCGCGTCCGTGCCATCGGATCTCTACCAATTCGCTCATTGCCTATGTATCCTTTCTATTATGAAATATGGCATGTGCGTCAATCAGGCGCACATACCATGATCCCGCAATTGCTCAACCGTCAATCAGATCAAGGGATACTTTGCCGTCAGCTTATCTACGATCGCCCTTGCGTCGCCGACCTTCTCGGCACCGCCCTTGATAATCATAGCGATCGCCTCTGCAATCTGATCCATATCTTCTGTATTCATGCCGCGGCTTGTAACAGAAGGCGTACCCAGACGGATACCGCTGGTAACGAACGGTGACTGCGGATCATTCGGGATCGTATTCTTGTTGGCAGTCAGATGCGCCTCGTCCAGAAGTTTTTCGATCTCCTTGCCGGTCAGCTGAAACGGCGTCAGGTCAACAAGCATCAGATGATTGTCCGTGCCGCCGGATACGATCTTGATGCCGCGGCTCATCAGCCCTTTACACAGAGCCTGTGCATTATCTACGATACCCTGACAATATACCTTGAAATCATCTGACAGCGCTTCCTGAAAGCAGACAGCCTTTGCCGCGATCACATGCATCAGCGGTCCGCCCTGAATACCGGGGAATACTGCCTTATTAAAATTATATTTCTTTGCCGCCTCCTCATTGCAGAGGATCAAACCACCGCGGGGACCGCGGAGCGTCTTATGCGTCGTCGTCGTCACAACGTCTGCATAGGGAATCGGGCTTGGATGAAGCCCTGTCGCTACCAATCCTGCAATATGCGCCATATCTACCATCAGGACAGCGCCCACCTCGTCAGCCACTTCCCTGAATTTCTTAAAATCAATCGTCCTTGCATAAGCGCTTGCTCCGGCAATAATCATTTTGGGTCTGCACTCCAATGCAATCTCTCTTAATTTATCATAGTCGATAAAGCCCTCGTCATTCACACCGTATGGTACAATCTTGAAATATTTACCGGAAATATTCACCGGACTTCCATGTGTCAGATGCCCGCCATGGTCAAGATTCATCCCCATGATCGTATCGCCGGGATTACAGATTGCAAACTGTACTGCCAGATTCGCCTGTGCGCCGGAATGCGGCTGTACATTGGCATAATCACAGCCAAAGAGCTTCTTTGCACGCTCCCTTGCCAGATCCTCCACAACATCCACGCAATCGCATCCGCCGTAATATCTCTTTCCCGGATATCCTTCCGCGTACTTATTGGTCAGTACGCTTCCCATAGATGCCATGACAGCCTTGCTTACCCAGTTCTCCGAAGCAATCAGTTCTATATGGCTGTTCTGACGTTCCTGCTCATCCACGATCGCCTGGGCGATCTCAGGATCGACCTTTTTAATCTCTTCCAGTGAATACATATTTGTTCCCTCCATATATATAGTGTATCGTAAACAGCAGATAAATCTGCCGTTTAAATATGAAACAATCCTATCAAAACATTTTAGCACAAAATACACAAATATAAAATAGGCAAAAGATAAATTTTAACTTATAAAAAACCCTCATGCCACATTTGACGGCTTAAATAGATATGAAAAACGCTGCTTTTTCACACTATCCCGCATCTATTTTGACATAAATACTTCTTCAGCATACCTGACTGACTCCATTGCATCTTTCGCATACTTATCCGCATGGATCATATCGGCATATTCCTGTGTCAAAACGGCGCCGCCGACAAGCACCCTGCAGTCAACGCCCTCCTCATGAAGCATTTTGATCGTTTCCTCCATTGCGGGAACCGTCGTTGTCATCAGCGCGCTCAAGCCCACCAGACGGATCCGCTCCTCCTTTGCCGTCTTCACGATCAACTCCGGCGGTACGTCTTTTCCAAGATCGATCACGTCGTATCCATAATTTTCCAATAATACCTTCACAATATTTTTTCCGATATCATGGATATCCCCCTTGACCGTGGCCAAGATGATACGCCCCTTCTTTTCTTCTGCCGCGCCCTTAGCCTGCATCGTCTCCTTGATCACATCAAACGCCGACTTGGCAGCCTCCGCGCTCATCAGAAGCTGGGGCAAAAATACCCGTTTTTCCTCAAATCCTTTCCCCACGATATCCAGCGCGGGGATCAGCTTACCGTCAATGATCTCGATGGATTCCATCGACTGAAGATATTCGCCTGTCAGATGAGCCGCTCTTTCCTTTAATCCTTTTACGATC
>DLOQ01000008.1 GCA_002479655.1 Lachnospiraceae bacterium UBA7480
TGCTTCGCAATTTGAATTATGTGCAATTATGGTAGAATATTATGTCATATACGGCTTTATACAGAAAATTCCGCCCGACAGTGTTTGAAGATGTCAGGGGGCAGGAGCATATTGTAACTACGCTGAAAAATCAGGTCATCACCGGCAGGGTAGGTCACGCGTATCTGTTTATCGGTACAAGAGGAACAGGAAAAACGACGGTTGCCAAGATCATGGCAAAGACAGTGAACTGTCAGAATCCCAAGGAAGGCAATCCCTGCGGGGAATGTCCGTCATGTCAGGCGATTGCAGCAGGCAGCAGCATGAATGTAATAGAGATTGACGCAGCTTCAAACAATGGTGTAGACAGTATCCGTGAGATCATAGAAGAGGTGACATATCCGCCGGTAGATGCCAAATATAAGGTTTATATCATTGATGAGGTTCATATGCTTTCAGGAGGGGCTTTTAATGCGCTGCTTAAGACACTGGAGGAGCCGCCGGCATATGTGATCTTTATTCTGGCAACGACAGAAATGCATAAGATTCCGGTCACGATCTTATCAAGATGTCAGAGATATGATTTTAAAAGGATATCCATTGAAACGATAGCGGAACGGATGCGCGAATTGGTCAAAATAGAAGAAATATCAGTGGAAGATCGTGCATTGAAATATATTGCCAAGGCAGCGGATGGCTCCATGCGTGATGCACTCAGCCTGCTGGATCAGTGCGTTGCGTTTCATTATGGAAAAGAGCTTACTTATGATATGGCGCTGGAAGTACTGGGCGCGACTGATACGGAAGTTTTCAGTATGCTGTTGAGAAAAATCGTAAAGGACGATATCCTTGGCTGTATTGAACAGCTGGAGCAGATTACGATGCAGGGGCGCGAGCTGGGGCAGTTTGTCACGGATTTTACATGGTATCTCCGTAATCTTATGTTGATCAAATCTTCCGGAGGGGAAGGCTCAGAGGATATACTGGATGTTTCGACGGAGCATCTGAAATGCCTGATGGAAGAGGCAGAACTGCTTGAGCTTCCGCAGATATTTCGTTATATTGAAATTTTTTCCGAGCTGTCCAATCGTCTCAGGTATGCAGGGCAGAAGCGCATTCTGATAGAGATGACATTGATCCGGATCTGTCGTCCGCAGATGGATAAGGATGATGATTCGGTGATGGAGAGGATCCGTGTGCTTGAGAAGAAAGTGGAGGAGGGTGTTACCGTCCATGTGGCCGCAGGCGAAGACATGAAATGCGCAAACATGAAATGTTTTGACGTGAAACATTTTGAAAAGCCGAAAGAGCCGTCGATCCTTCCCAAGGCAGTTCCTGAGGATGTCCAAAGGATCGTCAAAGAATGGCCGACGATCATAGGTATGACGGAACATCTCACCAGAAGTCTGCTGAACAAAGCCAAATTGTCCCTGGGAGCGGAAGGCCAGCTGCTTCTTTGCTTTAATGAGACAATGGTGGTCAATCAGTTGAAACAGGAAAGCAGAATAAAGGAAATAGAACAGCTTTTGGCTGAATATGCAGGCAAAGAGGTAAAAGTGGAGATCGGGGAATATGATAAGGCGCAGGAATTTGGCGATGTGTATGCCGATCTGAGTAAACTTATCAATATGAAGATCGAGACGGAATAAAAATTTAACCAAATAAAGGAGAGGGAGTATTATGGCAAAAAGAGGTGGATTTCCCGGCGGCGGTATGCCGGGCAATATGAACAATCTGATGAAGCAGGCACAGAGGATGCAGCGTCAGATGGAGGAGAATCAGAAGGAACTGGAGACGAAAGAATTTACGGCGAAGGTCGGCGGCGGCGCGGTAGAAGTGACGGTGACGGGCGCAAAGGAAGTGACGAAGGTCGTACTTTCCGAAGAAGCTGTAGATCCGGAGGATATTGAGACGCTGCAGGATATGATCATGGCNNATGAAGCGTTAAAGCAGGCTGATGACGCGAACAATGAACTGATGAGCAAGATGACCGGGGGTATGAATCTGGGAGGTCTTCCTTTCTGATGGACTTTTACAGCGGCGATATTAACAAACTGATAGAAGAACTGGCGGCGCTTCCGGGGATCGGCAGTAAATCCGCGCAGCGGATGGCGTTTCACATTATCAATCTTCCGCATGACCGGGTGAAAAGGCTGTCGGATGCGATCATCACGGCGAAGGAGACTGCAAAATACTGTAAGGAATGTTATACGCTGACAGATCAGGAGCTTTGCCCTGTGTGCGCCAATCAGAAGCGAAACCACAGACTGATCATGGTGGTGGAGAATCCCAGAGATCTGATCGCATATGAAAAAACCCAGAAATACGAAGGCGTTTATCATGTCCTGCATGGGGCGATCTCCCCGATGAACGGCATCGGACCTTCCGATATCAAGCTCAAGGAGCTGATTGAACGTCTTAAGGGTGATATCGATGAAGTCATCGTAGCCACCAATGCCAGCTTGGAAGGCGAAACGACAGCTATGTACATCAGCAAGCTGATCAAACCTGCCGGCATCAAAGTGACCCGTATTGCGACCGGCGTTCCGGTCGGCGGAGATCTGGAGTACATTGATGAAGTGACGCTGCTGCGCGCTTTGGAAGGCAGGACGGAGCTTTGATTGAAATAACAATAAAGATTAGGAGGAAATATTATGTCAGTAAAAAAGGAACTGTTTGGTAAGACAAGGGATGGAAAAGAAGTAAACTGCTATACCATAGAGAATAAAAACGGCATGATCGCCAAAGTGATCACGTATGGCGCGATCTTAAAAAATCTCTATGTCCCGAATACAAAGGGGAAGGTCGAGGACGTTGTGCTGGGCTATGATAAGCTGTGGATGTATTTCTCTAACGGAAGCTGTTTCGGAGCTACGATCGGTCCGGTTGCCAATCGTACAAAAGAGGGAAAATTCACCATTCATGGCAAAAAATATCAGCTGCCTGTCAATGATCATAAAGTCAACAATCTGCATTCGGATCTTAAGAATGGTTTTCATAAGAGAGTATGGGATGCTGAGACGGGAAAGAACAGCGTAACATTATCCTTAAAGAAAAAGCATGGGGAAATGGGGCATCCAGGTAATATGAAGGTTAGTGTGACATATGTCCTTACCGATAAAAATGAACTTAAGATTACATATCATGCCGAAAGTGATAAGGATACGATCATCAATCTGACCAATCATTCCTATTTCAATCTGTCCGGACAAAAGAGCAAAAGTATGGAAGATACCAAACTGACGCTCCATGCCTCCTGCTTTACGCCGGTGGATCCGCTTTCGATCCCTACGGGGGAGATCCTTCCGGTAAAGGGAACGCCGTTGGATTTTACAAAGGAGAAAGCGATTGGCAAGGATATAGGAAAGAAGGTATATAAGCAGATCAAGATCGCCGGCGGATATGATCACAACTGGGTTGTGGATGATTGGAACGGCAAGGTGAAATTGATTGCCAGCGCGCGCGATACCAGATCGGGGCGCAGCATGGAGGTCTATACGGATCTTCCGGGCGTACAGTTTTATTCCGGCAATTTCATTGGCTCCAATATCGGAAAAGAAGGCTTTCGCAATGGCAAGCGCAAAGGTTTCTGCTTAGAGACACAGTATTTTCCGAACAGCGCGGCGGAAAAGAACTTTGTACAGCCGCTCTTTGGCCCCGGCAAAGACTATGACTCTACGACGATCTATAAATTTTTGTGGTGATGCGAAAAATAACATTGATTCATTGATATAATTTGACAAATTGCGTTCCCCGCCTGTGCTATATTGAAGCAAAAGTTCGTGATGAGCGATGCCGGATCATGCGGACAAGCGGAAAGGCGGGGGATTTTGTGGAACAGACATTGCAGGAGGACATTGTACAGATAAAGCTGCCCAAAAATGTCAGGCAGATCGGTACCATTGATAAGAAATCGGTAATCTATATAGAAGATTATGTCGTTACCTATCTGGAACAGATGGCGCGAAAGGAAAAGCTTCAGTTTGGCGCAGCGGCTTTATATGGGAAAACTATATTTCAAAAGGATGAGAAGTACGTTTTTATTTCTGCGGCTGTATTTGAAGAAGACAAGCCCGCCCTGCAGACGGGGCCGGGTGATGTGATCGAGCATGGCCCGACGGAAAATATGCTTTCCACATTTTTGGAAAATGAAGAGAAATATTTTTCCGAGCTGAAGCCGGTAGGAGTTGCAGTCATACATAAGGACAGCGTCAGAGTGCCGGATGCATGGATCAGAAAAAGTAAGATGGACAGCCTTCTGGGGCAAGGCGCCGTGCTGATCGATCTTAATACGGAAGGAGACGGTGCGGAATATTTCTTTTATAATGAAGAAAGCATTGTACTGCAGCCCGGTCATTATATCTATTATGAACGGAATGATATTATGCAGTCGTTTCTGGTGGAGTGGCATGAGAATGCCCAGACAGGTCTCTCTGAAGAACCGCTTGATTATGTGGCGGGGACATGCCGTATGGTCATGGAGGACAAGAAGGAAGACAAGATTCAGGAGAAATCAATCAATTGGGTATCCGCCAGTGGGCTTTTGGGATTGATCGCTGTCAGCGCGATTGGTATTATCGTGATGAATCATTATAATGTGTCCGGCAGGGATGAGAGAATGACCGGGCAGATGCAGAATCAGACTGCTTCGGCGAATCAGGCTCAATTGCCTGCGCAGGATTCCCCGGACGATCCTGCATATCCCACCAGTAATCTGTCAGTCCGTGTAGATGAGAATCCGGAGGACGGAACGGAAGCGGACGGACAAAATGTGGATGCGGCAGGCACGCCGTCAGGCGGGGAATATGCCCAGACAGGTCAGGGGCAGCAGATGGAGACTGTGCCGGAAGCAGATGGAACAGAAGCTTCAGGAGTTTTGCCGGAAGAGCAGGAGGCAGGTGAAATGATGGAAGCAGATGGGCAGGAAGAACCGGACGCCGGGATGGAGACTTCGGGAGAGGCAGTTACGCAGCGTACACCAGTAGAGTATGTGATTGAAAAGGGCGATACATTGTGCGAGATCAGCAGACGTTATTATGGGACGATCGGAAAAGTTTCGATGATCTGCGAGTACAATCATATAGAAGATCAGGACAGTATATTTTACGGGCAGACGATTGTGCTGCCATAGGGAGAAGCTTATATGGCAAGCGGCATCAGGAAAAAAGAGGATACCAGACAAAAAGACAGACCTTCTATAACGAAGAGGATCATGATACTGCGCATGAGGAAATTGGCTGCGGTGATTGCTTCCGTTGCAGTCATCGTCGTGATCGTTCTGGTTTGTTATACCAGCTATATCAATTATGCTTATACCGGCTATGAAGTGATATCTTCGGTAGAGAAGGTACAGACAGACAATTCACATGTTTTAAGCTTTGGGACATATTTTCTGTCCTACAGCGTGGATGGCATCCGATGTACGGACGAGAAAGGCAACGATATATGGAGCTGCCCTTTTGAAATGCAGAATCCGATGGTTGAGATCAATGGTGGTTATGTTGCCGTCGCGGATTATGTGGGAAGGGTGATCTATATATTTAATGGAGCGGGTGAGCTTGGCAAGATCCAGACGAATCTTCCTATCAGAGATATTGAGGTGGCGGGAAATGGCGTTGTCGCAGCAGTGTTGGACAATGGCGATGTTACCTCTATCAGTTTATATTATTATGATGGGAGTGAGATCGGATTTTTCCGCACAACGATGTCAAAAAGCGGATATCCGCTTGATATTGGGATGTCCGAGGATGGCAAATTAGTAGCGGTATCTTATCTGTATCTTGATAAGGGCGTCCTGACTTCCAAGGTCGCATTTTATAATTTTGGCGAGGTTGGGCAGAATAAGACGGATAATCTTGTCGGCGGGTACGATTATCAGAATGAGATGGTTCCGCTGGTCGGCTTTATGAATGATTCTACGGCATTTGCCGTGGCAAATGATAAGCTGATGTTTTATAAGGGTTCACAAAGACCGACCAACCAGAGAGATATCTTTTTAAAAGAAGAGATACGTTCCGTATATTATGGGGATAAATATATCGGTCTTACATATATTGATCGGACTGCCGAATCAAGGTATCTGATTGATATTTATAATACCTCCGGCGATCTGAAAAATACTCTTCCTATTGATATGGAATATCAGGAGATCTTTTTTAATGATGATTATGTTGTGATCTATAATGCGGCTTCCTGCATTATCTACAATATAAATGGGAATATAAAGTATCAGGGAGACTTTGATGAATCGGTGCTTCTGATGATTCCCACCAATTCTGTATTAAGGTATGTGCTGGTGCTTCCGGACCAGATCCAGACGATCGTGCTGCGGTAATGGNNCGTTCTTGAAAAATAAAGGGAAATTTATAAAAAATTGAAAAAATATTGTTGACATTAGGATTTAGTAGTGATATTCTATATAAGTCGCACGTCGGAAGACGGCGGCAAAAATTGTCTTTATTTATATAGAATAAAGCGTTTTTTGTACCTTGACAAATAAACA
>DLOQ01000074.1:0-3116 GCA_002479655.1 Lachnospiraceae bacterium UBA7480
GGAAGGATACTGCTGCCCGACTGTTGCCTGATTGGCTGACTGCGTCGCCTTCTGCTGCGCTGCATAGATACCCATCAGAAAATGCACGCCAACGAAAACCCCCGCTACGGCTATCACCGCTATGATTGTGATTAATGTTACAACTTTATTATTTTTCATTCTGCATCCCTATATCCAAACTCCGTTGTCTACCTAAAAAGTGCGCCCATGGCTGCACTTTTTATCTGTTAAATCCATACGAGTCTATTCTTGTCCAAAAAGTTCCCTTATCTTTTCCTCATATTATAATAATTACTCAACACGCATTTCTATTGCCTTATGTTCAATATTAGAAAATGTTTGCTGATAGGTCGTAAGATTTGTTTCCACGGAAACATCCGCATTCCAAACGCCATTATCTTCATATATATTGATATCAATATCAACATCATACATTTTATGCCAATTGGTTTTAAATACCCGAATCTTAGGCGTAATATTGATTTCTTCCGTATTTATCCAAAAAGTATATTCATACATCCCATATTTCATCCCGCTGTTTTTGAAAGCCACACAGGAATCCGTAACGGCTTTTCCATACGTTACTTTTTCAATCTTCGTCTCTTCATATGTACATTCTATCCTCTCCACCAGATATTCTTCTCCGCTGATCGTTACTGATATATCTCCCCTCAGCCTATACATCAAGAAATTGATCAACACTATGATCCCAGCCAGCACAACAATGCCTATGCTTCCAATCATGATAATTGTTTTCTTCTTCATATAAGTTTTTTCCCCATCTTTGATCAGCTTTTGTATTACTTCATTCTTGATTTCATTATATTGTCCACAAATTATAATTGCAACATGAAAGATGGTTTTTTAAAGGAATCTATAAAAGAGAATACTTATCCTGATACAGCATAAGCTGTTCCCTGTAAAATTCACTGTTTTCCTTTGTGAGTCTTGCATACCGGTGAAGCGCATATCTATCCGTTCCGACCGCGATCTCCTCTTTGGCGATGTTGGAACAGTGCCTTGCGATCCGCTCCAAAGAATTTACGATATCGGTCAGCGCCATTCCTGATTCTATGGAACATTTTCCCATTTCCAGCCGCCTGTTATGATTTTTTCTGATCTTTACCTTCAAAGATGCAATCACTTCAGCCAGCGGATCGATCCTGTCCGCCATCTCCTTATCTTCATGAACAAGGCAGCTCACCGCATCCTCCACGATCTCATAAGCCGCGTGAAAAATCAGCGCCTGCTCGGAGGATGCTTTCTTAGAAAATTTCTTTTTCTTTTTATTCATCTTTTGCAGCGCATAAGCAATACTTTTCAGATAATCCGAGATCCGCTCCAATTCGGTAATGCATTTACCGAACTTATTAACCAGCTTACTGTCTTTCTCCGACAGCTGCTTAGACCCAAGCTTCGTCAGATAGCTATCCAGCTCATCCTCCTTGCCATCCACGATATCTTCTATTTCAATGATGCGCTCGATATCCTCCTTATGATATTTTTCGGCTGATTGCACGGAAAGCGCCATTGCCTCCTCCACCAGTTTTGCCATTTCACAGAGCGCGCTTTTACATTGCGCCACCGCAAATGCGGGACGTTCCAGAAACCGCTCATCCAGCGAAGCGCTTTCCGATCCCGCCTCTTCGCTTTCTGTTTCCTCTTTGGTAACAGGCAGCGCGATATAGGTCAGTTTTTCAATGAATCGTGCCAGAGGGAGCAAAAGCAGAGTTGCGCTGATATTGAATAAACTGTGGATCAGCGCGATCGAAGCGCTTCCCGCGGCATTTTTCAGAAAGTCAAAATGCAAAAAATAGTTCATGGTATAAAATATGATCATAAAACTAATCGTTCCGATCAGATTAAAGTAAAGATGCACCAGAGACGCGCGCCTTGCATTTCTGCCCGCGCCCACGCCGGAAAGAAGCGCCGTGAAACAGGTGCCGATATTCTGTCCCAGAATGATCGGGATCGCAGCGCCGATACTGACCGCTCCGGTCGCGCATATTGCCTGCAGTATACCTACCGATGCCGAAGAGCTCTGAAGCACCGCTGTCAGCACCGCTCCCACGACCATACCCAATATGGGATTTTCAAATACCGTAAAAAGCTTTGTAAATTCCGGCACATCAGCCAGCGGTTTGACGGAATCGCTCATTGTCTCCATTCCAAACATCAAAACCGCAAATCCAAGCAGGATCGTTCCGATATCATTTTTTTTATTATTTTTCAGAAAGATCAGGAATACCGCGCCGACCGCGGCAAGAACAGGCGTGAAAGAAGACGGCTTTAACATCCTCAGGAAAAAATTACCGCCTTCAATGCCTGTCAGACTGAGCACCCATGAAGTGATCGTCGTACCGATATTCGCTCCCATGATAACGCCGACTGCCTGTGACAGCTTCATGATCCCCGAATTGACAAATCCCACGACCATAACTGTCGTCGCGGAAGACGACTGGATGACTGCCGTTACGACTGCGCCCAAAGCTACCGCCTTGATGGGATGATTGGTCATATGCTCCAGGATCTGCTCCAGCCGTCCTCCGGCAAGCTTGGAAAGAGCATCCCCCATCGTCTTCATCCCGTACAGGAATAATGCCAGACCTCCTATCAACGTAAGTAAAGCGAAAAAATCCATGTCAATACCATGCCTTTCTTTCAACGGCTCACTCGCAAAAAGAGCTTTTGACAATATATGCCAAAAACTCCCCTTGTTTTTAACCGCTCACAGACGGCAGATTGCCAAGATTGTTGCTTTCCGTACCGTCCGGCAGGGATTTCAGATATTCCGTATCTCCACGATGCGCAATACCCACACCGTTGATCTCACCGGCCTTTGCCATAGCAACGCCTTCTTCCTTAGAAATCTTCTGTCCGTCGGAAAGCTGATAACCGACGATCTTACCGCTGCTCTTTACCAGACCCACGATGTCTTTCGCATCACCGGAAGACCGGGGGATCTCATCCAGCGCGTTACGAGCCAGCGCTGCGCCAAATTCACTATCTCTCATTCTATTAATAACCATACCTTTCCGTATCCTGCGGATCTTATGAGCTTTAACGCCATGCCGCAGGCACAATATTTGTATTAACGAATAAATTCGTTTGTGAAA
>DLOQ01000074.1:3152-3382 GCA_002479655.1 Lachnospiraceae bacterium UBA7480
GTTGGTAATTTTTGAAAGAAAAAGACAGAATTTTAGGTTCTATAACATAATCATCCGGAAACCGGATCAGATGCTCCGTATTCTTTTAAGATCTCAATATATTCCTCACCCAAAATACTGGGCGGCATATTTTTGCGTTTCAGATAGCCGATCGTCATGGTATCTTCCGTATCTAATGGCACCGACACATAATATCCGCCGTTTAGATCCTCGCAGATAATGCCGGAGCA
>DLOQ01000074.1:3438-3814 GCA_002479655.1 Lachnospiraceae bacterium UBA7480
TCCTCCGCAAAATAAAAGGAATTTTTATCCCCCTGCTCGAAGGAAAGACAGGGATAATCCGCAAGCTCGTCAAATTGGATCTGCTTTTTGGACGCCAAAGGATGCTCCTTGCTTAGATAAACGGATATTCCGCACTTAAAAAGCGGGATAAATTCCAGTTCATTCTCCAGAAAAATTTTCTTCAGCACCTTTTCATTAAAATCATTCAGATATAAGATCCCAAGCTCGCTCCGATAGTTTCTGACATTGTCGATCACTTCATGCGTCTTTGTCTCATGAACAGCCAGCTCAAATTCATCCGGCGCATAGCGGTTCGCCAGCTTGATAAATGCTTCCACCGCAAAGGAATAATGCTGCATCGATACGCTGAACCGCC
>DLOQ01000074.1:3833-4260 GCA_002479655.1 Lachnospiraceae bacterium UBA7480
CATCTGTCTGGCATAGCTTAAAAATTCTTCTCCCTGCGTGGTCAGAAGCACACCCCTGTTGGTACGGATAAATAAACTTGTATGAATTTCCTCTTCCAGCTCCCTGATCGCTCCCGACAAAGCCGGCTGCGACACAAATAATTCTGCCGCAGCCTTATTCATGGACTTCGTTTCCGCTATTTTTACTACATATGTCAACTGTGCAAGCGTCATAGCTTCCCTGTTCTCCTATTATTTTACAGCTTCAAAACCTTTTTCGAGATCGGCAATGATATCATCAATATGTTCCGTACCGATGGAAAGCCGGATCGTATTCTGCTTGATTCCCTGATCTTCAAGCTCCTCCTCAGACAACTGGCTGTGAGTCGTCGTCGCGGGATGGATGACAAGACTCTTGGCATCCGCAACATTGGCAAGCAGCGAGAAG
>DLOQ01000029.1 GCA_002479655.1 Lachnospiraceae bacterium UBA7480
CGCGTTTTTCATTCCTGTTTGAGTCGCAGCAAAGCTGCGACATGGAGGATTAGTATGATTTATGTACTTGATCTGGATGGTACATTGATTAATAGCGGGCAAAGGCATTGTGGTCTGATGGGGGAGATCCTGGCAGGGACAGCGCCGGAGGTCATGTCTGAGAGAACGTCGGGAATGTGTTATGCTCCGGTGGAATATATGAGATATAAGGCGGATGGGCACAGCGGACTTCAATATCTGACGGATTGTCTGGGATTGGGGGAGGAGGCTGCTGGTCAGATCATGGCATTGTGGCAGCAGCAGATCGAGGAGGAACGCTGGCTTAAGACGGATACGCTGTATCCGGATACGCTGGGATTTTTAGAACGGCTGAAGCAAAAGCAAGGTAAGATCATTTATCTGACGGCAAGGCAGAATAAAGAGGGACTCCTGCAGGAGCTGAAACGGTTGGAGATAGACGGATATGCGGATGACATACATGTCGTGCCGCCGTCTGTGGCGGGGAAAGCAAAGAAGCGGATTGTGGAGACGCTTCTTGCAAAGATGGGAGAAGATGAAGGGGCGGTCTGTATCGTCGGAGATACGGAGAATGAGTATCATCTGGCCAAAGAGCTGTCGCTATCCTGCTATTTATTAAATCGCGGCGCCCGTTCAAAACGATACTGGAAGGAACGCGGGGTGAAGTCGATTGCTTCGCTTGACGAGATAGAGCTTGACCACGAGATATAGACAGATATGCGGAAGGAATGTTGATCACCGGATAAAGCAGATTCAAAGATGAAAAGGAAAGGAAAATGATTCAATGGGGAAAAAGGCAAGCAAGGCGGTAGGTAATCTTTATTATAATGCAAGATGCAGCGCGGCTGAAGCGGATGATAAATTTTCCAGCAGAGAGAGCGCGTCGGAGATCGTGCATATTGAAAGAACCAGACTGGCGAATATCGAGCTGGGCAATATTACGCCTTATCCGGAGGAAGTCAAAATGATGGCGGAGGCGTACAATATGCCGGAACTTTGCAATTCCTATTGCGCCAAGGAGTGTTCGATCGGCAAGGGCAGCGTTCAGGAGGTAAAGATGGATGATTTTGACCGTCTTTCCCTGCGTGTGCTGGGATCGCTTCAGGATATTGATAAATTGAAGGATACCCTGATTGAGATCTCGGAAGACGGTATTGTCTCTGTTGACGAGCAGGAGAAGTTTAATGATATCATTGACGCATTGGAAAAAATCTCCAACAACGCCAATGCATTGCGTCTCTGGGCTAAGAAAAATATACGGTTTGAATAAATCCACAGGTTATGGAAAGGCATGGTTACATTATGGAACTGACCGGAATCGTGGAATTGGATGTGCATGGCATGAGGACAGAGGAAGCGGTAGATGCCATTCAGAAGAAAATAAATAATGCGAAGAATAATATATACCGGATCAGGATCATTCATGGATATCATGGAGGAGTCCGTATCAAGACGGCAATCCGGGAAGAATTTGGCTATGGAAGGGAACCGAAGATCCTTCGTATTGCACCGGGACAAAATGACGGGATCACGGAGCTGATCCTGCGCGAGTATTGATAGTTGGAAAGGGTTGGTTGACAGTACAGGTGAAAAAGTATCAGCAGATCTTAGGCGGGATCATAATATTTCATATGGTGATAATGCTGCTTGCAGGCGTCTTTTTTAATGGAGACAATGATTCATCGACTGGAGGAAAGATCGTTGACTTAAACAGAGGATGGACGTGTACGGCCAGGAATGGGAAAGCGCCGCTTGAGGAGCTCCCTTACCGCTGGGACAGCGCGGCAGGGGAGATCTTGATTTTGGAACGGCAGATACCGGCGGAATACATGGGCAGGACGTTGTTTTTTGTATCTGCGGAAAAAGAGCTGCTGATCCGTATGGATGGAACGGAAATCTATTCTTTTGGCAGAGGGGATAACAGCTTTCTTCTGCGTTCACCCGGGAGTGCGCTCCATTTTGTGGATCTTCCGAAGGAGGGGGATGGATATCTGGAGATCGAGATGAGATCGCCATATCCTGCAGCAGCTGCCTGTGTTGAAAGGATGCGGATCGCAGACCGTGATACGGCAATATTGCAGGCAATAGGAGAGCGGCTGCCCGGCTTGGCATGCAGTCTGCTTTTACTGATCGAGGGGATAGTTATCCTGCTTCTTGCAAAGATGCAGAAGCTTTCCAAAAGACCGGCAGACGGTATGGGATATGTGGGATGCCTGCTTTTCTGGGCGGCATTGGCATATGCGGTGGAAACGGGATTGTTATATCTCTGGTCGTCGGGTCGTTGGTCGGGAGGTCAGGCAGCAGGGGCGTATTTTGTCTATGCATATATGATGTGTATACCGATTCTTTTGCTTATGTATGATATGCAGAAGCGGCATTGTGAGAAGAAAAGGGCGTATCAGATATTATTGGGGGTATGCATCGTCAATATTGTTCTGCAGTTTATCCTGCAGCTGGCAGATATTGCCGGTTTCTTTCAGCTTGTTTGGATATCGCTGCTTTTGAATATCATGTGTGCGGGATTTATTTTATATCAATTGTGGAGAGAGAAGGTTTTGACGGCGGCTTCTGTGGAAAAGCAGTCTTCTCAAGGAGCGTCGGTAGAAATGTTGGCAATTGGATTAATGATTGTGGGCAGCCTTGCTGATCTGCTCCTGTTTTTGATTAGGAGATCCCCCGATCTTGCCGTTTTTGGAAGATGGTCGTTGATGCTCTGCGGTCTGCTTATGATATGGGGATATGTACATAAAATCGTAGAGGGCATTCAGGAGGAAGAACTTGATAAGAAAAAGCTTCTGGAGCTGAGTGTGGAACAGAAGACGGGAGAACTCCGTAAGATACAGGAGCAGACGGAGAAAATGCTTTCGGAGACGATAGAAGCGCTGAGTCATGCGGTGGACGCAAAGGATCGTTATACCAGCGGACATTCCAGACGTGTGGCAGAGTATGCGCGCATGTTGGCAGAGCGTATGGGTCTGGATGAAGCAAAGAAGAAACAGATCTATATGGCAGGTCTTCTTCATGATATCGGAAAGATCAGGATCCCTGACGAGATCATTAACAAGGCGGGGAAACTGACGGAAGAAGAATTTGACTATATCAAGCTGCATACGATTGCCGGAAATCATATCTTAAAGGAGATTTCTTCCATTGAGGAGATTTCTGCCGGAGCAAAATATCATCATGAGAGATATGATGGCAAAGGATACCCGAATGGTCTGGAGGGAGAGAATATCCCACAAATAGCAAGAATCATAGGAGTTGCCGACGCGTATGACGCTATGGCGAGCAATCGTAGTTACCGTAAAGCGCTTCCGCAGTATCTTGTCAGAGAGGAGATCGTCAAGGGGAAGAGTACGCAGTTTGATCCGATCATAGCAGATCACATGATCGCATTGATCGATGAAGACAAGGAGTATCAGATGAAGCAGACGGATTCCCTGCAGAGGACGATACTCGTTGTAGATAATGAGCCGGTCGATATCAAGATCGTGGAATACATACTGAAGGATGAGCCGATGTATACTATCCTGTATAGTTATGAAGGAAATGAAGCTTTGAAGCTTCTGGAGGAGGAGCGGATCGATCTGCTTCTTCTGGATATCAAGATGCCGGGTATGAACGGTTTTGAGGTGATGGAAGAAGTCAGAAAGAGAAATATCAATGTTGCTGCTGCCTTTATGTCGGCTGACAAGGATTTTGAGACAATAGAGAGAGCCAATGCGCTTGGCGTGAGTGATTATCTGACAAAACCGTTTCTTCCGACAGAATTAAAGGAGATCGTACACAGTCTGATCGAAGGATAAAGATACGATTTCAATGTGAACATTAAATGGTATGGTAAAATATTTGAAAAAGGGGAAATAATAATGCATTACAAAAGAACGGCCGTCATTTTCATGATGGTATTGATGCTCTGCGGCTGTACGACAAGCGATGAAGAAGGAGCGGCTTCTGTATCTTCGTCGGACAGTGTTCAGGAGAGTGAAACAGATCAGGATGTGGCAGATCAGGTTGAGGCGCAGAAGGAAGAACAGCCGGAGGATGGCGTTATGCAGGATACGCCGGAGGCGGCTGCCTATACGTATTATGAGCATGCGGTGTTGGATATGGAAAATGGTGAGATCGTCTTTTGCCCGGACGATTATTATCACTGGGTCAGGTCGGCTGCCGGAACAAAAGAGATGCTTTTTGTGATGGTAGAATCGATCAATGAGCAGGAGAATGATTATACATTGATTGCGATTGACAGGGATGGTAATGTTTCGGGCGAAAATGGAGAAGGACAGGATCCTGCGAAGTTCATGACGCAGGAGATAGAAACATTTTCCGGTTTAAGATCAAGCAGCCTTGGATATTATCTGGGAAAATGGTATTTGTTATATAAGGATTGGGATCGGGATGGAGAGCATCAGTACGCATACTGCTATGAACAGCAGGAAGACGGAGTTTTTTTGAAATCACAGGATACGTTATGCGGGACGATTATGGAACTGTATGATCAGGGATATAGATTTTGCGGCGATGGACAGGATATTTTTAGCTGTCTGAATAAACAGGGGCTTCTGCTGCTTTGGAAAGGAAAAGAGGAAGCGGTAGTGGCAGTCTTTGAGACAGATGGAACTCTTTGCCGGGAGCAGCCGATTGATGCGTCAATTTGTTTTATTGATGGGACAGACGGAAGATTTGTGATTGGATGGGCTGTTAATGATCCATTAACTGAAGCTGCATCTGAACATCGTTATTTTAGTAATAATATTTATGATTATTTTATTTATGATTGTGCCGGAACTGATGCATATAGTGAACCCATTGAAATGAAAAATTCTAACGATATTTCCATTATGGGGGTTTACGATGGATATGTTTATTATCGGTATACGGAGCGTCAGGGATTTAACATAGATGCTTACAAGGTCGTCCGATGCTGCCTGGATCCGCTGGGAGAGGAGGAACTGCTCTATGAGTCTGCGGACGGTCCGGGACTGGATGTTAATATAATGCATGGAATAGACGGCTTTGCCGTGCAGGGAGATCTCTGCTGCTTTGTAAACTTTGACGATGGGAGTCTGTGGTGGTACTCCTGCGATCTGGCTGATGAGACGCATCCGCTTACCAGACTTGGATTGCTGGATGACTGCAGAGGGATGTTTGATATGGGGGAAGTTTCTTATGAAAACATTGATTTTTTCTACCCGAAGTGCGGCACTTTGATTGATACGTATTATGCAGAGCAGATCTGTCTGTCAGAAGAAGTGGTGCCTTATGCGGACGTGATCAATCAGGTCCTTTTGGAAAACCCGGACTATCGTGCGGAAGAAATGAGCCAAAATTACGCTGACTATTTTGCTGCTTTAGATGATGAATATGACGACGATCGCCATTATGGCAGCGGTGTATATTCCGTAAATTTTGATGGCGTAACGCAGTACAGTTTTCATAAGGAGGGGCAGGAAGAAGAACTGATCTGTCTGGAAGTGGACTATGGAGTCTATGAATATTCTTCAGGCGCTGCACACGGATATAGGACGATTAGTCATTATTTCTTTGATCTGGCAGATGGTTCGGAGATCACAGCGGGGGATATCGTGGGAGTCAGTGAAGAGGAATTTCGCACATTAGCGGCGGAATATACTTTAGCGGATTGCCAAAAAGATAATAGCAGATATAATTATGATGAAAATGGATATTGGAACGGACGTTCTTTATATGATAAGGTATATGAAGATACCGGATTTGACAGCCGGATGTATTTTAGCGGGGATGGCGTAGTCATGGAATATGCGCCATATTATTTGGGAGGATATGCGGGGGGATATATCCGCGTGACGATCCCTTATGAAGAACTGGGACTGGAACTGGTGGATATCTACGGCGTGAAGGAGGAAAGACAGGCTGCATTCGATTGATGTGCAGCGCCATGTTTGGAACTGGATCTGAGGCAGGAAGTAAAAGTTGGAGAAATAAATGATGGGATGCAAAAAGACAGCATTGATACTGATCTTGTCAGTATTATTATGTGGATGTACAAATAAAAACGATCCGCCGGAGAGAGATGCAGCCGGTCAGACGGAAGGTGGACAGGCTTCTGTTTATGCATATTCTGATATGACAGTGATCGACACGGGCAATGGTGGCGGTCTTGTTTACTGCGTCGAGGATGATGAAATGATCGCCGGAGCTTCCGGTTCTTCAGATATGCTTTTTGTCCTAATATATCGTGACGTTGTATCAACAGGAAATGACCAAGCGGAGCAAATGCCGTTTACATTGACTTCGGTGAATAGAAGGAGCGGCATACAGGGGACGGTCCGTGGAGAAAATGGTTTTATCACGGCCGGCGCTGAGTTAGATCTGGCAGGTCAGACATTTGGCACAGAGCAGGAAATAGATACGTTTCCGGCATCGATATCAGGAGAACTGCTTGGGTATTATCAGGGCAGGCTGTACATGATTTATTATGTTTATGAGGAAGATACGGGTGCAAGGAACTGGTATGCGTACTGTTATGAGCGGCAGCCGGACGGCAGCTTTACAAAGTCACAGGATACGCTTTGCACGACGATCATGGATCTGTATAATCAGGGATATCTTTGCTGCGGTGATGCCAAAGATCTGTTTAACGGATTGAATGTATATGACAGACTGCTGGTGTGGAAGCAGGAGGCGGCGAAGGTCTGCGCCGTTGCCGTGGATGGCAGTATCCTCTGGGAGCGGCAGATCGATCCAAGCATCATCCGTATCAAAGGAACGGATGGCAGCCTTTTGTTTGCCGTGGGTCGTCCGGAAGATGCGGACGGATGGAAAGTGGATGGATGGTATTATTTTATCTATGACCTTGAGGGTACTTTTGCCGACGGTTCGGATGTGAAGGAAGGAACTTATGTGTGGTCGGATGGTTCGTATCTTGATGTAAGGGACGGGTATTTATATTTTTATCGATATAATAAAATAGCGTTAAATCAGAATCAGTATTTCTTTTATCGCTGTGATCTGTATGATGCGGATGCGAAAGAGGAGCTGTTGTTTGAAACATCGGACATTGCCGGGCAGCCGTATCAAAGGGAAGGAAGTAACGGCATTGCGGGATTTACCGTAGAGGGAGATGCCTGTTATTATATGGATTTCGATGGAAAAAGTCTGTGGTGGTTTTCCTGTCATCTGTCTGACGAAGCGCATATGCTGACAAGACTTGACGTAGTGGATGAATATCATGGTATCTTTGATGTGGGCGAGGTTTCGTATGCCACTGATAATTATCAATGCGATAACTGCGGGGAGCTGATTTATGAATATTATATCGAGGGAATACAGCTGTACGGGGATGAAGATCCTGTTACAGAAAAGATCAATGGAGCCCTGGCGGAAGAGATGGACGGAACTCTGACATCAATGGAGGAACGCCTGAGAACTTATCAGACTGACGGGACGACAGAGGGACATCTCTGCGGCAGTTATACCTGGAGGACGACGCTTGAGGAGGAAGTGAATGGCATAACGAGGTATCGTTTCCGTAAGGAGGGACAGGAGGAAGAATTGACCTGTCTGGAGGCGGATTATAGCGGCTATGATTACAGCGGCGGTGCACATGGTGATCCGTGGCGGTTACACTTATTATTCGATCTTTCTGATGGCGCTAAGATCAGTATGGCGGATATAATAGGCGTCAGTGAAGAGGAGTTCCGTACGCTGGCAGCAGAATATACCGTGGCGGATTATCAGGGTGAAAACGGCAGATTTTACTTTGAGATAGAAGAAGACGCGTTGTATGATACGGTTTATCAGTATGCAGGATTTGATTGTGGGATGTATCTTGGTGCAGACGGGGTGGTTGTGGAATATTCCCCGTATCATCTGGGTCCGTATGGGTCGGGAACGATCGAGGTGACGATCCCTTATGAAGAATTAGGATTGGAATTGATAGGGATCTACGGGGTAAATGAATAAAACATAGTATACTTGAATGTTTATAATAGCGGAGACGGAGGGATTCGAACCCTCGTACCGGTGTTTAAACCGATAAACTGATTTCGAGTCAGTCCCGTTACGGCCTCTTCGGTACGTCTCCGTGTCGGAATGATTACAAGATAAAGTAATGCGTAATCTTCCATACTTAACCGATTATAAGGGAAATGTTATGTATTTTCAAGCAAAATTTTAAATTTATGAGAAATAACATTCAATCTGTTACTAATCGGGAAAATATGTTATACTATCTTTGTATGCAGCGTCATGGGATTGATGCGCTGTCCGAAGATAGTATTTTTATTTAGGCTTCAAATAAAAAATCATTATACAGGAGGTATGAACTATGAAGAGAATCGGTATGCTTACCAGCGGCGGGGACTGTCAGGCGCTTAACGCGGCGATGAGAGGCGTTGTAAAGACACTGAACAACAGCAAGGAAGAAGTGGAGATCTTCGGATTTTTATCCGGCTACAAGGGATTGATCTACAGCAATTTCAGGATGCTTACCAGCAGGGATTTTTCCGGTATCCTGACAAAAGGCGGCACCATTCTCGGAAGCTCCAGAACTCCGTTTAAGACGATCACAGAACCGGATGAGAATGGTGTAGATAAGATCGAGGCGATGAAGCATACGTATCATAAATTAAACTTAGACTGCCTTGTGATCTTAGGCGGTAATGGTACGCATAAGACGGCGAATCTGCTCCGGAAGGAAGGATTAAATGTCATTACGCTTCCTAAGACGATTGATAATGATCTGTGGGGGACGGATATGACATTTGGTTTCCAGAGTGCAGTAGATATTGCGACAAATGTAATTGACTGCATCCATACGACGGCGGACTCCCATGGACGTGTATTCATTGTGGAAGTCATGGGACATAAGGCAGGATGGCTTACGTTAAATGCCGGTATGGCGAGCGGCGCGGATATCATACTGATCCCTGAGATACCTTATAAGATTGATAAGGTAATCGCTGCCATTAAGAAACGTGAGGAATCCGGCAGCAGATTTACGATCCTTGCAGTGGCGGAGGGCGCGATCTCTGCAGAGGATGCAAAGCTGAGCAAGAAAGATTATAAGAAGAAATTGGAGAAGAGGATACATCCGAGCGTTTCCTATGAAGTGGCAGCGCAGATCGAAGAAAAGACCGGTCTTGAGGTCCGGGTGACAGTTCCCGGACATATGCAGCGCGGCGGTTCCCCATGTCCTTATGACAGAGTATTTGCTTCCAGACTCGGTTCAGAGGCGGGCAAATTGATTCTGAAGGATGAATATGGCTTCATGGTTGGTTATAAGAACAGGGAGATCGTTAAGGTGCCGCTGGAGGATGTGGCTGGCAAGCTGAAGATGGTTTCTCCTGATGCAACTATCGTAAAGGAAGCGAAGATGCTGGGCATCTGTTTTGGAGACTAATTAGGGTAAAATAAGCACAAAAACAGTGCTTATTACAAATTGCTTCGCAATTTGAATTATGCGCAAAAAGCATGCGCAATTATGATAAATTAAAAACTTGCAAAATATTGCAGTAAGGCGTCTTTCAAAAGCGGCGCCCCGAATGGAAATGAATAACCCTAAAACCGGAAAGGAGCGGTTACCCGCAAAAAACATCATGAAATCAATTGCCATCGGAATTCCCACTTATCATCATCCCGAAGCAGTTAATGAGATACTCTCCCTAGCAGCGCAGGATCTCTATGATCTGCATATAGACGTGTATTATTATGACGGGAGCAGCGATACAAAAACAAAAGAAGTCGTAGAAGCTTTTCGAAACAGAGGATTTACCAACTTATATCATTTGCATTTTCCCGAAGACAACAGCCGGGCAGAAATGATCTTTAACGGTCACGGCATGCTCCGGGAATATGATTATATCTGGCCTTCCAAGGATCGGTGCATGTTTACGGAAGAGGCATTGACCGCCGTCATGGAGGCACTGGAAGAAGACCCCGATGTCCTTTGTCTGAACCTTACCTCGCCTTATCATGAGATCAAAAAACACATCTACCGCGAACCAACGGAATTTTATCATGATCATGGCTGGGTCGCGACGTCGATCAATACGATCATATATAAAAGATCCTCCATGATCGGTTCTTTTCAAAGCTGGATCTATCCGGATATTTTTAACCCCTATTACAGCCATTTATTTCATACCCTTGCACGGATGGATACAATGAGCATCTATGTTTTATATGGTAATCATTTTATGATCCACATTTCGGATGATGTTGCCTCCTCATGGGAAAACCGGATCTTTCAGGTATGGAAAGACGACTGGATCAAAGTCAACGACCTGCTGCCGGGATGCTATGCTCCTTATAAAGACTACGTGATCAAAATAACCGCTTCCCGTCCATGGCTGCTCGGCGACGTGGAGCGGTTACAGGAATTTCATGATATGGGACTGCTGACTCCGGAAACC
>DLOQ01000017.1:0-831 GCA_002479655.1 Lachnospiraceae bacterium UBA7480
TCCATCAGCACCACCTGATAAAATCCTGCTTTAGAAGCAGCCAGCATATCCACGGCGATCTGACCGTTTTGGGCAACCTCCACAGAAAATCCCGCTTCCTCCAAAATAGCAACTGCAATTTCCTGATTTAACTCATTATCTTCCGCCAATAAGATACGTCCCTTGCGGATCGGCTCCTTGTTTTCAGAAACGATCTTAACATTTTCATTTGTATTGACGATGGAATTCAGGCATCCGTACAGCTCTGAGAAAAACAGCGGCTTACCGCAGAATGCGGTCACTCCCGCTTCTCTCGCCTCATCCTCGATCTCGCACCAGTCATATGCCGTAAGAACGATGATCGGCACGTCCTTTCCTACCTCCTGACGGATCCTCCTTGCCACGTCAATACCATTCATGTCCGGAAGAACCCATGCAATAATATACACAAAATACTCATCCTTACGCATGACAGTCTGACGCGTACGCAGCACAGCCTCTTTTCCCGAAAGCGTCCACTCCGCCCGCAGACCGATCTGCTGAAGCATACAGGATACGTTGTCACAGGTATTAAAATCATTATCCACTACCAATGCGCGAGAACCGCTCAGCTTAGGGATCGTCTGACGTTCCTTCTTTGATTCGCTCACGCGCATCGAGAAGGAAACCACACATTCCGTTCCGACGTTCTGTTTACTATTGACCGTTATGGTGCCATTCATCATATCCACAATATTTTTGGTGATCGACATTCCAAGCCCTGTACCCTGAATGCCGCTGATCGTAGAGTTACATTCCCGCTCAAATGGTTCAAAAATATGGGATAAGAATTCCTTACTCATACCGATGCCG
>DLOQ01000017.1:914-1116 GCA_002479655.1 Lachnospiraceae bacterium UBA7480
AAGCACCTGATTTAAACGCAGGCGGTCACAATATACCTCTTCATTCTGGACATCCACCGCATCCATATGCAGTTCCAGCTGCTTCGCGTGAATATCCGCCTGAATGATGCTGCGCAGCCCATGTATGATCTCCGGCAGGCTGCACAATTCCTCTTCCAAACGGATCTTACCGCTCTCAATACGGCTCATATCCAAAACATCA
>DLOQ01000017.1:1275-16299 GCA_002479655.1 Lachnospiraceae bacterium UBA7480
TCCAGCAGCTCTTTCTTTTCCCTTTCCGCGCGGGTCTCCTCATCTACGCTGCGAAATCCCAAAACAATGCCATGATTCACATCCCATTTTCCGGCGCGCACGATCTTTAACTGAAAATACTGCAGCTTACCGCAGCACGTGGTACGGTAATTGATATGGAAGATGGACTTTTTGGAAAGCTCCTCTTCCAACTGCTGCCGCGAAACAGCCTTCCGCAGCGGCTCCTTGTCCTCCTCATAAACACCCGCTTCTATGTATCTCTCCAGTGCGTCTTCTAAGATCAGATCTCCCGAGAAAATAGGAGCCAATATATCATTTTTACATTCCCCGATCCGAAGCGCCCTTCCCATTCCGGTATTCAGATCAAAGAAACACACAAGATTAAAATCAATACTAAGGGCATGGATAAGCTCTTCCTGCTTGCGCTTATTCTTCTGCCGTTCTTCCTCTTCCTGCAGCTTCTGGGCGGTACGGTCCAGCAAAAATCTCTGGCAATATAATTCGCCGTTCTCTTCCACAAGCTTAAAACTTCCCAGAACATAAAGGAGTTTCCCATCCGAATGACGGACACGGTACTCCATACTGATGCTGTCACCTATCTTTTTCAGAGATTTGATGGCTTTCTGCATCCTCACCTTATCCTCATCCACCACAGAAGGGGAGACCATATTAAATCCATGCTTTTCCATCTCTTCCTGAGATTGGAATCCCAAAATATTTAAGGCGGCTTTGTTGATGCTGATGATCCGCTTTCCATCCATGGTGTGGCACATCACACCGCAGTCTGTTGTCATAAAAAGCGTTTCCAGTGTCTGGTTTTTCTTGATCAGTTCCTCCGCATAGGCACGCTCTTTTGTTACATCGATTGCCACTCCCACAGTCCCCATAACGCTGCCGTCCAGATCGTACAGCGGGGATTTATATGTAGCAAGCACTTTTTTCCCTTCACCGGTCTGGATGATCTCATCGGAAACAAAAGTCTTCTTCTGTTTCATGACTTTATTTTCCGATGCAATACAGGCGGGATCATCCTGCTCCACATCCCAGATATATGCATGTCCGCGCCCCTGCACCTGCTCCTTGGTTTTATTCACTGTCTTACAAAAACAATCGTTCACTTTCTCATGGATCCCGTTTTTGTCCTTATACCAGACAAGATTCGGCATACTGTCGATCGTGCGGTCCAGATACTGCGCTGTCTGCCAGTGATCCTTTTTCATTTTATAGGACTGCTGCCATCTCCGGAAACGGAACCGTATCTCCTCCTCCGTCAGCGGCAATGTCCAGATATCCGTAATTTCCGACAGGCAGTCTCCCAGCTCCTCAAACTTTCCCTGCTCCGTCAGAAGTATCAATTCTGCCTCCGGCTTCTTCCATGCAGCCAGCTTTTGCACTTCCTTTACTGCATCCACATCATGCAGATCTGCAAGGATCATATCAGCCTTTTTTGCCAGCTCCTTTTTTGGGCTTTCGCTTTCTATGTATTCATGCGAAAAAGACTCCAGCGCGGGCATAGCGCTGACAATATCAAAAAGATGACTTTTCTTACCAATCACATAACAATATACATGACAATGATACATAGGCATCCCCCAATCATACATTATCAAAAAAGACATTTCTACCCTGCCATAAACTTCATGGTCAGTCAACAAATATAATAATTCTAAGAAAGCGCTGATCAAATCACCGCTTCCTTTAATAAAATATTTTATCAATTACGTTCTTCTATGTCAACATTTCAGCGCGTCCGCTGCTTTCATTCTACTGCTTTTCATTCTGCAGCTTTATGCTCTGTTTCAACAGCATCGGATATGCGGTCAGCTTTCGTCCGTCCAGATCTTCCCGGTTCATATCCACTGCGCTGATCCTGTTGTTTTCATAAGACGTATAATAATAGATCCCCTTGTCCGCATTGCAGCAGGAAGAATAGATCGTGATCTCATATCTTCCGTCCGGCATACGGACACAGCCGCGCTGCTGGTCAACGCTTCCTAAGATATGAAAAAACTGACTGATATTAGCATCTTCCGTAGGCTCACAGCAGGAATTCAGCTTTGTAAACGACGCCTTAACAAAACGGGAAGCGGAAGACAGATCCCCCGGAAGCCCCATTGCGCCCATACCGCGTGAATAAGGTTCCAGCGTTATCTTCTCCGAAAAACGGTTTGCCGGAGAATCCACGGAAAGGCTCATGTAATTGGAAAGATTGGTCATATGATACGGAAATTGCGGACTATTGGTCAACACCCCCACGGGATTGTCATAAACCATCAGCCCCTCCTTTACCGACTCGACCGTGATGCTTTCTTCCCTGCCGGAGATGATCCAGTGCAGCGGAGTCAGAGGAAGCTGATCATTATATGGCAGATTGAGCAGATTAATTACGGAAAGTTTTTCACGAACCTGCTCCATGGTGGAGCACTGGCTCAAGATCCACGGAATAAACTCAAACGGCGCAATATTGTCTTTCCCTTCCGTATATGGCTTGAAATCCGCATAACCGGGGAAATTCAGTCCCGCCATACCGATCCCCGCCTCATTGACCGCGTCATAATAAAGCGGATAATCATCCTGAATATACGCCATACCAATCATGGCATAGTGGCTGCTTATTTCTTTCGCGTTCCTAAAGCGAAATGGATAATTCCTCGGCGTGACTGTGATTTCCTCATGATAGGAATACTCCAAATCAAGATTTCTCCCAAAATAAAAATCCTTGTTATGAAATGCTATGGCAGTACACATTGTCTATTCTCCTTTTCTATTGTAATTATCATGCCCACCTTTATGTAGATTACACCAATCAGAACACCATCTGCACAAGCAGCATATAACATACCGTTCCGCCGGCGATCGATAAAAGCATCTGCCGCTTCCAGCTATGAAGCGCGATCACTACGGCAATGGCGATCAATTCCGGCAGACCGTGGTTTCCCGTCAGGAAACTGACATCCTTTAGGCAATATACCACCAGCATGCCAAAAACCGCAGCAGGCAGCACCTTACCAAGATATTTAATATAATCCGGCGTCGGCTTACCAGCCGGAAATACCAAAAAGGGCAGGAACCGTGTCAGCATAGTTCCGAATACAATTACGGCAATCGTGATCATCTGCTCCGTCAACGTCATCATGCTTCCGTTGCCCCTCCTTTCTCCAGCCGACCTCTTGCAAAGGTCAGCGCAAGAAGGATCGCCGCCATGGATGGGATGATAAAACGCTCCGGTCCGAATATCCACAGACAAACCGCTGAAAGCAGAAGCCCTCCGACCGCCCCTATATGCTGCCTGTCCTTAAACCACTGTTCCATAAAGATCACAACGAACATAGCCGTCATGACAAATTCCAATCCCTCCGTATTAAACCTAACCAGCGACCCAAACAATCCGCCCAGAGTCGCCCCAAAAAACCAGTAAAAATGATTCAGCAGGGTAACAAAAAACATAAACCAGCCTTTATCAACATCCGGCGGAATCTTCGCTGTATAGTTAATGGAAAAACTTTCGTCGCACATCCCGAAGATCAGGTATATTTTTTTCAGACCCGTCCCCCTGTATTTTTCCAACATGGAAATCCCATAAAACAGATGCCTTGCATTGATCATCAGCGTCATCGCCAAAGCTTGAAGCGGGTTAAATGCGCCCAGCAGAAAACTGACCGCCACAAATTCCACAGAACCGGCAAAGATGGTAAGACTCATCAGACATGGATACCAGAAGCTAAAGCCGGAAACATTCATATAGATCCCATAAGTCAGACCTAAAAACCAGAAGCTTGCAAAGATCGGCACCGTATAAGGAAACGCAGCCTTTAACGCGCCGGCATATTTCTTTTTCATCCGTATCCGACAAGCTCCCTTCCCATTAAATCTCTAATTGTTACTTTCTTTTTCCAACGCGCGTTTTATCCTGTTGCAAAGCACATCCGCCTCGACCGGCTTTAACACATAATCATATACTCCCAATTTCTGGCTTTCAACAATGCTTTCCCTATCATTTTTGGATGTCAGCATAATAACGGGAATACCCATCCCATTCTCCAGGGTACGGATCTCCTTTAATGTTTCGATACCGTCCATCTCCGCCATACGGATATCCAAAAGAATAAGATCCGGCTTCTCACCCTTTAAGTACCGGATCGCCCTTGAACCGGAATTGACTGCTACAACATCATATAGATCCTTTAATTTCTGCTCTGTATATGCCAGATTGATAGCGCTGTCATCCACTAATAAAATACGCGGTTTAAATCCCATATTTCACTCCGCCTCCCATTATTATATGCCAAAATCCTTTTCCGCCGCTTACTCATCATCACTATATAAAATCGACAGACTTTCAAAATCTGACCGCACTTCGGTAAACGCTTCCAGCAATTTAGGCGAATACACACCGGTCTGTCCGCTCATGATCATCTGATATGCCCGATCCGGTTCATAAGCATCTTTATAAACACGCTTGGAAGTAAGCGCGTCATATACATCCGCCAGAGAAACGATCTGCGCCGCTATACTGATCTCATCACCCTTCAAGCCGTCAGGATAACCGTTTCCGTCATATTTTTCATGATGATGTCTGGCAATATCGCATGCATAATCAAAAATTTCTTTATCATTCAGCGGAATGGACTCTGCAATGATCTCCGCGCCCTTAGAAGTATGCGATTTAATCAATTCAAATTCATCTTTCGTCAGCCTGCCGGATTTTAAGATGATACTATCCGGAAGCACGATCTTCCCAATATCATGGAGCGAGGAAGCCCAGCTGATCTGATCCAGTTTTTCAGGGGTAAGTTCATATTCCGGATAACGGTTCATAACGCATTTTCCAAGGCACTGAACAAACGCGCGTATCCTTTTGATATGCTGTCTGGATTCCATATTTCTAAATTCCGCTAAATTGCTGAGGGAATCGATCAAAGTCTCATTCAGCTGGTTCAGCTTCTCCGCCTGCCGCTTTAACATTTCATTCTGTTTCTGGATATCATCATTCTGTTTTTTCACAACAAGCTCCAGCTGCATTTTATACTGAAACCAGTCGACCGCATTGCGCACTACCTGCTTTATGACCTCAGCCTGATACGGTTTTTTGATATAACTTACGATCCCGTATTCATAACCTCTTCTCTCATATTCCACGGAATCCTCGCCTGTGATCATGATAAACGGAATCTTATTGATAACATTTTTTTCTTTCAGGCGTTCCAGCACCTCAAACCCATCCATTACGGGCATCATATTATCAATCAAAACAACGGAAATGGAATCAAAATTGCTTTTTAATAGATCGATCCCGTCTTTACCGTTCTTCGCCTCTAATATATTATATTCCCCGCGAAATAATTCACACAAAATCCCGCGTTCGATTTCATTATCATCAAAAATCAAAATTGTATCACGCATCATACGTTTTCCATTCCTTCTTTAAATTTAAAAAGCGCTATTGAATATACTTATTATATCAATCACACTGTCAAAAGTCTACTGTCTCATCGGCAAAATTTATTGCAATTTAAATTGCCCTATGTTATAATCTCAACATTACAAAAAATCCGCTAAAAGCGGCATGGGAGATCGTTATGAAAAAATCACTGCTTTTAACAGCAAGCATATTCTGCATGGTTATCCTGTTGTTTTTTAATGCCACCGGTGTAGAAGCGGCGGAGGCGCCGGCATCAGGAGACGAAAATACCAATATTGATACAAGACCGGATTATGTCATCTATGTAAACAGAGCTTTAAACTGTATTACTGTTGTACAAAAGGAAGCCGATGGCACTGAAACCCCGATCAAGGCAATGGTATGTTCCTGCGGTCGTCAGGGACACGGGACACCGGAAGGCACTTTCCAAACCTCTAATTATTATGAATGGTGTCTGATGGTAGATAACACTTATGGAAGATACGCAGTACGGTTTAATCGAAAGATCCTGTTTCATTCAGTCCCCTACATAGCATCTTCACCGGATACGCTGGAATGGGATCAATACAATCTGCTGGGGCAAAATGCGTCCTTAGGCTGCGTGAGATTGTCCGTAGAGGACGCGAAATGGATATACGATAACTGCAAGCCGGGCACAACGGTGGTCGTATACTCCGACAGCGAAGTACCCGGACCACTTGGAAAACCGACCGCCATCAGCATACCGGAAGATTCTCCATACAGAGGATGGGATCCGACAGATATAGATATCAATAATCCATGGCTATCGGTTCGGAATGAGGATATTCCTAATTCAAATATTAGTAATATCAATGAATTTAATTATATAGATTACGCCGACAGATATCCAGATGTAATGGCTGCTTTTGGATATGATAAAAATGCATTATATCAACATTACATAACATTTGGCGTAAGCGAAGGAAGAATTGCCAATTCCTATTAGGGAAACTACTACAAACAAAAACGCAGATCGTATGGTCTGCGTTTTTTAATTAAATTCTAATTTCTTGACTAAGATATATATCTTGGTATATACTATTATCAAAAGAAAGGAGCCGGTTATTAGTATGATGACAGCAAAAGTTTTTGAAAATGGCAGAAGTCAGGCGGTCAGGCTGCCTAAAGAATATAGGTTCAATACGGATGAAGTCGCCGTAAATAAAATCGGCGATATTGTTATGCTTATGCCAAAAACAGATAAATGGAATTCATTTATGCAGGCTATTGATATGTTTTCTGAGGATTTTATGGATGGTGGCAGAACTGATGAAGCAAAGCAGGAGCGTGAAGATCTATGAGATACATGTTAGATACAAATATTTGTATTTATGCCATAAAGCACAAACCACAACAGGTTTTTCTGAAATTGCAAGAGCATGATCCGTCGGAGATATGCATTTCTTCGGTAACCTATGCAGAACTGGTTCATGGTGTTGAGAAGAGTCAATCGACAGAAAAAAACAGAGTGGCATTAGCATTACTTTTGGCTAATATCGAAATTATGGATTTTGATTCTTCCGCGGCTGAAAGTTATGGAAAAATACGAGCGGAATTGGAAAAAGCGGGAAACCCGATCGGACCATTAGATATGATGATCGCAGGACATGCCAAGTCGTTAGGATATATAGTTGTCACAAATAACACCAAAGAATTTATGCGGGTTAATGGGCTCAAACTTGAGAATTGGGCGGAGTAATAGATTTAAATCTTATTGTCCAAAATTTTTATGGGAAAATTTTTTAAGTATTCTCCCTAATCTTGTTGACAAATCACGAAAATCATATTACAATAACTGTACTATCCAATGCAATACAGATAGTACAATCTTTTCATAACCGAAATTGAAACAAAAAATCAATACATGAGACGAGGAGGTGATCATTTGATCGAACTGGATTATCGCAGCAAAAAACCGATCTATGAACAAATCATTGAACAAATCAAACTACTGGTTATCAAAGGATATTTAAGTCCCGGAGATTCTATTCCCTCCGTCCGGAAGATGGCACAGACTCTGGATATCACGCCCTCCACCGTGGCGAAGGCGTATCAGGAGCTGGAACGCCAGAAGGTGATTGAGACGATCCGGGCAAAAGGAACCTATATAACGACCATGCCAAGCATGGAACCCAATACGGAGGAACTGGAGAAGATTCGAAAGAGGATTCAGAGTGAACTGATCGAACTGAAACGTACAGGTTATTCCGAGGAAGCTGTGATTGATTTGATAAAGGAAATCTATTCTTCCATCTAGGGAAGTGATGATTAAATCACCGTTTTCCTAATATAAATATATCAGAAAGGAATGATAATCAAATGTTAGAGATTAAAAATTTATATAAAGGCTACAATAATCGATCAGTTATCCACGGAATCAACATATGCATTCATCAGGGCGAGATCCATGGATTGATTGGTTCCAACGGAGCTGGCAAGACCACTTTGCTAAAATGCGTTACAGGGATCTACAAACCCGCGCGGGGAACGATACAATATGAAGAAAAGGAAATCTATGATAATCCGGAAGTAAAAGCAAAAGTGGCGTATGTGTCTGAACAGCTTGATTTTATCAACATCTATACTGTATCCGGAATGGCATCATACTATCAGAACTTCTACGACACGTTCTCCAGAGAGAAATTTGATGATCTGATGAAGCGCTTTGGCATCAATCCGAAAAAGAATATTGGCACCTTGTCCAAGGGGCAAAGGGCAAAATTAAATTTTATTTTAGCGATTGCGCAGCAGCCGGACTATCTGATCATGGACGAACCGGAGAGCGGTATGGATGCGGAGGGCAGAGCCATGTTTCGCGATATCCTGATTGAAGAAGTAGAGAAAGAGCAGATCGGAGTGCTTTTCTCCTGCCATGATCTTACGGATGTGGAGCGCATGTGCGACAGTGTGACCATGATGGAGGCCGGAAAAATCTTTGCGCAAAAAACCGTGGATGAGTTTATGGAAAGCGTACAGAAATGGAAAGGCATCCTGCCCCAGAAACCAACGGATGGCAACCTGTTTGGCATGACCGTCCATGCGGCATCCAAGATAGGCGACTTATCAGAGTTTTACACCGTGGGTGAACGGGAGAAGAACGAACGCATATTACAGGAGCTTGGCATCAAAGATTATTCCGGACAGCAGATCACGCTGGAAGAGATCTACATGCTTTTAAAGAAAAGATATATGCAGGGAAAAGGAAAGATGGTTGACATTCAAAAAGAGGGAGGCATGAAAAATGAGTGATATAAAAAATTTATTTAAGAGAGATGGCTTTTACTGGGGAATTATGATGGCGATCATTGCATTGGTGGTAATTTACATGTTGTCGAATGTATCCGGAGCATATCCTCATACATTCTTTCATCTGGAAGATTACGCAGAACGTGAGCAATGGCTTCGCATCTTTTATGATCACAATCCGGAGCTGCTGCGTGATCTTTGGGATAAGAATCCGCAGCTGCGCGATCTGGGCAGTGTTTGTTATGATGAGATTTCAAATGAGTTTTTGAAGCATATGACATTAGTGACCGTGATCGTGGTATTGATTGCGCAGGCGGTCAAATTGCTGACACAGGAGACCAAAAACCGCACGGAAGTACTGCGCACATTCCCTATCAAGTCACGCAATTTACTATTCTATCATTACCTAAGCGGATTGCTTACAATAGGAATTCTTCTGCTGATACAAATAGCGCTCATCCGGCTGGATATCCTGTACGTTGAAAAGAATACCGACTTTATTTTTACTGATAAAGAAAAACTTTGGAATTATGTCGGATCTACCATATTCATATTTATAGCGCATTATTCTCTATTGCTCGTTTGCAAAAAGGTAACAAACAATGTCACGGGCACCATCTTTACTTTTGTCTTAGCAGAATTAGCCGGTTGGTATTGTTTCATCAAGTTGTTTTGGATCCCCACGGTATTGATAGCAAGCATACCGGTCGTTTTGATCCTTCTCTCCTTTATCGCGGAGCAGAAAAAGGACTACGCAAGGAATGGATTTTATGCTTTTCCAATCGCACATTGGGTGATGATGGCAATCGTATTTGGAGAAATATATCTCTTATTTCATGGCGTATGTTTATTACCCGTGTCAATTGCAGGATCCGCACTGATTACTGCCGGCGTACATTTTGTCGCGAAACCGAAAAAAATATAGCTTCCGTTATTTTCTGCGTAATTGTTCTTGTCGGAAACGCCATTATAGGTTACAATAGGGAAAGGCAATCAAAGACAGGGAGACACATTACGCATGGAAAAAATATGTTTGACGGATCTTTTTGACATACGGACGATTCAGCAGCTGCAAAAGGATGCGGCTGACGCCTTGGAAGTCACGATAGAGATCCTTGAAGGCAATGATTTTGAACCGGCAGAAGACACAAAAAGCTTTTCTATACCGCTCATCGTTGAGGGACAGACGATCGGCTGCGTCTTCTGCCGGCAGAATGTTGATGAACCCATTTCTAAAGAACGGTGGACAAGTATTACAAATTACCTGTCACGCACTGTCAATCTGCTTTTTGAGACGGCATACCAAAACAAGAAAACTTTGCAGATGAGCAGCATGATCGAGAAAGAAGCGCATATGAAGTCCGACTTTCTGGCCAATATGAGCCATGAGATTCGCACGCCCATGAACGCAGTAATCGGCATGGCGGAGATGGCGCTTCGGGAAGACCTGCCGTCTGCTGCCAGAGAATATATCAAGCAGATCCTGACTTCCGAAAATACGCTGCTTACCATCATCAACGACATACTGGACTTTTCAAAGATCGAATCCGGCAAAATGAATATCAATCTGGCAGAGTATGAGCCGTTTTCGATCGTCAAGGATATTACCAGCATCATCATGACGAGAATCAAAGATAAAAAGCTTGAGTTTATCATTGATGTTGCGCCGGACATCCCAAATCAGTTAATGGGCGACAGCATCCGCATTAAACAGATCATAATCAATCTTGCCAACAATGCAGTCAAATTCACAAAAGAAGGTTATGTCCATCTTTCCATCAGCTATGAGAAAAAATCAGAACGCGAGATCATGCTGAAGGTTTTTGTNNTATGGATAAGCTGTTCCAGTCCTTTCACCAGGTAGATAGCAAGAGAAACCGCAATGTGGAAGGGACCGGTCTGGGCCTTGCAATATCAAAACAGCTTGTTACCTTGATGCATGGGCATATCCGGGTAGAAAGCGAGTACGAAAAGGGCAGCCGTTTTTCCTTTGAGATCCCTCAGTTCGTAATCAACAGCCAGCCTTCTATCGAAGTGGAAAAAGACAAGCCCAAGACCGCCGGATTATTCTGCACAAACCCGTATTTAGCAAAACATATGCGTGAAATGCTGGAACAGCTGAATGTAAAATGCCTCACGATGACAAAAAGAGAAGATTTAACACTTCTTTTGGAAAATGATGCGGAATTTCTTTTTATCGAGTTGGCCGATAATAACTATGCTTCCATTACCAACGATTTTATTACATCACACCCGTCCATAACAGGCGTCTGGATCGCCGAATTTGGTACTAAGCTGCAGCCTAGTCAGGAAAATATCATAACGGTGAACAAACCGCTTTATATCATGGATCTGTCCAAGATACTGGCACACGAAGACCTCTACAGCGGTGATGATTATTTAAAAGACAGCTTTGAATTTATTGCGCCGGATGCGGAGATCCTTATCGTAGACGATAACGAACCAAATCTTATGGTTGCAAAAGGAATCTTAGCGCCTTTACAGATGAAGATCGACACAGCTTCCGGCGGAAAACAGGCCATTGAGATGATCTCGAAAAAACATTATGATCTGGTATTTATGGATCATATGATGCCGGAACTGGATGGCATCGAGACCACACGGATCATCCGCCGTCTTCATGAAGATTATGACAATGTTCCTATTATCGCACTGACTGCCAACGTCATGGAAGAAACGCGGGCAATGTTTTTGGTGGAGGGCATGAACGATTTTGTTGCAAAACCCATAGAGTTAAAAATCATGCTTTCCAAGCTCAAACAATGGCTTCCTGCTCAAAAGCTTCAAAAGATCGAACATTCTGACGAGCAGGAAAAAGAGAAACGTGAGCGTCTCGATCGTCTCTCTAATGAAATAGAGATCCCGATGCTGGATGTAAAATCCGCGCTGATACTGGCCGGAAATGAAACTCTGTTCTGGGAGATCGTAAAAGAATTTGCCAAAACGATCCCGCAAAAAGCAGCTTTGATACAGCAGCACTTTGATGAGAAGAGCTGGAAAAAATATACCATTGAAACACATGCGTTGAAAAGCTTTGCCAAACAGGTTGGCGCATTGGAGCTGTCGGAGCTGGCAGCCAGAATGGAGAAGGCAGGAAATGACAACGACACGAATTTCATCCTTGCCAACCATGATATCATGCTGGAAAAATATCGGGCTTATGAACCGATCCTGGAGCAATATCTGACAGATCCCACGGAGACAAAAAAGCCAAAACAGGATTATGATGAGGCAAAGATACGGGATGTTCTGGAAAATATGCTGGAGGCAATTGACAATCTGGATATAGACACGATGGATCAGGTCGTGGAAGGATTAGACGGGATGATGTTCCCCCCGGAGCAGGAGACCTGTTTTATACAATTAAAGGACGCCATAGAAAGACTGGATGTTGAAAATTGCGAAACTATCATAAAGGAATGGAAGGGAAAAATCAATGAAGTATAGAGTACTATTAATCGGCAATAACCGCGGTGTAATCAAAGAATTTTTTACATATATGGACTATGATTTTGAGAGTTTAAGCTCCTCAGAACATTATGATGATATTATGAGGCATATTAAATACGTCCAGCCCAATGTCATAGTATACTGTCTATTACAGGAAAAACCCGATGACATCAAACGTTTTATTAATATTGCGAGCAGAGAACCTGCCAGCAGGATACCCCTCGTCATCATAGGCGATGCCGCTGATTGCAGTGAATTTCTTTCCATGGCTTCTGAGCTTAACCCTCTGGTACTGCAAAAACCCATTTCAAGTCAGAATATTGCTGAGGCAATTACCGGTATGCTGAGGAAAAAGGATTTGAAGGAACAGTATGACCTTAAAACAGATATGGAAGCGCCGGACACTTCCATAGAGGAACCGGCAGAAGAAGAAACCTCAGAACAAAAAAAGCATATTTTGATCGTAGATGATGACAGCAGGATGCTGCGCCTTCTGAAAAGCTATCTATCGGAACGCTATGAGCTTGCCATGGCGATCAACGGCAGCGTTGCGCTGAAGTTTCTGGAAACAAAAGATACGGATCTGGTGCTGCTGGATTATGAGATGCCGACGGAAAACGGCGCCGCCGTACTGGAAAAGATCCGCGCTAACGACAGGACAAAAGATCTTCCCGTTGTCTTTCTGACCGGCGTAACAGAGAAAAATAAGATTCAGGAGGTACTGGCATTAAAGCCGCAGGGGTATCTTCTGAAACCCATCGATATGAATAAATTGTCATCTACTATTAAGGGGATCCTAGGTTGATCCCCTTAAGGAAATCTCTTTCATCAAAATTTCCTAATCAAGTATTGCAATACATGTTTTTAATAAGTCTATTTTATCATTTGCAGAAATATTATTTTCATAAGGAATCAAATCGCAAACAGAACGTCCGGTTACTCTTTTGCTTCCATTTCATATAATAAGATAACAGAAAAAATATCCTACGAGGAGATTTTAAACCTATGGCAATCGGCTATTTAAGTATACAGGCACGGACAGCCAATGATGCCGTACCCCTTGACGGCGTATCGGTCAAGGTATTGGACGATGAGGAAAATACGCTCTATACACTGACGACCGATGAAAACGGTGAAACACAGACTGTCCCCTTAGAAACCGTCGATAAAAGTTTTTCCAAGAATCCTTACTATTCCGGAACTCCATATTATAACTACAATGTATTGGCACAGGCAGCAGGATTTAACGATCTTTATATTACCAATATCCCTATTTTTGACGGAGAAACGGCGACGCTTCCGTTGACTATGATCCCCATGCAGGAATTGCAGCGCAGTCCGGCGCAGGCTGAAATCAATATCGGCGGGCCGGCTGTTTCCATGCCGGTTCAAAGAGAACAGGAAGGCACCGTATCATCGCCATATGTACTGCGTCAGGTCGTAATACCCAATCCCATCACGGTACATCTCGGCGCACCAAGCGCATCCGCTTCCAATATACAGGTTTCCTTTCCGGACTATGTGAAAAATGTAGCAAGCAGCGAGATCTACCCCACATGGCCGGAGGCTGCCCTGACCGCCAATATATACGCCATCATCACCTTTGCCCTTAACCGCGTTTATACGGAATGGTACAGAAGCAGAGGCTACAATTTTGATATTACGAACAGCACCGCCTACGACCAATACTTTGTCTATGGGCGGCCGATCTATGATTCCATCAGTCGGATCGTTGACCGGATCTTTAATGAATATGTCCGCAGACAGGGACAAAACGCACCCTACTTTACCTCCTTCTGCAACGGAACCACTTCCACCTGCAGCGGATTGTCACAGTGGGGAACCGTTTCACTGGCAGACCGCGGACTGACGCCGATACAGATCCTGCGCTCCTACTATCCGGACGATATAGAGATAGCGGAAACCAACATCGTGACAGGCGTTCTTTCCTCCTATCCCGGAAGCCCTTTAAAAACAGGCAGTACCGGGCTGAACGTACAGACCATACAGACCTATTTAAACCGAATCAGGAAAAACTATCCTGCCATCCCCGCCATCACGGACGAGACCGGAACCTTTGGCAACAGCACCAAAAATGCCGTGGCAAAATTTCAAAGTATTTTCGGGCTCCAATCTGACGGCATTGTCGGCAAATCCACATGGTATAAGCTCTCAAGCCTGTATTCCTCCGTGACCAGACTTGCCGAACTGGACAGCGAGGGGGATACGCTTGGCATAGGAACGGTTCCCCCATCCTCCGTCCTGGGTCAGGGGTCAAGGGGACAGGATGTCATCACCCTGCAATATCTGTTAAATGTGATCTCGGAATATTATCCCGGTATTCCCGCGCCGGCGCAGGACGGTATCTTCGGCAGCGGAACACGCCGGGCTGTCATAGAGTTTCAGGAGGCTATGCAGCTTTCTCCTGACGGCACGGTGGGTCCCCTCACATGGCAGACGCTTTATAAAGNNGAATCTTGCAGAACATCCCCCCGGCAGAACCGGGAGCAGACACGTTTGATTATGTAGTGAAAGCAGGCGACAGCCTGTGGCTGATTGCCAGACGATACGGCACGACTGTTGACGCCATCAAAAAATTAAATGGTTTAACAAGTAACATGATCACTACCGGACAGATCTTAAAGATACCGGCCGGGCAGAACGCCCCTTATATCGAATACACCATACAGTCCGGAGATACCCTCTGNNGCCAGACGATACGGTACGACCGTTGATGCCATCAAAAAATTAAACGGCCTGACCGGCGACCTGCTGAATATCGGGCAGGTACTGCGTATCCCCGAAGTCTGACGATTTACCGCTGCTGATATCCAGCGGTTTACACTCCAGCAGCCGGTGTATGG
>DLOQ01000023.1:0-14109 GCA_002479655.1 Lachnospiraceae bacterium UBA7480
CATCCGATACCGCAGATGCGCGGTCATCGGTTCCCGTGCCGCCGTCCTGCCCTGCCTTGCTGCCATTCCCCCGCCATGCAAGACCAAGCAGAACTACGCCGCCAAGTGCCACAACAATCGATAATGTTATAAAAAACATCCCAAACTTTTTCTTCATAAAATGACACGCAGCCCTTTCTGCATAATGATATCATCATATCACTTTCCATGCCTGACTGTCAAAAATCAAGGTCTGTGCAAAAAAGACGCAGCCAAAGCCACGCCTTTTTGCATGAATATTTATCTTATATTAATATTTTGCCGTGCTGACAC
This sequence comes from Lachnospiraceae bacterium UBA7480, assembly GCA_002479655.1. GTDB lineage: Bacteria > Bacillota > Clostridia > Lachnospirales > Lachnospiraceae > NK4A136. The sequence goes on from DLOQ01000023.1 coordinate 313, forward strand.
GAACGCCCGGACCCATGGTCGTGGCAAGAGTGATGCTCTTTAAATACTGACCCTTTAATGCGCTGGGTCTTGCCTTTACGATCGCCTCCATCAATGCGTTCATGTTCTCATTCAGCTGTTCTTCCGTAAAGGAAGCCTTGCCGATCGGGCAGTGGATAATATTGCTCTTATCCAGTCTGTACTCGATCTTACCGGCCTTGATATCGTTGATTGCCTTTGTTACATCCATGGTAACCGTACCGGCTTTCGGGTTCGGCATAAGACCTTTCGGACCAAGCACCTTACCAAGACGTCCGACAACGCCCATCATATCCGGAGTTGCAACTACAACGTCGAAATCAAGCCATCCGTCATTCTGAATCTTCGGAATCAGTTCATCGCCGCCTACATAATCAGCGCCTGCCGCCTCTGCTTCATTCACCTTATCGCCTTTGGCAAATACCAGCACTTTCACCGTCTTACCGGTTCCATTGGGAAGGACAACCGCCCCTCTGATCTGCTGCTCTGCATGACGACCGTCGCAGCCGGTTCTGATGTGTACCTCTACCGTCTCATCAAACTTCGCAACAGCTGTCTTCTTCACTACGGAAATTGCATCTGCAGGTTCATAATAATTTGCACGGTCAACCTCTTTTGCTGCCGCAACATATTTCTTTCCATGTTTCATTCCATTTACCTCCTTGTGGTTTTAACGAGTATGCGCTCTTCCACTCATCACAGTTTTTGATCAATGATTACTCTACCGTAACACCCATGCTCTTGGCAGTTCCTTCGATCATGGACATTGCTGCTTCAATACTTGCCGCATTCAGATCCGGCATTTTTAACTCTGCGATCTCACGAATCTTATCCTTTGAGATCTTCGCCACTTTCGTCTTATTCGGCGTACCTGAACCGGACTTGATATTACAAGCCTTCTTGATCAATACTGCGGCAGGCGGAGTCTTGGTAATAAAACTAAAGCTTCTGTCCGCATATACTGTAATTACAACAGGGATGATCAGATCACCCTTATCTGCTGTTTTTGCGTTGAACTGTTTTGTAAATTCAACGATGTTGACGCCATGCTGACCAAGTGCCGGTCCAACTGGCGGTGCCGGTGTCGCTTTGCCGGCAGGAATCTGTAATTTGATATAACCTGTTACTTTCTTTGCCATCTCGGCTACCTCCTTAAATAATGTGGTAGTGGCGCAGACCTTATTTTCTCCGGTACTGCTCCCACACACGCCCGCATATATGTGATATATATGTTAATAGAAATCTTTCTATATTGATTAAGAATAAGATTTCTACGAACGCCTTCATAATCAAAACAAAACTTAGAATTTTTTAACGTCTGAGAAGCTGATATCCAGCTTTGTCTCCCGCCCGAACAGCTCTACCGTGATCGAAGCCATCTTCTTGTTTTCATCGATCTTGCTGACCATACCGATGGTGTCTTTCCATACGCCATCCACAACCATGATCGTATCTCCCACTTCAAAGTCTGCCTTCACCACTTTGCCCTTATCAAGACGATCAATCTCTTGCTCATCCAACGGAACCGGCTTGCTTCCCGGCCCCACAAATCCTGTGACCCCTCGGGTATTACGCACAACATACCACGCGTCATTATCATCCGCATCCATATGCACCAGCACATATCCGGGAAGGATCTTTTTCTCGGATGTCTTTTTGCCGGTAGATTTCAGTTCCGTTACATCCTGCGTCGGCACGCGCACCTCCAAGATCTTTTCTTCCAATCCGGGTCTGTTCTTGATGGACTTTTCAATATTCATCATTACCTTTTTTTCATATCCCGAATATGTGTGAACCACATACCAGCCCATACCGCGTCCGCTCTTATTATCGCTTTGACCGATATCATATTCTTCCTTTATCGCAGGTGCATCTTTTTCAGAAACTGCCCTTACCGGCTTTAAGATGTCTCTTGTATTGTCTTCCTTCTGAGCAAGAATCTTCTTGAGCTCATCCATCTTTTTCACTTTCACTTTTTTTGATGAATCTGCCATATTCGCCGTTCCTTTCTTATCACCGAACCATTACCGTATCTATAGGAAACACTGATTTGATTGGCGCTTCCTTAGAATGTTACCAGCCAGTCAACGCCATACTGAATGATAAAATCCATAAGCGCAATCAACAGCCCCAAGGCAACAGAAACCACAACAACAGCAGCCGTCTGCTTTGTCACTGTTTTCCTGTCCGGCCAGGTAACCTTTTTAAATTCTTTTTTCAGCCCTTTAAAGAAGCTCGGTTTCTTCTTTCCTTCTGTTTTAGCGGAATCTCCCATACTAATCTCCCATGTCGCAGCTCTGCTGCAACTTAATATAGAAATGAAAACGCTGCTAAAAAGCGAACTCGTTCGCTTTTGCGTTTTTCGGTGTAAGACTTAGAACTTCTCTGCGAAACAGTCTTTGCAGTGAGCAGCTAGAAGTTCTTCTCACACTAATAACCATGCCTTTCCGTAACCTGCGATTTGCGCCGCAGGCACAACATTTGCAAAACGAATTTATTCGTTTTTGAAAAACTCTTTGATTTTTCAATCTAACCTGCCAATTCAAACCGCATCTTTGCAACGGATCAAATCCGGATAAAATGCCGGTCTTATTTTGTTTCTTTATGCAGCGTATGAGCCTTGCAGAATCTGCAGTATTTCTTTGTCTCCATACGGTCAGGATGTGTCTTTTTATCCTTTGTGGTATCATAATTACGATTCTTGCATTCTGTACATGCCAAAGTAATTCTTGTACGCATAAATCCTTCCTCCATAAATCCTTCAAATATCCAATATCACAACACAAAAAAAAGAGTTAAACTCTTTCGTGCTGATTTAGCATAGCATATCCGTCCGTTCACGTCAAGCAATATTTTAAAAATATTTCATTGTTTTGCTTCTTTTTTATTTCGACATTGTAATATCCCACAATTTTTACCATGAATTTTCATTATAATTATTATACTTTTATTTTTCAAAATCATTGTAATTTACTTTGTCATATGCTAAAATGAATTTAACTATCAATGATAGGCAATGATTTTATCGTTAAAAGGAGTTGACGATACGGCAAGAAATACATGAAGGTTCGGTCAAGGACGGAAAGGAGAACTGACATGGCATCACATTATTATAACGCAGTTTTAAATAATGTCTATAATTATTACAGGGCTGATCTGTTTGGTCGGTCTTCTTCTCGTTATGATTCTCACGACCGTTCCGATTTGAAAAAAGTATATAAATCGATCGTTAATATGAGCAAAGACGAGCCTGTCTTCTTATTAAAAGATGTTAAAGCGATCGAAGAGTATTCTATTCATATGAAAGAAAGCGCGATCCGTTTTCGTAATTCGATCGCATCCTTAGGCGGTCTGAATGAATCGACTATGTTTGAACAGCGTACCGTATATTCGACCGATCCGGAAGTTGTCGAGGCTACCGGGATCAATATATCAAAAGACGATACGCTCGATATAACGGTAGAAGGTTTGGCTACGGTTCAGGAGACAGTAGGAAATTTTATTCCCGAATCGGAACTCAGCTTATCGCCCGGTGCATATTCTTTTGATGTAATGACCGCCAACTCAAACTATGAATTGCAGTTTAATATCGGAGATACCGATACTAACCATTCGATTCAGAGCCGTCTTTCCAGATTGATCAATCATTCTAATCTGGGATTGAAGGCTTCCGTGATCACAAACGAACAGAACGAGTCCGCTCTGTTGATCCGTTCCAATAAGACCGGCACAACAACCGGTGGGCAGCAACCGTTTACGATCAGTGACGAGAATACAAGCCAGCGGAAGGGTATTATCGATTATCTTGGCATCCGCGAGACTGGTAACCCTGCGCAGAATGCCAGATATACGGTAAATGGCAAATCATTTCAGTCTCCTTCCAACTCCTTTATTCTGGATGGTAAATATTCCATCACGCTAAAGGACATCGGCGGAACGGAAGATGACCCCATTAAGATTGGAGTAAAGCCGGATTATGAATCATTGAAGGACAATATTATATCTCTTACAGGCTCCTACAATGATTTTCTGCAAGCTGCCGCCAAATATGTAGACCAGCATCCCCGAACCAATCTTCTGATTGGAACGATGAAGGCAATGAGCGCAGGCTATGCCTCCGCCTTTACAAAAGCGGGCATTACGCAGGACAGCAGCGGAAATCTTTCCGTGGATGAGGAAAAGCTGACCACGGCACTGGGCAGTGCAGATGCCGAAGAAACTTTAGGCTCTTTGAAGAATTTTACGCATACGACATTGCATAAAGCTACACAGATTCAACTCAATCCGTTGGATTATATTGACAAAAGAATCGTGGCATATAAAAATCCCAATGTAAGTCATTATGCCAATCCCTATGTCACAAGCGCTTACAGCGGAATGTTGTTTAACGGATATATGTAAAAACAAATAAGGCTAACTGCTTCGCAAAGTGTGTATTCATTACAAAACATTGCAAGCAAAAAAGCGGCGAACAATCAGATTTATGATGTTCGCTGCTTTTTATTATTGTCTTTTATAACCTTTTCATTCCCACTTTTTATTTTCAATTTTACTTCCAATTCAAAAACTTGATCATGCCTGATCCGCAATCTTTTTCATCTTTCTGAGGAAAGGCAGAACCGCTTCTTCCAGACCGGAAGCAATACCACTCTGGTCGTGGGCAGTATAAGCGGAGCCGAACTTACTCATCTTCTGATCCATCGCCTTGGAATCAATCTGTTCCGCTTCATTATTGATAACATCCTTCGTTCCGTTATAAACCTGAATAACCCAATTTAATCCTTCAACTACCATATCCAACAGATCATAGGAATCCTCCTGCAGTTCTCCCTTGAACTCATCAGCCATTCCCTCTGCTGCCGGAATCAATCGAGACAGGTATCCTGCTGCTTCCTGCATTGCTTCCTTCTGTTGTTCATCCCACGCATAAACTATTTCTCCCATGAATCACACCATACCTTTCTCATTTTACCTTCCACCATGCCAGTATCATGATTTCCATCATTATGTTTTTCCATCATATGAACAGCATGACTTTTTCTTCTGCCAAATCCTTAAAAGGGCACAATCTGCCTATCCTATGGATTCTATTTATATATCGGCTAAACATCTTTAAAACTTAATCCTTTTTTATTAATTTATCCTTATTGTTTGCATTCGCCGCATTACGCATCAGCAGTTCTCCAATCCCCATCAGCAGAAATACGGTCGACGTACAGATACACTGCTGATAACAAAAGAAGTTATGACCCATATATGCCAATGCCGCAGCGCAAAACGGCACCACCTTCTTAGTCTCCGACCCGCTCTTTATGCACCGCACGATAAAACTGATAAAAATGCCAACATATGCCGTTACGCCAAGAATGCCCTGCGTCACCATCATATTTAAAAATTCATTATGCGCGCATGCCAGCTTCATTCCATGCCAGAATGTCTCCACTTCCTGCGCGCAATATTTATCCATGCTCATGGCAAAGCAGTCCGGTCCGACACCGACCAGCATATCCTTAAAAGAAGCGTTTTTGATTGCCTGTACAGACATCCTCCAATTAAACCCCCTGCAGTTTCCCCAATAATCATCAAAGTTGAAAAATCCTACACTATAAAATCCGGCAAGACTTTCCGGCAGCATTTTTTTAGTAGTTAAAACGATCACCAGAACCACGCCGAGCAGCACAACCACAGCCGCCACGATCATCAGTTTCCTAAGCCACAGGAATTTACTGATATCAAATCCCTGCGCTTTCGTCTTCGCAGTATTATTCTTCTGTCTTTTTTTCTCCGCTCCGGGTTTTAAAGCTTCCATCCATGAAAAACCGCAAATCCAACAAAAAGTAATATAGAGCGCCCCCACGATCACCAGCATGACCAGCATGAATGTACTCTGCGTAATGAAGAAGGAAAGCTTTTGATCTTCTGCGATCAACTGTATCAATCTCTCCGGAAAAAGGATCTGCATGATCCCTATGATCCGAAAAGAAGTAAGACCAATCAAAAGAATCTCTAAAAAACGTGCAAAGCTCTTATTGCTCTCCAACGAAAACCAGAAAAATACCATCAGGAGCAGGACATATGCCACATAACCACTGTCGCTGTGCGCCGTACAAAGGCTGCCAAATCCAAGTGCCATTACTATCCCCGTCAGTTCCCTTACCCATGTTCTGTCATCATGCCAGTAATAAAAGGCGGCTAGCGGAAATAAAAGTATCGCATAGCTGGAAAACCATGTCGTCTGCCCTAATGTGGAAAGAAATTTTTCGATATGTTCCGGTCCCAATCCTTCATACATCTTCAGCGGATCTATGGAAAAACGCTGCAGAATCGCAAACTGATATACCACTCCCGATGTAACGATTGCTGAAAACAGCGTAAACTCACTCCATTCCCAAAATCTTGAAACAGCAAAATAAATCAGGACAAACATTACTTGTGACAGCACTCCCATATACCATCCGCTATACCCTGTCAGCGCAGAGGAGGAATCTCCAGGTACGGTCGGATTCCGGTAATCGCTTAACAAAAAAGAAAAATAACTCAAAACTAAAAACGCAGCAGCAAACCAGTCTGTGATCGAAAAACGCCGGACAATAGACAATATGCTGAATTTTTCCCGATATGTAATCATCCATGAAGCCAAAAAGATTAGAAAGAATATCAAAAAAATAATAGAAATAGTTCTGAAAAATGAATATTTTGCATCTCCCATGTTACGGTATTTATCCTGATAGTACAAGGGGTAAAATATAAGCATCGTTGACACATAGATCAACATCAGCATAGACATACCATAATCTATAATCTGCTGCGCCACTGATTCTTCGGGTTTTTGAGACTTTTTCTTTTTATTAGACACAACCAATCCTCCAATCTGCTGAATACCTGTTTTTACATTTTACCATATCCGCGCATGCTTTTTGCGCATAATTCAAATTGCGAAGCAATTTGTAATAAGCGCTGCTTCTGCGCTTATTTTACCATATCTTATCCGGTTAATTATAATATTTTTCCTTTATCTTTGCGTTATCTGTTGTTTGAATTTAAAAAAAATAGTATACTAATACTATCCTGAATAGGATTTCATTTTAGAAAGGATAAGACAAATCATATGAGCGGAAGAATTCATTCACTGGAATCATTTGGAACGGTTGACGGACCCGGCGTAAGATTCGTCGTATTTGTACAGGGCTGCCCTATGCGGTGTGCATACTGCCACAATCCTGATACCTGGGCAATGAACGGCGGCAGGATGATAGAAGTTTCAGAAATTATGGAAGCCTATGAACGGAACCGCAGTTTCTATAAGGATGGCGGTCTGACCGTAACCGGCGGCGAACCGCTGCTGCAGGTGGATTTTCTGATCGAACTTTTTACGGAAGCGAAAAAACGCAATATCCATACGTGTATTGATACTTCCGGCATCGTATTTAAGCCAAATAATACGGCATTGATTGAAAAGCTGGACGTGCTTATGAAAGTCACGGACCTTGTGATGCTGGATATCAAACATATTGATCCGGAAAAACATAAGGAGCTGACCACACAGCCTAATGACGGCATCCTTGCATTTGCCCAATATCTTTCCGACCGGGATGTTCCCATGTGGATCCGTCATGTGGTAGTACCCGGATTAACGGATGACGATGAGTATCTTTATAAGCTTGGTTATTTTATCGGAGGACTCCATAATCTGAAAGCGCTGGATGTTCTTCCCTATCATACCATGGGAAAACCAAAATATGAAAAACTTGGCATGGATTATAAATTAAAAGATGTTCCGGCGATGAGCCAGAAAGATGTCATTGAAAAGAAGGAAGTCATCTTAAACGGCATCCGAAAACGGCGTGAGGAAGAAAAGGAATAGATTAACACTTGTCATATACGCGGAAATGTATTAAAATAGCTTTAGCAATTATTCAAAAATAAGGAGGAACGCTATTATGGCATTTGTTATTTCTGATTCATGTATTTCTTGCGGCTCTTGTGCAGGCGGCTGTCCTGTAGGCGCTATTTCTGAAGGAGACGGAAAGTTTGAAATCAATCCGGAACTCTGCATCAGCTGCGGCGCTTGCGCAGGCGCATGTCCTGTAGGCGCTATTTCCGAGGAATAAGACCAACTTTTCCATCCGGACAAAGATGCAAAGCATGTAGGAAACCAAGCACATGGTGTATATCTGTGCTTGGTTTTTTATGCTTATCATGAAAGAGAGCTTTTGGCTTTCCACTGAAAGAGCCCCAGCTTTTTCTTTTTGAGCGGTTTCTCCGGCTTGTCCTCTATTTCTCCTTTCCAGATCATCTCCTCTTTATCCGTATCGCCGTCTTTTGTTTCATCACCTATTTTATCTGTCTTTTCAGCTTTATCGGATGTTTTGTACGCTGTCTTGTTTGTCTTTTTATCCCGCTTTTCTGCTTTTTTAGACATTAGAATCTCATTGATGCGCTGAAGCAATTCCTGATCTCTTTCCTCTCGTTCCTGTCCGCGCTTTTCTTCCCGCTCCTCCTGCATACGGAACTGATAATCCATCTCCTTGATCACCGCATCCTTGACATCCGTGCAAAGCCTTTCGCTTATCTCCTCTTTCAATCCTTCTTTCAGATCGCTGTCATATTCGTGAAGCACTTCCTCGATCATCAATTTTAATATCATCTGCAGCTTCTGCGCTTTCTCGTTTCGATCCTCCTGCCGGATCTGATCTTCATCCCTGATAAGTTTAGACGCGGGCAGGGAAACATTTCCTTCTCTGACAGGTTTTGACTCAGGCAAATCTGCGTTTCCCTCTTTGACAGGTCTTGATGCAGACAAAGCCGCATTTCCTTCTTTGGCAGGTCTTGACCCAGGCAAAGATGCGTTTCCCTCTTTGAGCGGCTTCGGCGAAGCCGGTCTTGAAGTATTCTGTTCTGTCATACCATGCGGCGAAGTTTCTTTACAAAACGCCGTCACCTTATCTCCCTGATGGAGAATCAAAGAAGCATTTTGGCGTCCATCCTTAGAAAGGAACAATTTGATTGCTTTTAACTGCAGCCCCTGTTCCTTTAAATATTTTATCCTCTTAAATGTATTGAGATCTTCCATTGTATAATACCTGTGTCCCTGGGAATTTCTCTTAACGGGAAGCGCAAGTTCTTCTTCCCAGTATCTTAATACATGATTTTCCACACATACCTCTTTTGCAGCCTCCGAAATCAAATATACTGATTTTGCCATACTTTGTCTCCTTCCTTTCAAATAATACATTTTGGCGTTTCCTTTGTTCCTTTGGCATTAATATACAAAAGAGGACATGCCATTTGGCTTGTCCTCTTACGTGATTTATTTTCCAAGATTGTGAAACATCGTATATTCCGGCAGCCATGCCAGCTCGATCGTTCCGATCGGTCCGCTTCGATGTTTTGCTATGATGATCTCGGCCATATTTTTCTTCTCCGTATCCGGATGATACACTTCATCCCTGTAGATAAACATGACCATGTCCGCATCCTGCTCTATCGCTCCGGATTCACGAAGATCCGAAAGCATCGGTCTGTGGTCGGTACGCCCTTCGACGGCACGCGACAACTGTGATAATGCAACCACCGGAATCTCCAGCTCCTTCGCCATCAGCTTCAATGCTCTGGAAATCTCAGAAATTTCCTGCTGACGCGAATCTGTCCTGCCCATGCTGTCCATCAGCTGTAAGTAATCTATGATAATCATCTGAAGATTTTTTTCCAATTTTAACTGTCTGCATTTAGAGCGCATCTCTTTGACTGTTTTGGAAGTATCATCTATGTACAGCGGACATTCGCCCATGTTGCTGCCGCTTTCCACCAAGCTCTCCCAATCTCTCTCCGTCAGATTGCCCGTTTTAAATTTCTGGGAATCTACCTTGGAGTCCATGGACAGCAGACGATTGACCAGCTCCTGTTTCGACATTTCCAAACTGAACATTGCCACAGTCTTACGCTGCCGGAATGCAATATCTCTTGCCATGCTTAACACAAATGACGTTTTTCCCATTGCCGGTCTTGCCGCAACTAAGACCAGATTGCCTTTCTGAAATCCCGCCGTCTTATGGTCCAGATCAATAAATCCTGAGGCAAGACCCGTTACATCACCGGTGATCCGTGCTGCACGGTCGATGCTATTCAACGCTTCAATAATAACTTCCCCTATCGGAACGATATCACCCCGATCCTGCTTCTGCACTACGCGGAAAATCTCTTTCTCCGCATCCTCCATAAGATCCTTGTAATTTTTCTTACTCTGATAACAATCTTCCGTAATCCCTTCCGTAACTTTGACTAATTCACGCAGGACTGCTTTCTCCATAACGATACGGGCATAATCCTCCAGATGCGCGGATGTAGGAACCGAAACGATCAGCCCTCCGATAAATTCCATACTGCTGACTTCTTCCGGAACATTCATCTCCCGAAGCTTGTCCTGTACTGTTACGAAATCAACAGATCTCCCCTCTCTGTTTAACTCTGCAATTGCATCATAAATCGATCCATAAGTCCTGTTATAAAAATAAGAGCCCTTAGGAATGATCTCCAATATCTCAGGGATCTTCTGCGTATTTAAAAACATTCCGCCAATTACGGATTGCTCTGCTTCCTCGCTGTGAGGCTTGATTCTCTTATGTACCTCTTCCTCCATGCAATCATTCCCTTCTTAATGATCCCTTTGAGCTTCCTGTGATCGTTTCTTTCTTAGGATCCTTCCAATCTTCCTGCGATTATTCTCTACTCAGGATCCTTCTGAGCTTCCTGCGATCGTTTCCTTCTCTGGATCCTTCTGATATCCATACATAATTTCAGATAGTTTCAATAGTAAGCGCCAGAATCTCCTGTCACACTCTCTCACGCTTCTTCTACGCTCACCTGTAAGGAAGCCGTTACCTTCGGGTGCAGCTTTACGGATACCTGAAATGCGCCGGCAGATTTGATCGGATCTTTTAATACGATCTTTTTCTTATCCAGCTCAAGCCCATGCTGTTCCTTTGCGGCAGCCGCAATTTCCTTGGAGGAAATAGAGCCGAATGTCTTGCCGCCCTCACCCTGCTTGATCTTTAATGCAACCTTCTTACTTTCGATCACCTTTGCAAATTCTCTGGCATCTTCCAACTGCTGCTGCGCAACCTTTTCATCATTCGCCTTTTTTAATTTCAGGTCATTTAGATTGGACGCGCTTGCCTCCACGCCAAGTTTCTTCGCAAGGATAAAATTTCTTGCATATCCGTCGCTGACATCTACAATATCTCCCTTTTTTCCGAGAGATTTTACATCCTGATTTAAAATTACTTTCATTAAATCTCACCCTCCTGTATCATCTTATCCAATGTATTCTTCAAAATAATCATTGCCCCTTCCACGGTGGTATCCTCCAACTGCGCACCGGCGATATTCATATGTCCGCCTCCGCCTAACTGCTCCATAATGATCTGTACATTTACCTCATCAATGGAACGCGCGCTGATATAGATCCGGTTCATATATTCTGTCATGACAAAGCTCGCCTTGATTCCATTAATATTCAACAGCTCATTAGCCGCCTGCGCAGCTATGACGGCAGGGCTCTGGATTCCTTCATTCTGACACCGCGAAATAGCATAATCTTTCCGATAGATCTCCGCCTGTCTTACCGCGTCCGCCTTTGTCTTATATTCCAGTGCATCCTCCCTGAACATCTTCTTTACTCTGATCACGTCAGCGCCGTTTCTTTTTAAGAATGCCGCCGCCTCAAATGTCCTGACGCCTGTCTTAGCCGTAAAATTCTGCGTATCTACTACGATGCCGGAATACAGACAGTCGGCAATGATCCCCTTTAACTTGATACCGTTCTTGATATACTGAAGGATCTCCGCAACCATCTCACATGCGGAAGATGCATAAGGCTCCACATAAGACAATGTGGCATTATCTACATATTCAGCCCCCTGACGGTGATGATCCAATACCACGATCGTCTTACACCGTTTGATCAGCTCCGGACATTCCGTAATACTCGGTTTATTCACATCTACGATCACCAGCACCGTATTGGCATCCGCGATCTCCAACGCCTCCTGTCCTGACAAAATCGTATCTTCCGTAAAATCAGGATGCGTCTTATAAAGATCTACCAATGGTCTCAATGAAGTGGATATCGTTTCCAACACGATATGGGATTTACGTTCCAGATTATCACAGGCGCATTTGATGCCCACTGCCGCACCGAAGCTATCTACATCGCTGTCCCTGTGCCCCATGACCAGAACCTTGTCCTTCGCCGTGATAATACCCTCCAACGCCTGCGCCTTTACTCTTGCCTTTACTCTTGTCGTAGTCTCCTTCTGCTGGCTCTTACCGCCATAATAGGTGATTCCGGACGGGCTCTTGACGACTGCCTGATCACCGCCCCGGCCCAATGCAAGATCGATCGCGTTACGCGCAAATTCCATATTCTGGGAATAAGTCAATCCCTCTAAACCGATTCCGATACTGAGCGTGACCGCCGTCTCATTACCGATATTGATGCCCTTTACATCCTCCAACAGCTTAAAGCGCTGTTCACGAAGCTCTGCCAATGCGCTTTTCCTTAAGATCAACAGATACTTGTCCTTTTCTGTCTTACGGACGATCCCGTCAATCGCCGCCACATACTGATTGACCTGCCTGTCAATAAATGCGCTGAGAAGGCTTCGCCCTACATCCTCAACACTTTCCATGGCTTCTTCATAATTATCTATGTAGATCATCCCGACCACAAGACTCTGGTTATCTATCTCCCTCAGCGCCAGATTGAGCGCCGTCTCGTCAAACATATAAAGAGCAATCAGATACCCTTCATATTCTTTACCAACGACCACCGTCTCAGACATCAACGCCATATCGCGCATATCAACGCGCTTTAACCTGACCAGAAAATCTTTTTCCTCATAGGACAGCTTGTACTCCGATATAGTCTCCAGCGATGCTATCCCCTCTTTTGTAATTTCCGGGAAGAGAGTTGTAATGGATTTCTTATAGAGCTTCTCCATGCCGACCAGCGCATCAAACGCCTGATTCGACCAGATCAGCTTTCCCGTCTCATCCAGCAATGCATGAGGAAGTTCCAGTTCCTTTAACAGTTGTTTCTGTATCTGCCCATACTCTGTTGCAAATGTGACAAGCTCATTGATTAGCCCCGGCTTCGTAAACGTCATCGTCACAATAATAATAACCATATAAAAAAAGGTAAATACTGCCAAAAGGATCCCCGCTTCCACATCGATATTGAAGATCCATATATCTAACAGTGCAAGGATAAATCCCAAAATCAAAGGCATTTCCAGATAGGTCTTTAATTTTCCTTTTAACTTCAGTTTATTTTTCATAACTATCATTATAACACTTCTGAAATGATGATTCCATAACTACATATGGTATTTTAACGACAAAAACCGACACATCATCTAGTCTCTGTTTATGAATTTTTCAAAGCCTTTTTGATCCTGCTTAGTGATTCCGGCGCGATACCGCTGCCATAAAAGTTCGCAATGTCGTAATTTTTTATGCTTTTCCGGCATTTATGAAGCAATTAAGATATATTCTTCTTTTGTAAGTTCTAATTCCAGAATCTTCCACTTTTCGCTGAATAACTCACAGATCTCTTCTTCCGTTTCAACATCCTTAAATCCGGCAGCTTTATAGCAATAATATGCCGGCATATTATTTTCAAAAACTCCAATGGTTACCTTCTCTGCTTTAAAAATCTCAAAAGCATATTTAAGGGAAAGAGAAATCATTTCTTTTCCATAACCCATGCCTCTTTTTGTA
>DLOQ01000023.1:14145-30430 GCA_002479655.1 Lachnospiraceae bacterium UBA7480
ACAATGCCGCTCTCATCAAATGCTGTCAACGGATAAAAATTATCAGATTCCATACAATCTCCGTTGTTATCGATATACTTTTTGTTCATATCCGCTTCATTAATGGGAAATGATTCATATCTGTCAGAAGTCCATTTTCTAAATGCAACCTCATCTTTACACCAAGAGATGATTGTCTTGGCATCACTCATTTTGTATGGTCTAAGTCTTAACATGTTGTCGATCCTTTATCTCGTAAAATCAAAGTTGTTAATATCTATTTCAGCTTTATATAAATACAGGATGCATCCCGCATACCTCAAATCCAACAGAACAAGCCAGTCTCATAGAACCTTCATTTAAAGTGTCACACGCCCACGCAGGCTTCTTCTTTCTCCGTAATGTTTCCTTAACCATAGCTAATGCCACGGTTTTCCCGTATCCTCTTCCTCTAAATTCTTCTGCCGTTTCCACGCCGATATCAACATAATCTTTTGATATGCCTGAGGAAAATGCACATGCTAAGAATTGTTTATCTTTCATAAGACAATACCCAAAACCGTTACGCAAGAAACGCTCTTTAGATTCCCAGGAAAAAGCAGGTACAATTTGTCCATAAAGCAAATCATAATTTTCTGCTGTGATTTCTCTCAGATTGCAATCTGCAAGCTCCGGCATAGATATATTTTCATTGGCATAATTGAATATATATCGCTCTCGTTTGTTAATTGCAGGATCAGACAAAATCATTTCCTGCAATTTGGAATCCGTTCCGGTTTGAAGTACCATACGATTTGAATACCATCTTGAAGGATTATGCATCATTTCCTGAATATCCCGGATACTATCCATATCATATTTCCCGGCTATATGTGCAAACCCACAATAATGCCATATTAAAGCTACAGACGGATTATCCTTATTATCTACATACACTTCTCCCTGTTGAAGACCTTCCACGATTGAAAAAGGATATACTTTCTCCACATCGACTTGTTCCAGTAAATGTAAAATCTTTTGGTAATTATCTAATTTTTCCATAAGCTCTCCTCAATAAGGTGCGCATAACAGTTACATCGGTTTTAGATTTCTATTGAGCCTGTCCACCATCCATGCAATTCTCTTTTCTCGTCCGACACCTGTCTTTGCATCAAAATATGCCCGCATGTAGGTTTTCTTTACTGATGGGGACATAGCCTGAAAGTTTGTATAGGCAGGCTCATTGCCTATGATTTATGGTTTTCTTCCCACTCCTTGCGCGTTATAGCGTAAGCATATGAAATGCCATTCTTTTCGTCAGGGTATTCTTTTACTTTTTTCATACCGTTTGCAACGGCGGTGGAATAAGAACCGACATTTGTATATTTCATATAAGAATACAGACAGTCATAATCCGTATTTTTAAATGCCCAATCTCTGACAGCTTTTGCCGCCTCGCTCCCAAATCCTCTTCTCCAATATTTTTTATGGATATGATATCCGATTTCAGGAAGATTCTCTCCATCAATATCCTGAATAGTTATTCCGCAATCGCCTATAAATTCTCCTGTTTCTTTCAATACGACCGCCCATAACCCAAAGCCGTATGTTTCGTAATTTTGAAGATTCCATTCAATCCAGCCCTTCGTTCTTTCTTCATCAAAGGGCTTAGGGTAATGCTGCATTGTTTCGGCATCAGAAACAATTTCATAAAGAGAATCAAAATCGTCCAGAGCATATTCTCTTAATATAAGTCTTTCTGTTTCAATTATCATTGATTGGTTTCTCCTCAGCTTTTCATTAATTCAAGTCATCGTCGTGAACTACCTTTCCAAAGTCTAATAAATTCCACTGATGCCCGATAACTTCCGTTTGCAAACAACTATATCTTTTTGAAGTCAAGATAAGTTCAGTTAAGTCAAGCCTACAAGTTTATAACTGCATCCATACACAATTCAAGAGCATATGCAAATGAGTTGTCACCCCAGTTACGTTCATCGTAATTCTCGACATCAGCCAACGTATCAGCAGTAAACAGGATGCATCCCCATACAGCATTACGAAGAGACGCACATGCGGCAAGAGCAGCGCATTCCATTTCCACCACTTCGCAACCTTCCTGTTTTCTGTACGCCACCTTTTCCTTAGTTTCACGATAGAAACCATCAGTCGTCCAGGTTATTACTTTACGATATTCAAGCCCATGTTCTACAATAGTCCTTTCGATTACTTTCATGGCGGTCGTGTTAATCTCAACAAAGCGCGACGGTTTCATATAGTGATACGATGTTCCTTCGTCACGCAACGCTTTATAAGGAACAAGAAACACATTCTCTTCAAAACCCATGAGAGCTCCACAACATCCGGCAGTAATAATTTCTTGAACTCCGTATCCAATCAGCCAATCCATCAACTGAGCTGCAGGTGCGGCTCCTACAGGAGCTTGACACAGACACACATCTTCCTCCTTGTGCTTGACAACATATATCGGATAGTCTTTCGTTGTTGACAGAAACTTACCGACCTGTATGGCATTATGTACTTTGGCATATTCATCAATATGTTCACCTAAAAAGGCGAATACAGCCTTCTTGGGTAAATTCAAATCCAGCTTCTCATGTGTCGGCATAATAACAGCAGTTGTATCTGTATCAAACTCCAAAACAGGAATTTTATTTTTAATTATCAAAAGTATTTCACCTCCGTTTTACTAATTTGTATACATCACTTGCTTTAAGTTTTGGGTTATCATAACTTATCAGTCAATCGACTTCATTGTGGGGAATAATACCGACTATTTTATAACCTTCTGTTTCTCAATATTACCCTATTTATAACAATACGTCAATTTTGTGCCACTCATGCGATGATGCGATGATTCAATAATTTCATTGTTGTATTTTTGTTTCCCTGTAATAACCGAAAATTCAAAACTATTTTGTCTACTTATGATAAAAAATTAAAGTCAATTTATCATTGATTTTCTCTGTTCTATCAGTGGCATGATATCCCATTTTTTCATATAAATGACAATTTCCTTTTTCCTGCAGAATCGTATCTAATTCCCATCCTTTGGAACCGTGAACAGCCTCGCACAATCGAATTGCCTTCTGGGCAATGCCCTGACCTTGGAATTCCGGTAATACAAATATCGGGGAAATCCGTTTATTCTCATTTTCTTTATGATAATCAATGACACGGACTGCACCTACTTTTTCATCAGCCATACATATAAAATAATAATATGTATTTTCTTGTTCCAGACGCCGCCTGACATTATCAACCGTTTCACTTGCCGGACTGGTTTCAAAATCTTGATATTTATCCAGTAATTTCTGAAATGACTTTACTTGCATTTCCCATATTGTCTGGGCATCTTTCAATTCCGCCTTGAACAATTGTATATCCATTTATTTTTCCTCTCAAATTTTAATAAAAATCACATAACAGAAAGATTTATCATAGGAATATATTCTGATTTATGTCAAATTATCCCGTTCTTCTTGAAAATAATTTTATTCTGGCACAGACGTGAATTTATATTTTAAACTCAACTACATCATCAAACATTTTGCGTGGTCTTGCAGTTGGATTTTCATTCGCATATCCCAAAGAGATTGCTCCTATCAACTGAAATTCCGTATCAAGATGTGAAATTAACTCACTGTAAGCAAAACAAGTATTTGCAATCCATAATGTTCCAATTCCTAATTCCTGCGCCTGTAATAACATGTTTTCAATAAATGCGCCTATTGACAAAATATCGCATATTTCTATAAATCTTTCATCAGCATTAAGTGGTTCAAATGGACTTTTTCCATTTGTGTTTAATATAACAATTAAAACAGGGGCTTCCCTCATTATTCGTAATGTGTTTTTTGCGTCTGTTAAGCCGTTTTTTGAATGTGGCAGCATTGCATTGATTTCTTCTCTTTTAATTCCTGTTTCCATACAAGCAAGAAATTCTTCTTTATGTTCATTTTCCAACACAATACATTTCCACGGCTGTCTGTTTTTTGCTGATGGCGCAGCTATACCCGCACTTATGATGGTGTCTATAATTTCTTTTGGCACAGCCTTATTTGTAAAACTCCTAATACTTCTTCTATCAAATATTGCATTATTACCCATATGTACCTCCACAATCTTAATTTGTCGATTTGGTCAACGTAATAATTCTATCAAGTACGCCCGCACAATTCAATTAAAATTTGGTTAATCCTTCCCAACCTTGTTCCGCAATAATATTTTCTAAAACTAAGTTCAATTTTTCTTGCATATAATTTTCTATTATGGAATAATAAAAAAGGTGAAATGCTAGCGCAAAAATTGAATTATAGTAAAATTGGAGAATCATAAAGAATGCTCAGAATAAAAGTAAAATGGATTATTTATTTTTTCATAGGACCAATAGGTCTTATCTTATATTCATGGGTAAATGCGTCTGAAGGAGTCTTTAGGAGAAAGAAAAAGGTAATTTTCAGATCAGACATACATAAGATGTTATTTGGCTTCCCAATTTGGATAGAACAAATTGATCGTTCTTATTTATTCATTAATATTTTTAATGAAATAATGGTCGTATTATCGGTAATTGGCTGGTTTATACTGGATATAGAGAAAAAAGAATATCTTTTGCAAAAGTTTCCAAGTATAGGGATTATTATATTTTTAGCAGAATTGTTCTGGGGCATAGCAATAGGTATACTTGATGCCAGAGATGGTAAAGATCCGGTTTATATTAGAGAAACTATTGATTTACAAGAAAATCAAGGAAGTATAATAGCAGAAGATGCTAATAATTATATTTACCATTATGTTTATACGCATTTAAAAAAGGAAAAAGCAGAAAAGTTAGTAATTTTTCTTCCGGAAAGTTATTTTATTACTGAGGACGTGAATGGGAATTTTCGTATACTGCGTAAAGGCAGATATGAGATAGTTAGCAATGTGGGAACTTATGAAGAACTTTCAGATAAATTAGTAAGGGAAGGCTTTGCTACATTGCGATGTGAAAGGGAATTTAAAGATTTAAATAATGCTTGTGAGGCAGATTCCGGCAATCTGGGAAAATTATTTTTAGAAATAATGAAAAAAGAAAATTTTTCTGGAAGAATATACCTGTTAGCACATGGGAAATCTAATAGACTATTGATAGATATGTTGAGTATTATACCGATAAGTGGAATAGTATCCTTATGTGGTGCAGGAGCGGAATTTGATGAAGGGTATCTAAATTCTTTAATTTCAAAGAATATACCAATATTGTTTGGTTATGTACAGGAAGATCCGTATTATAGTGAAGCATCTATAGAGTATATTAAAAAGTGTGACTTGGATTATATAAAGATTGAAAGGTTTGAAAACACAGATTTTACTTTTAGAGAATGCAGAGTAAATAAGAAGAAAAGTATTGATAAAATAGGATATAAGTTAGTATCGGGATTTCAATTGCCGCTTATGAATCCTATTGTAGTCGATAAAATTCTTAAATGGTTAAACGCTCACTAATATTTAACATTTCTGGTAAGATATTTATTTAATTGATATTCAGCCGTCGAAATGTATGGATATGGTGCCTTCGGAAACAGAAACCTCTTCAAGGAAGGGAGCAGGCATATGCCTACAATGCCATGAACCTGCTCATACAATATGGATGAATCGGAGTTTCTGGAAGTAGAATAAAAATTAATGGGAATCCAATATATGTAAATAGCAAATGGATTTTTGGAATAATGGAGGGGCGTATGCATACAGAGTTGATAAAAGCAAAATTATTTGAACAATCGGATATTTACCAAGCCTTAAAAAGCGGAGACACATCTTTTATTCAATACAGTGGATATGATGATGAAAACTGGGGAACAAGGGATGCCAATTATCTCAATCGTATGCGTTTGGCATACTACCTGTTATATGCCAATATTGATGATGAAGATTTAATTGTGTATTTGTTTCAGGAAGAGTTAAAAGATCGTAAAAGTAATTCTTTTCAGGGAATTGGAAATACGTTGAATGTTTTAACTTCCATTCTAAATAAATANNATGATGGTAGACATGATAAAATGTTGGAAGAAGCAGAAAACGCAAATTTCGATTGTGCCTGTGGTTTCGATAAAAACTACCATATAGATGATAAAATAATTTCTTTAGATCTGATGGATTGTATTTACCTTTCTCAAGATTTGGATTATAAAGACGTTATGGATGTGCTGGTAAGCAATTGGAAAGACAGCATTACAAAATGGACAGATTCGGATAGAATCTCGCTTACAAGATTCAATTCCTTTTTAGGCAAGGAACAGGCAAATGAATCAATATATAAAGAGCTATTAGAAAATGCAATCTCATCCGGTAAATCATTCAATATCGTTCAGGCATATAATAAAGTGATTCGATATTACATTGATATGAAGCAGTTTGAAATTGCGGACACTTATTTGCGGAAAATGATAGATACAACTGATTTCAAAGAGATCGAAAGGATCCGTCTTTTTAGTGATGTGCTTGAAGAATGTTTTGAAATTATCTGTGGCGGGGTTAAGGATTCCGTTGAATTATGGAAATGGTCAAAACCATTTATACAGAAAAGGACGAATATGTATGGTAATTTATTCGTTAAAGGAATTGCCGCTGCAAAATGCGCCAATGATCCTTTTGCAATACAGTTAGAACAGGAATACATGGACTGGAAAAAGAAAGTTTTTAGTGAATAACAAAAAAGACCAACCATCCCATGATGATTGGTCTCAAAAGTTACTTTCTTACGGCTTAGTCGCAGGTATAAGGCATAAGCGCGATATGTCTTGCTCTCTTAACTGCGGTTGTAAGAGCGCGCTGATGTTTTGCACAGCTGCCTGTTACTCTTCTCGGAAGGATCTTTCCTCTTTCAGACACATACTTCTTCAGTCTGACTGTGTCCTTATAGCTGATCTCACCCTCTTTACCACAGAATACGCATACTTTCTTTCTTCTGCGAACACCGCCTGCTGCCCCACGTCTTTTCATGGGCGCATCACTTTTTTCAGCTTCTTTATTAAATGCCATGTTATTTACCTTACCTTTCCTATTCACACTACTTTGCGCATACGCGCATCCACCCTGCAGTCATGGTGTCCTTAGTTGAACGGAATCTCCGAATCAATACCCTCCGGAACATTGATGAATCCATCGCTTNNTAACCGGAGCCGCTGCCCTGACCGCCGCCTTGAGCATTCTTGCTCTCAGCAAATTCCTGTTCATCTACAACAACCTCTGTCGTATAAACTTTGGCACCTTCCTTGTTGGTATAGCTTCCTGTCTGGATCCTGCCGCTGATTGCGATCTTTATCCCCTTATGGTAATACTTCTCTGCAAACTCCGCAAGCTTACCAAATGAAACACAACTGATAAAATCTGCCGTCTGCTCTTCACTATCACGCTTGAATCTCCTGTCAACCGCCAATGTAAATCTTGCAATTGCCAAAGAAGAATCACCCTGAGAATATCTGACTTCCGGATCTCTTGTAAGCCTACCCATTAAAACTACTTTATTCATATGTTTTCCTCGCTTTCATTTATGCCTCGTCTTGTCTAACGCATAAATAACGAATAACGTTCTCCATCAGGCGGACATGGTTTTCCACCTCGTATGGAGTAGTGCTGTCCGCATCGAAATGAATAAAGTAATAATAAGCTTCCTTCATCTTCTGGATCTCATAAGCAAGCTTCTTTTTGCCACAATCTTCAACATCGGTAATCACTCCACCGAATCTCTCGATGTAACCTTTGCACTTGTCGACTGTAGCAGCTCTTTGTTCATCATCGATCTTTGCGCTGACAACAACGGCTAACTCGTACTTGTTCATGCTACATTACCTCCTTTTGGTCTTATGGCTTCCTCCTTGCGGAAGAAGCAAGGATTGGTCGATACAACACCATAAAATCTGATGGCACCAACCTTCATGAATACATCATGAATATTTCACAGGTTTATATCTTACCACAGAAAATCTGGGATTTCAAGCAAATTTTGTAAAAACTCTGTCTGCCTTAATTTCCATAAAATAAAACATTAATTACAATTGTAAATTTTTTTAAATCATATTATAATAAAAATGTGATAATAATACACATAAAACATTATAAAAATGTGAGGGTATATAACTATGGAACGGTTGATTTTGAATAAAATGCTTCATTGGAAGAATTCCCCCTATCGCAAACCGCTAATCTTAAAGGGTGTGCGTCAGGTAGGGAAGACATGGATACTCAAAGAATTCGGCAGACGTTATTATAAAAATACAGCTTATTTTAACTTTGATGAGAACGAAGAATATAAGCAGTTCTTTGAGACCACCAAGGATGTGGATCGAATCCTGCAAAATCTGATGCTGGCCAGTAATCAAAAAATCGAACCGGAAAAGACTCTTATCATTTTTGATGAAGTGCAGGATTGCCCCAAGGTCATCAACTCCTTGAAGTATTTCTGTGAGAATGCCCCACAGTATCACATTGCCTGTGCCGGTTCTTTGCTGGGAATTGCGCTGGCAAAACCATCTTCTTTCCCGGTAGGCAAGGTCAACTTTATGCAGGTTGATCCAATGACCTTCTCGGAATTTCTTCTCGCCAACGGTGACGAAAATCTTGTTAAGTATTTGGAACAGTTAGACACCATTGTGCCGATTCCCGATGCCTTTTTCAATCCTCTCTATGAGAAATTGAAGATGTACTATGTTACCGGAGGTATGCCCGAACCCGTTCTGATGTGGACAGAAGCCAGAGATGTTTCTGCCATGCAGGAGGCTTTATCCGGGATCATCGGATCATACGAAAGAGATTTTGCCAAACATCCTAACATTAGCGAGTTCCCGAAAATCTCTATGATCTGGAAGTCCATTCCGTCCCAACTGGCAAGGGAAAACAAGAAATTTCTTTACAAGGTTGTCAAAGAGGGCGCAAGAGCACGCGAATACGAAGATGCCCTGCATTGGCTGGCGGATGCCAGACTGGTGCATAAGATCTACCGCAGCAGTGCTCCTGGTTTGCCTGTGGCAGCTTATTGNNGTAGCTGCCTATGATGATTTATCCGCATTTAAGATCTATCTGGTGGATGTAGGTCTGCTTCGCCGTCTGGCACAGTTGGCGCCTACGGCATTCGGAGAAGGGAACCGTCTGTTTACCGAGTTTAAGGGTGCTTTGACCGAAAACTTTGTGTTGCAAACCCTGATTACACAGTTTGATGTTGTTCCCCGCTATTGGAGTCAGAACAATCCTCCCTATGAAGTGGATTTCCTTATCCAGCGAGAAAATGACATTTTTCCTGTAGAAGTCAAATCTGAGGTCAATACAACCGGCAAAAGCCTTAAAAAATATAAGGAACTATTTCCAAATCAGGTCAAGCTCCGCGTGCGCTTTTCCCTAAACAACTTGAAATTGGACAACGACGTTCTAAACATCCCTCTGTTCATGGCAGATCATACAGACCGATTGATTGGGCTTGCTCTGGAGCTGAGAAAATGATACGCTGACTCTCCAACAAACAGGCGTGTAACTATCATATTTTTATTAATTCATATTGATCCGTCCCCAGTCCGATCTTGACTGCATGACTGATGCAGCTTTCCCATTCCGTATCGGGATGTGTCATATGAAAATGATCGTGATTGGTATAATCATGATTGGCATAATCATGATTGCTATCGCCGTCATAATTTCCCATCTTCTCAAGATTCTCACCCAGAACGCTTTCCTTCACCGGCGTCATCTGGTTGCAGAGATCGGCGCATGCCTGATCCAATGCTACTGGATCAAAGGATGCCAGCATACCGACATTCGGGATGATGGGGATATCATTTTCCGCATGGCAGTCACAGTTGGGTGACACATCGCAGATCAACGAAATATGAAAGCAGGGTCTGTCCTTGCAGACCGCCAGGCTATATTCCGCCATTTTATAATTCAGCACCTTGATGGAATCGCTGAAATCCGCCGCGATCGCATCTTTCGGGCAGACTGCAAGACAGCGTCCGCATCCGACACACCTGTCATGATCGATTCTTGCCTTTCCGTCCGCAATGACCGGCGCCTCATGTGCGCAGATACGGTAACATGCGCCGCAGCCGACGCAGTTATTCTGATCTACGCTCGGTTTACCGTCGCAATGCTGCTCCATCTTTCCTGCTCTGGAACCGCAGCCCATACCGATATTCTTGATCGCGCCGCCAAAGCCTGCCATTTNNATTTCATGCCCCTTAAAATGCGTCAGGGAAATGAAGATATCAGCATCCATGATCGCCTGTCCTATCTTCGCCTCCTTCACGTATTCGCCATTGATGGGAACAAGAGCCTCATCCGTGCCCTTCAATCCGTCGCCGATGATCACATGACAGCCGGTCTGCAGCGGCGAAAATCCATTGACATATGCCGTATCCAGATGATCCAGCGCATTTTTCCTGCTGCCGACATATAACGTATTACAATCCGTCAAAAACGGCCTGCCGCCCAATTCCTTTACATAATCGGCAACCACCTTGGCATAATTCGGACGCAGAAACGCAAGATTACCATACTCGCCAAAATGAATCTTGATCGCCGCGTATTTATCTTTAAAATCGATCTGCTCAAATCCTGTTGTCTTCATCAGTCTGTGTAATTTCTGCAGCAGATTTTCATGTTCCGTTGCTTTAAATGTCGTGAAATATACCTTTGCCTGTGGCATCCCTTTATTTCCTCCTTTTTCATTTCGCTCTGTTCATCATTCGCCTGCTAAAATTTTCTTATATAATTCCTCTATACTCCCATGTAACGTTCAGCATAGGTAAGCCAATAAATATTAAGTATGATACAAACTATTGTCAGGGAAAAAAAGGTGAAAATCAGTTTCCTGTTCCTTATTTTTTCTTTGATTATCTTATATATGAAAAAAAGCAGAAAACAAAACGATAATGCACAATGCAGATACGTCAACCCCAAAACGTAGTAAATTATAACCATTAACCAAAAAGGAAAAATTATGAAACCTAATATATTTCCTATGGTATTGGGAAGTGAATTCAAAAAATTTACTATTTGGGGAACTAGTGTAATCAGCACAGCCGGCAACAAAAAGACGCAGTTTATTATTAAATATTTGCACCAATTCTGTGGAAAATTCTCTTTTATTGATGAAAAAAACTTTTTCAAATTAATCCTCCCTGTCATTGCAGTCTCTGCCCGGATACGCTTCGCACGGATTTTTCAAATGTTCTTCTGGGAAGCATGATCTCACGTTCACAGCCTTTACAGCGCAATTTAAAATCAGCTCCCGTCCGCAGGATCTCCCATTCCTTACTGCCGCAGGGATGGGGTTTTTTCATCTGCACAACATCCCCCGCCTGATATGGAATAACCTCTTTTTTCTTCTTCACATCCGTATCTCCGGAAGCGTTACGAATACTATCCAAATTTTTACCGACAATATATATCTGTTTTTGATTTCTTTTATCTGAAGCCGTGCTGATTGCCCTCTTTCTTTTTTATTTTCTTATTCACACTAGCAGCGTATCTGCCCTAGGATCTCCCCAATATTACCGTGGAAGATATAATCCGCCGCTCCGTCTCTCGCTGTCGCGTCACGGTTGATCAGCACCAGCTTCTTACCGCGGTAATAATCGATCAGTCCTGCCGCCGGATATACCACAAGTGATGTCCCGCCGATGATCAGCATATCCGCCTCACGAATGCGCTGAATGGATTCCTGTAAAATCCCCTGATCCAGTCCCTCTTCATACAGCACGACATCCGGTTTGATATCCCCTCCGCAATGATCACATACAGGGATCTCATCGCTGTCATACATATACTGCACGTCAAATGATTTCCCACACTTTTCACAGTAATTGCGAAGTACGCTTCCATGAAGCTCCAGCACCTTTTTACTTCCTGCCATCTGATGCAGTCCGTCAATATTCTGGGTAATCACGGCTTTCAGCTTGCCGCACTGCTCCAGCTCAGCCAGTTTCTTATGAGCTGCATTGGGCAGAGCCTTTTCTTCTCCGGGAATATCCGCTGTCTTACTCAAAAGCTTATCCTTGTAAAAACGATAAAATTCCTTTTTATGCTGTACATAAAAAGTATGGGAAAGCATCATTTCGGGAGGATAATCATAATGCTGACTGTAAAGTCCGTCCACACTCCTGAAATCTTTGATCCCGCTTTCCGTAGATACTCCCGCTCCTCCAAAAAATACAATGTTATCCGATCCATCGATCAACTCCTGCAGCTTCGCTATGTCCGCCATGTCTTACCCTCCTTATTTCGCCATTTCTCTATATTTAAAATGTATTCCTTATCTGTAATTTGCATAATATTCTTTCAGATGATTTCTGATATCCTGCGGTGTAACAGGAATCTCCGTATCTAAGAAAGGATATTCTAAATGCACTTTTTTATCTTGAGATATGATATGCACTCTATGACCGTACTCATTGATTCTCACATACCAATAATAGTTTATCCCTTCATATGTAATTTTGCGTTTATTTTTTCCATTTATCATGCTATTTTGCCGCATCCTTCTCATCCAGATCCATCTGTACCATCTCCAAATAAGGCACCAGCACGCCTTTTTTAAGAGGGATCCAGTAATCAGGATTCAATTCTTCTACCCGAAAACTCTTCCTGCCGCCTGCCTTTGCGCGTTCCCAGAACACCAGAAGCTCATCCAGTCTGAGATAATAA
Organism: Lachnospiraceae bacterium UBA7480; assembly: GCA_002479655.1. Lineage (GTDB taxonomy): Bacteria > Bacillota > Clostridia > Lachnospirales > Lachnospiraceae > NK4A136. The sequence continues at coordinate 26,803 of DLOQ01000023.1, forward strand.
AACCTGTCTATTTTTGTAAAATAAATCAGGAAAAATGCCACTCCATTCTGTTTCTCAAAATCCTTCATAAAAGCTACCTGATGTTCATGGATATTCTGTAGTGAAAAAGTTTCAACGGCACATTCCTTTGCATCAAAGCACACCGGAATCCCCTGCACCGCGCCAATATAATCCACCGTACTTTTCTGGTCAAAATATGCCAGCGTGATATGCCTGCTTTCTTTATCTATATTGATAGGAGTAATCGGAGTCGGCACCTTCTGAATCAATGCAAGACCCTTTTCCCTATACTTTTCATTGGTCCGGTTCACCATCTCTTCCAGTGTTGAACCTCTAAGCCCTCTTGTTCCCCATGTACTCATGCTGCCACCGCTAAAATTATTTTACATTCCCGATTTTCTATGGAAACATCAAACACAATGATCACTGTTTTATACTATCATAATTTAGCTGCATTTACAAGTTGGACACCCGTTAGAATCAACACTTCATTTCCTTTCGTTACATTTCAAACCGCCTTTCGCTACATTTAGCAAAAAAACACAAAATTTTTGCCGATAAATTAAATAGAGAGATAGCAGACAGGGAGTGAGGAATTTGGAGATCGCAATTGTTGATGATGAAAAAATGATTCTGGGACATATCCGTGAAATGATAGAAAACCGGAAGCCGGACTGTAATGTGACCTGCTTTTTGTCCGGAAAAGAACTTCTTGCCGCAGCAAAGCCGTTTGACATTATTTTTCTTGACATACAAATGGATGGGATGAATGGCATTGAAGCTGCAAAGGAAGTAAGGAAAAATAACGCAGATACCGTTTTAATATTCGTTACGGGCATAAAGGAATATGTGTTTGAAGCCCTTGACATATATGCGTTCCATTATCTGCTAAAGCCCGTCACGGAACAGAAATTCACGGAAGTTTTTGAACAGGCGTTAAGGGAAGCAGAGTTGCGGAAAATGCGCCGTAAAAAACAGCTTTTTATCAATACAAGGAACAAGGGAATTACAATAGACGCAGATAATATCCTGTATATCGAAAGCGTATCAAGAAAAGTGGAAATTCATACCATACAGGAAGTCATTGAAGCTTACGGCGCACTTGGAGAACTGGAAACGCAGCTTGGCAGGGCTTTTTACCGCTGCCACCGGGGGTATCTTGTAAATATGGCGCATATCAAGGAATACAAAAGAGACTGTATAACGCTTACGGGCGGCAATATCGTCTATTTGTCAAAGAAAAAATACGGTGAATTTGTAAATGCATATATGTGGTACTTACAGAATGGAGGAGCTTCCGGTGTATAGTCTAATAGATTTGATTTTAATGGTTTTCGAGGTGGTTTCCATCCTGCTTCAAGGATACTGCCTGCAATATTTTTTAGGGAGCTTTTTGGAGGGCAGGACTAAAAGCCGTTTTCATGGGCTTTATGTAACGGCTGCTTATGGGCTGTCACGGCTATGTATCTATTGGCTTCCCCCAACAGGATATGAAAGTGTAAAGACCGTCTGGAAAACGGCGCTATCCCTTTGTATTCTGCTTGTCATAACAATGTGTTTTTATAAAGCGTTTCATGTGGTTACGCTCTTTCTTGTGGCTGCTTTCCGTGCAATCGCTGATATTAGTGCTTTCGTGGCGCTTATCCTGCTTGATAAACCAGTGGATAAACTGCTTATGGTTTGGAACCTGTGCATGGAGAAAGGGATTATCACTTCTGAAAAAACCTTTGAAACAGTCATAAATATCAGTGTAATCGGAAATCAGATTTTTCTGGAAGCCGCTGTTATTCTGTTGCTGTACCTGTCACTGAAAAGAATTGTGTGCAATTATAGGGAAAAGGACTATGCTATCCGGAGGACAGAATTGTTATCTATCCTTACCCCGGCTGTGATAAGTCTGCTGTTATGTGCGCTGCTCCGTACTATCCTCTTTACAGTAGGAGAAAATGGTGTGGAAATGGTGTATGATAAATACCCATTGTTATTGGTAATCCTCCCCGCAATCCTGCTTTTGTCGCTGCTGTCTATCCTGTATGGGGTAAAGCTGTTTCAAGACACGGTTGATCTGAACAGAGAACGGAGCAACAGGATCATACTGGAAACCCAAATAGTGGGCATGCAGGAGCATATAGCGGAGATGGAACGTATCTATTCCGGCATACGGAGCATGAAACACGATATGAAGAATACGCTTTCCGTTGTCCTGCGGCTTGCCGCTGAAAAAGGGGAAAGTGAAAATGAAGAACTGCAAGCCTACCTGTCGGAACTAAACCAGACTTTTGACAGTCTGGACTTTAGCTTTAAGACGGGAAACAGCGTGATTGACACGCTGCTCAACATGAAATACCATGAAGCGTTACGCCTTGTTCCGGACTTGCAGATAGATGTAAAGGAACTGCTTCTCCCCCGTGATCCGGCTATCCAAAGTTATGACATAGCTATTATCTTAGGCAACGCGTTAGACAATGCAATGGAAGCGTGCCGGAAGCTAAAGGGAAAAGAGCCGGAAGCGAAAACCTTTATCCGTCTGTCATCTTTCCAAAAGGATAAATTGTTAATCTTCAAGATAGAAAACAGCTTTGACGGAACGCTGAAACAAAAACGACAGGCAGGGCTTCCCGAAACGGATAAAGCAGACAAAGAAGTACATGGAATAGGACTTGCAAATATCAAAAATACAGCAGAGAAATATCAAGGCGCAATGGATTATAAGATAGACGGCAAAGTATTTATCCTTTCCGTTATGATGAAAAATGAAAGGAGCATGGAGAAATGACAAGGAATTATAAGCAGCTAATAAATGACGGATAAACCATCATTAGTAAGATCAAATAACAATAAATTATTAAATTATATCAAGGAGGGCAAAATTATGGCAATTACCGGTATCAGAAACAACTACGACAATGTGTATGAAAATACATATGTCACACAAAAAAATGAGACAGCAAAGGAAGCAGGGACGAAAGATACTACATCTGTGCAGACAGGGAACACAAAGAAAGCAGGGACGGACAGCGTATCAGACTATTATTCCTATTTACAGAAAAATTATGATTGTATGTCCGGTGGGAATGTAACAATATCCGGTGAGTATCTGAAGAAATGTTCGGGCAACTCTGCAAAAGCAAAGGAACTGGAAGATTTTCTGAAAAGAATTCCCGAACTGGAAAAGCAGGGATATGAACAGCTTTCAGCACAAAATAAGGCTTTGGGTGGAACGGTAACCTATTATCAGCAGACATGGATGATTAACAAGGACGGCAGCATACAGAGTACCGTATATTCCGTAACGGAAACAGGTATGACCAATGCAGAAAGAATGAAGAAGAACATGGATGAGCGGTTGGAGAAACAGAAAGAAAAGAAAGAGGAAGAAGAAAAAGTAAAGGAGAAGAAAGAGGAAAAAGCGGAGCAGGAAATCTCGGTCAAGTATGTGGAAGCGGAATCTGAATCGGAAGCAAAGGCAATGATGCAGAAAGAAAGACCAGAAGACGCCTATTATCCTAAATTTGATATGAATGTTTAGGATATAAGCGTTTTGAAAAATCCTGTCTGCCATTCGTTATAAAATGGCAGGCAGGAATATATGTATCTAAGCTACATATCAAGCATTCCTATAGAGAAT
>DLOQ01000035.1 GCA_002479655.1 Lachnospiraceae bacterium UBA7480
AAGCGGAGCAGCCGCCGGTCAGTGAAGAGGAACCGGAGCAGCCGCCGGTCAGTGAAGAAGAACCGGAGCAGCCGTCAGAGAGTGAAGAGGAACCGGAACAGGAACCATCCGTTGACTGGTACGCTGCTGAGGAAAATGGCTGCCTTCCATTTTATTTAAAGTATGCCGATTTAGGATCGCTGGAGGAGAATGATTTCAGCAGTCTCATGATCAATGATACGTTTGCGTATGGCGCAAGTCTGGAAGAGATGCTGTCGTCATATCATTATATCCTGATCAAAGGTGAGGAATGTGATCTTACCGCAGGGCAGACGGGGTATGCGGATGAACATACGCTGGGCGCATATGAGATGGTGGATCTGGATTGTTATACTGAGGAGGGAAACTATGGTGATGATGTAACCATAGCAATCTGCAATCTGTCAGATTCTGAGGTCACGCTTAGGGAATGTATAGAAAATGATTGGTTTATCTGTAATGCAACCGACGCCATACTGGGTACGTCGCTTAACTTTGATAAAAGAGAGGAACTTGCGAAGCTGGCAGAGATTTTGGGAAAACCAACCATGGTAACTTATAACTATAGTTCATGGAAGGATCTGAGGGAAGATGTAGACGATGAGACATTTGAGGAGACGGTCTCTATAGGCGGCGGATATATTAACTATAATATTGTATATATCAAAGGAGATCATATCCTGAGCTTACATATCGCTGAATCTAATACCCTGACGGGAGTTGATACATGGGTGGATGCGCTATACCTGCCGCAGGATGTTTATGATTCGCTGCTGGAGAACGACAGCGTTATCAATTTTGCTTCATATATTTATGAAGCGGAATATATCATGAGCGACAAGATCTATGATTTTGAATAATTAGGAGGATAAAATATTGAAAGCAAAGGACATTTATTTTGGAACGATGAAGTTCGTCTGGATAAAACTGGGGATGGGAGTTGCGGTAATGCTTGCGGGCGCTATCCTGCTTGCGCTTTTTTTGCTGCTTGGTTCGCTTTTCGGGGACGCGGGCCTAAGCATAATGCTGATTATATGGATGATAAGCTTTGAGGTCATATATAAAGTTTTCATGTATTATTTCGGCTATCTTATCAAGGCAGGGCATGTTGCGGTGATCGCGGAAGCGGTGACGACCGGAAAGCTGCCGGAGAACCAGTTTGAGTATGGCAAGGAGATGGTGAAGTCCCGTTTTGCGGCAAGCAATGTATATTTTGTCGTTGACCGTCTGNNAGGGCGGTAAACCAGTTGAAAAAGGTTGTCGGCAGGATCGGCGGGATGCTGGATTCCATTCCGGGGATGGATGTGGTGACCAAATTCCTACAGACATTTATCAACATCGCGCTTGGTTATGTGGATGAATGTTGTCTGGGATACTGCTTTATCAAAAAAGAAGAAGGCGCGTTTAAGGCGTCCTGTGACGGCGTGGTGATCTACTTCCAGAATGCAAAGAAGCTGTTGAAGGATGCAGCCATTACCACAGTGATCGTGATGATCGGGACATTTTTATGCTGGACGCTTCCGTTTGCGCTCTTTGGGGTGATCTTCCGCGCGTTTGATCTGGGCGCGATAGGCATGATATGCGCGGCATTGCTTGCGCTGATATTTGCCTTGGCATTAAAGGTTGCGTTTATCGACAGCTGGATGCTGGTGAAAATGATGGTATCCTATATGGAGGTTGCGCCTTCAACACAGATCACATATGATCTTTATGACAAGCTGTGTAAGCTGTCCAATAAATTTAAGCAGCTCTTCGGAAAGGCAAAAGAGGAAAATCCTGCGTTATAAATATATTATACAATAGGCTGTTAGAAAAGGATCCCTATGCCGGAGAAAGGCATAGGGATTTTTTGGAAAAAAATTAAAAAAATCCAACCTTTTTATGAAACGAAGGAATCTATCTGTATTAAGGAGGTAAAATTGCGTCAGATGGACTAAATTCGCAGACCATGAAAGGAGGAAAAAACGAATCAATTCGTTTTGCAAATGTTGTNNTCCGCAGGTTACGGAAAGGCAAGGTTATTAAGATGAAAATGGAAGAAAATCGATTAGGGGAGTTGGTTGACAAGGCAAAACAGGGAGATCATGCTGCATTTGAACAATTGTATTCGATCAGTTGCAGAAAGGTGTATTTTACCTGTATCAGTTTTCTGCGCAATGAGGAGGATGCAAAGGATGTGATGCAGAATGTTTATATTACTGCCTATGAGAAACTTACTTCGCTTAACGATGCTGAAAAATTTGTTCCATGGATCAACAAGATTGCGGTGAATAAGTGCAAGAAGGTTCTGATGAAAAGAACGGCGGTTTTTACGGATGCTGAAAAAGCGGGTAACGAGCTGACGGAGGAAAACGAAAATTTCCTTCCCGAAGAGTACATCACCCAAAAGGAGAAACGAAAGCTGGTAATGGATATCATGAGAAATACGCTTTCCGATATTCAGTACAAAACGGTCATACTTNNNATTATGGAATGTCCGCCGGGAACGGTAAAGTATAGGCTGAGTGTTGCCCGCGCCAAGATCAGGGACGGTGTGGATGCATATGAAAACAGAAGCGGCGACAAGCTTTATTCTGTTGTGGGACTGCCGCTGCTGATGAGGCTGCTTTATGAGGAAGCGGAATCTATCGAAGCGCCGGATATGCTGCAGGAAATTATGGAAGCTGTCAGGGTACATCTGGCAGCAGAGACGTTGGAAAGCGCAGCAGCCGCGGGGGAAGTGGCAGGAA
>DLOQ01000130.1:0-2528 GCA_002479655.1 Lachnospiraceae bacterium UBA7480
AGCGAAAGCGTGTCTGCGTTGAATTGTCAATGATGCACAATAGGGAAAATTTTTGTCAGAGTTTCGTAATTACCTGCTTACTTGATAAATTACTTGAATCCCGCGTACATCTTATCATACTATCCTACAAAATGCAACAATAGCCCCTGATAATCACCCCATAAGCGTTCGATGCGGATTCCCGCATTCATCAGCGTTTCCCCATATAAAGCAGTCTTACTAAACGGCACATCCTCCCCGCTCTCCATGTCATAACGAAAGATGTTATACTTTTTATCCGGCAGCAGACCTTTACAGGCAAAGATCCTGGAATGGCAGTTTACCTGTCCCAGCACCTGAATATAGATTAGCAGAGCTTCTGTTTTTTCCTTATTTACCACCATATAACAATCCCACTGATGGTTATCCGCATAGGATGCGATTCTGTAATAATCCCCCTGACTGATCAGCATATGAAACTTATGATACATCTTCACCTGTTTGGGAATCATACTCCGGTCTTCCTCCGGTATCTTAGTAACATCCAGTTCATAACCAAAGGTTCCCGTAAGAGCCACATAACCTCTCGTCTCAAACGGTGTCGTCCTTCCTACTGCATGATTCGGGCAGTCGCTGACATGCGCGCCCATACAGGAAAGCGGATAGATCAACGCCGTTCCCTCCTGGATCATCAGACGTTCCATAGCGTCCGTATCATCAGAGCACCAGATCTGCGGACTGTAATACAACATCCCCGGATCAAATCTCGCGCCGCCGCCGGAACAGTTCTCCAATAACAGATTCGGAAACTTCGTCACAAGACGCTCCTGCAGTTCATAGACAGCCAATACATAACGATGGCACAGTTCGCCCATCCGGTCCGCCGGAAGACCGATGCTTCCAAGATCGGCAAGCTGCCGGTTCATATCCCATTTTACATATTCGATATTAGCGCTTTCCAGAATATCACATAACCGCTCCCACACATATTCAACGATTTCTTTTCTGGTGAGATCTAAGACATATTGACAGCGGCACAGACCCGCTTCCCTTCCGGGAACAGCGATCGCCCAGTCAGGATGCGCACGATACAGATCCGAATCCGGCGAGATCATCTCCGGCTCAAACCAAATGCCGAATTTCATGCCCAGTTTATTGACTTCCGACACAAGATACGGAAGTCCGCCTTTTAATTTTTCTTCATTGACAAACCAGTCGCCCAAGGCGCGGTTATCATCATAACGGTTTCCAAACCATCCGTCATCCATCACAAGCAGCTCTATTCCCTGCTTGGACGCTTCCTTGGCTATGGCAAGCAGCTTCTCTGTTGTAAAATCAAAATACGTCGCTTCCCAGTTATTGATCAGGATGGGGCGCATCTGATCCTTATAGCTGCTTCTGATCAGATGATTCCGGTACAGGTCATGGTAACATCTCGTCATATCCCCAAGTCCATGCGCGGAATACGTCAGGATCACTTCCGGCGCGGTAAACGCTTCTCCGGGCAGCAGCTTCCAGCAAAAATCGCTGCCGTTGATCCCCAGCATGGCGCGGATATTGTCAAACTGCCCCCGATAGACCAGTCCCGTAAAATTGCCGGAATAAACAAAATGAAGGCCATATACTTCGCCTTCCTCCTGCGTTGCCCCCTTGGTCAGCAATCCCAAAAACGGGTGGTGCTGATGGGACGTCTCGCCACGGACGGAGGATAATCCTTGAAAACCGTAGCCAATAGGATTACGCTGCATATGACGTTCTCTGCCCCACGATCCATGCAGCGTCAGCAGTTCAAACTCTTTATTATCCATATCAAGACAGGCGGAAAGCGCTTTGGTCAGATAGATCTCCTCACTGCCTTCATTGATCACCCTGACGCTTCTTGCAATCGCGTCATTATCCGCAAATGCACTGTAATATAACTCAACCTTCAGAGAGAGTACCTTGTCCTCCAGGATCAGACAAAGCGTCTCACAGTCTTCTTCTGTTCCAAACGTCGCGGGAAGCCCTTCCAATGCAGGCTTTCCTTTTTGCAGTTCATATCCGGCATAAGAAAGCTCCAACGCCGTATGCCCCGCTTTGGTACGCACTTCCATACAATCTTCCCTGAAATCTCCTATCCCGTGTGTCGGATATTCCATCGGAAAAGAATCCAAAAAGCTAAGCTTATCCCTTTGATTCACTGACGGCACATAGGGCGGCTCATCGATCCTGAGAAGATACGGCAGTTCAACANNTCCCATAATACATATGTCCCACATAACCGCCGCAGACAGACCGATCGCCATGGGCAGACGCATCTTCATTAACAGACGTGCCTATGCTGTCCATGCCTGTGCTGCTGCCATCCGCCGGATCAGCCCCATCTGCAATGCCGATCAAATACGATGTATTAGGGGTATCGATACAAAATACCCTTTCTTTTTCATGAAATGTAATCCCCATGATCCCTGCTTCCCTTTATCCGCCGATATGCTTTTTCTTAATATATGCTCTTTTTATCTGCGCCCTTTTCGATTCTTCTTTCTGTCTTTCTTTCTGCTTCCCGATGA
>DLOQ01000130.1:2568-5240 GCA_002479655.1 Lachnospiraceae bacterium UBA7480
CAGTTCTGCTACGCTTGTCTGCTTTAATGCTTCTTTAGGCAGTTCTGCTACGCTTGTCTGCTCCAATGCTTCTTTAGGCAGTTCTGCCACGCTTGCCTGCTTCAATACTTCATCTGATATAACCGGCAGCAACCCCGTGTTGCGCTCCTGAACCGTCTTTTTGATCTGTCCCAGAACTTCCTGTATCGCCTTTTCTTCGTCAAATTCTTCGCTATCTAACCAAGCTGCGTATGTTGTTTCTTTCGGGTCTTCAGTTATAACCGGTTTTTCGGTTATAACCGATTCCTCGGTTCCAATCGGCTCCGCTGTTATTACTGGTTCCTCAGTTTCAACTGATTCTTCAACTTTAACCGGTTCTTCGGCTTTGACCGGGGCTTCGGCTTTGACCGGATTTTCGGTTGTAACCGTTTTTTCGATCTTTACCAGATCTTCCGTTTTAATCTGTTCCGCAGTTTCAACCGATTCTTCGGCTTTGACTGGTTCTACAGCACTAACCGGATTTTTAATTGTAACCGGTTTTTCTGTTTTGACCGGGTTTTCAATCTTAATCTGATCTTCCGTTTTGATCTGTTCCTCAGTTTCAACCGATTCTTCGGCTTTGACCGGCTCTTGAGATCCAACCGGCTTCTCTACTTCAACCGGTTTCGTTGTTTCTGGAAGATTATGAGTTTTCGCTGTTTCTTTTACAGCTTCCGGTAACGCATTTTCTTCCACCGGCGCGTCTTCCGCCGATACGATTTCCGTCTCCTGTTTCTCCTGTTCCCAATAGGAATCCTGCAGACAGGTTACCGTCAGCTGCTTGACCAAAGCTGCCGCATCCGGTATTTCACCGTAAAAGATATCCCTCTTTTCCAAAACCACTTCATAATTAAATCCCGGCGTAATATGAAATACATTGTCACTAAAGATACCGTCAGCATCCTTTAAATCCAAAAATACAAAAGGAGCAAACGCATCCGCCGTCAGTGTGATCCGAAACAGATCCTCTTCTTCCATAATCTCCCGTCTGATCCGGGCAGGCTTCAACGCAAGGTATTTGTAAGGCGCAAACGTCTCCGCCTCAACCTGTATAACACCATCTCCGTATATAAACACCGCCTCCGCGTATACATTGCGTGCCCCGTACTTTTCTATCATTCTTGTAAAATCACAGGTTTCAAATACGACGGTCTTGCCATGACAGCTTCTCTTGCTCTCCGTATAGCGGGATAATTCCTTTCCATCCATATCCCACAGCAGCAGCTCAAGCTTGCAATTAATATCCGTAAGACTTCCATTATCCACATAAGCCGTCAGCTTATTGCCTTCCTTTCGGATGCTTCCGGCGATGGGCGCATAAAAACGCCTTGCCATATAATGCAGCGCTTTCCAGCGTCCAAAATAATCGATGCTTGACCACGACACCACCGGCCAGTTATCATTCATCTGCCAGTACAAAGCGCCCATGCATCTTCCCCTGTTCCGCCTGAAATGCTCCACGCCAAACTTGATTGCCAATCCCTGCAGTATCTGGCTGACATAGAGCAGACTTTCAAAATCTTTCGGATATAGGAAATTTTCCGACAGATAGTATAAGATCCTTCCATTTGCCCAGCCATTTTTCTGGTGGCTTTCCATAACCGGAGAAAAGATATTGTGATCTTGCGGCTCCGTGAAGGTACTGATCGTTTTCATGGATGGAAACGATTGAAAACCAAATTCTGATAAAAAGCGGAAATAATGCTTACTGTATTCCTCAAAGGATCTCTGTCCGTGCCATACCTCCCAGTAATGGGCATCACCACGGTTCTCGTCATCCGGCGCGTCAAAACATCCTCCTGATGACGGGGAAGAAGGCCAGTAAAATGTATCTTTGTCCATTTCCCTTACCGTCTTAGGAAGAAGATATTCAAAGATTTTGATATAATCCGCCCGAAGCGCAGGCTTTTCCTTCTGAAAATCAGGCCAGTGGCTCCATCCGGACTCAATCTCATTGTTGCCGCACCAAAGTCCCAGGCAGGCATGGTGGCGCAGTCTTTCTACATTATCACGCGTCTCCGCAACGATATTTTCCTCCAGCTCAGGCGTCAGCTCATAAACATTGCAGGCATACATCAGATCCTGCCAGACGATGATGCCATACTCATCACACAGATCATAAAAATCATCAGAAGGATAATAACCGCCGCCCCATACTCTTAAACAGTTATAATTAGCCCGCGCCGCGCTATCGACCAGCATCGCAAGCCGTTCCTTCGTGATCCTTGAGTAGATACAATCCTCCGGAATATAATCCGCGCCCATAGCAAAGATCTTCACGCCGTTGACGCAAAAAGCAAACTCCTCTCCGTATTCATCTTCTTGCCGGCTGACCGTCAACGTACGCAATCCGATCCGCAGGAGCTTCTCATCATAAAGATAATCCGCCTTCTTGACCCTAATCGTGATGGTATATAAAGGATGCTCACCAATACCGTTCGGCCACCAGAGCTTCGGCTGCTCGACCATAATCTGTATCTTGTTTTCTCCATAAGACGTGACCGCGCCGTTACCCTCAGGCATTCTTGTCAGTACCGTGACCGGCTTCTGTCCGGTCATCTGAACCTCTATCTCCACCGGAATATTGTCAAACATCTGCAGAACCGGGTCGATCGTCACCATAACGCCATCCCGCCGGTACTCCTGACTGATCC
>DLOQ01000130.1:5301-15538 GCA_002479655.1 Lachnospiraceae bacterium UBA7480
TGCTTTTCTAAGATACTGATTCCCTTTAATTGCTCCGCAGGCGGTATAACCGATCTCTTTTCCTTTTTCAGATTTATAATTCTTAAGATATTCCAGCGGTGACCGCAGTATCACCCGAAGTTCATTGGCTCCCAGCCGGAGCTGATCCTTTACGGAAAAACGAAATGTTCTGTGCATATCGGAAGTGGTCGTAAGAAGCCTGCCGTTCAGATAGATCTCCGCCAGCGTATCCAGCCCGTAAAATACCAGCTCGATCATATCCTCCTGCATATGCGCGCCGCTGACAGAAAAATTGCAGAAAAATTCGTAATCCTTTTCAAACAGCGCCAGCGCATCCTTTTCATTCTCCCGATAATACGGATCTTCTATCACGCCCGCGTCCAGCAGCACAGACATTACCGAACATGGCACTGTTGTATCATAAATCTTGCCGGCAGCAGCTTTCATCTTCCAACCGGCTTCATTTAAACTTTCCTTTATCATGTGTTTTCCTCTCTAATATCTTTAACCTATTGGTAATTGCCTAATCTTTACCCTGTATATTTGCGAAACCGGAAAGAAAAGCAAACGGGTCTTCCGGATCCGATTGCAAAAAGTTCATCATCAGATATGCCATCCTCAAAGAAACCTTCTCTTCTGTCAGAATCCGGCTGACTTCCCGTTTATCCGCCAGCAAAACCCTGATCGATTCTGTCTCCTCTAATTTCTGCCGATTCCACACTCCACCTGCATAACCAAACACCACCTGACACGCCTCATCCGTATATCCTGCCCCCATATAAAACGGACGACGGTAATATTCCGCTCCCCCGTCATATACCTCCAATGTAAATCCTGTCTCCTCTTTCATCTCCCTGACGGCAGCCTGTGGCGCGTCCTCTCCTTCGTCAATCAGTCCTGCCGGCAGCTCATACATCATGTCTCCAATCGGATAACGATACTGCCTGATCAGCACTATCTTATCCGGTTCTTCCTTCCAGACGGGATAGATGACCACTCCCTCTGCCCTTGTGCTTCCTGTCACTGCTTTGATGCGATCCTTGGGATTTCTGGATGCAAAATAATAATCAAATGTTTTTCCCGAATCAGTCAATGCATCCATGTGATAAAAATTGAGATATTTATTCTGAAATAAAGGCTGGATATCCTTATATTTTTTCATTTACATTCTCCGTTTTTCAGGGAATCCAGATATTTCTGATACTCATCTACCATAAGGTAACGATTATCCAGTGTCTTTAACACATCTTTGATCTGAAACTTCTCATACGTCTTGCCATCCGAAAGATTATAAATCTGATTGTTTCTGAAATTGAGCACAAATGGCCGAAGAATGTCATCTTCATTTTCCGTCAAGACGATCCCCTTATCTCCGTTCGTAAACTGAACACTGCATCCGGGCGGCACAATATGGATCACCTGCGTCAACGCTTTGACAACCTGTGAATTCATCTGATTTTTAGGATGCTTTAAATACTGATAAGCGGCAATATCCGACTGCGGCTCTTCCCCATATTTCATTGCCGTCAGCTCATCAAAATAATAGGCTACCTTTAAAATCTCCGTCTCAAGGTTATTCTTTGTCAGCATCTTTCCCATTTCCAGAGTTTTGATCTCCCGCAGAGTCTTAATAAATGTCTGCGTATTCCGCAAAACTTCATGATCGATATTTCCATTGTCCCTCAATGTGAGATACCCGCTTTCCAGACAGGTAAATATCGTTTCCTGTTCTTCCGGCGTCAGATCAGCCACTGATTTCTGCGCGATCTTTTCTGACAGATTAAATCTTCCGATATCATGCAAAAGCGCTGTCATAACGGTAGACCGCTGTCTTGCAATACTGATGTTCATTTTACCCGCAATGGCTGCTGCCAGGATCGCAACATTCAAAGAATGTTTATAAACCATATCCCGTTTGCTCCGCAGATTCTGCATAAAGGTAAACTTCTCATTTTTTACTGAAAATTTGGCCAGGATCTCCTGTGAAAACTGCCTCAGCTTCTGTGGCGGCTCGCCGTTTAAAATATCTTCCATGATCTCCTGCAGCACAAAAACCGACATCGTCTGAAACCGCTCAAATTCACGGTCATCCTCCGTCATCGGCGGAAGCGGTTCCGCAGGCTCCAAAATATAAATGCCGATCAACTCAAAATTACGGATGCTGTTAATACCCTGCGGCGTCAGTTTGCTATCGCGTTCATAAAGCATAACGCCCTGTTTATTAAATATCGGCCTTGCAAGCCTCATCCCCGGTTTTAGTTTCTNNGTTGGGATAAACTTCATATGATAACCCCCTCCGCACTTTTTGATATCGCGTTATTTTACCGATATATTTCATATGTTCCGCCTAAAGCGCTCACATATTCCTTTATCTTACGGTCTTACATGCTGTATGCCGCATAATGTCTTATTGAATACAGACATCATCAGATGATCCAGCATCATGTGGAGATCCTCAGTAATCTGCATGCTGTTCACCGGCACATGCAAAGAAATATCTGACAGTTCTTTTAATGCTCCTCCGTCATACCCTGTCAGCCCGATCACTTTACAATCCTGCTCTTTGGCATATTTTACGGCATTTAATACATTCCGGGAATTACCGCTTCCCGAAATAGCGATCACAATATCGTCCGGCTTCATCCTTCCGGTAAGCTGATAACGGAATACCTCTTCAAAGCTGAAATCATTGGCAATCGCCATGACCGTCGCTATATTGTCATTCAGGCACTGAAACCGAAATTTCTTCACCATGTTTTCCGATATGCCCTTATTAAAATCATTCTGGAAATGGGATGCCGTTAACGAACTGCCGCCATTGCCGAAAATATAGATATTGCCTTCCTTCTGCAGCGTATCATGCAGAAGATTTAACGCATCATTGATGGCTTCTATATCCATTTTCTCTAATATTTCTATCTCCAAACGGATATAATCTTTAATCTCTCCGCGATAATCCATTACTTTTCGGATTCCTTTCTTCATTAACTATATATAATTTTATCACAAGTGTAATATTGATTCTACTTAAATTTTAAAAAATTATACCTATAATTTTATAATGCTATTGTATGCCATTTGCAATGAAAATACAATAACCAGCCACATTTTGGTTTTACTTTGATTGCGGTCATGGGCTTTGATATGTTATAATAAAGCCATGAATGAAAAAATAATAGGCATTTTGGAATATGAAAAAATCACAAGTACACTTGCGGGATACGCCGGAAGCGAACCGGGCCGCCTGATGTGCGAACGGCTCCGCCCCTCCTCCAATCCGGAATGGATCGAGCATGCGCAGTCCGAGACCGAAGCAGCGCTGAAACGGCTTTTTGTAAATGACCGTCTGTCTTTTGGCGCCAATAAGGATCTGCGGGGAACCGTCAAGGAATTGAATATCGGAAGATCTTTATCCGCCGCCGAGCTTCTGAATATTGCAAGACTGCTGGAATGTACTGCTGCCGTAAGACATTACGGAACGGACAAGAGAGAAGATGCGGCTCCCGATGTACTGGAAGAGTATTTTCTGCGTTTGGATCCGATTCCGGCCCTTTCCAAAGAAATCTTCCGCTGTATCATCTCCGAGGATGAGATCAGCAGCAGCGCCAGCAATGAACTTTCTTCCATACGAAAATCATACGGCGTTATTAATGGACGGATCCACTCGCAGCTTAATTCCATGGTGAACTCCACCTACCGTTCTTATCTGCAGGATGCTGTGATCACGATGCGGAATAACCGCTACTGCCTGCCCGTAAAAGCGGAATACAAGGGACAGGTACCCGGTATGATACACGACCAGTCCTCCACCGGTTCAACGGTATTTATCGAACCTGCCGCAGTCGTGAACCTGAATAACCAGCTGCGCGAACTGGAGATCAGGGAGCAGGAAGAGATAGAGCGTATCCTTGCCTCGCTCAGCGGTATGTGCGCCGGTTACGCCGATGTGATCTCTGAAGATCAGAAAACTCTGACTTTGCTGGATTTTATTTTTGCCAAGGCAGGCTATGCCATGAAATTAAATGCAACACGTCCCATATTTAATGATGAGCGCATCATCAGACTCCGTCAGGCGAGACATCCTCTGCTGGATGCCTCCAAAGCGGTCCCAATCGATGTGCGCCTGGGAGAAGATTTTGACCTTCTGATCATCACCGGACCCAATACCGGCGGCAAGACCGTTACATTAAAAACAGTGGGACTTTTGACGCTGATGGGGCAATCAGGACTTCATATCCCGGCGCTGGACCGGTCAATGCTTTCCATATTTAGGGAAGTTTATGCAGATATCGGAGATGAACAAAGTATCGAGCAGAGTCTCAGTACCTTTTCCTCCCATATGACAAATATTGTTGATATCCTGAAACGCGCCGACGACTCCTGCCTGTGTCTTTTTGATGAGCTTGGAGCCGGCACCGACCCCACGGAAGGCGCAGCGCTTGCGATCTCTATCCTGAACCACCTGCATGACAGGGGCGTGCGTTCCATGGCAACGACTCATTACAGCGAGCTGAAGATCTATGCGCTTTCCACAGATTTTGTAGAAAACGCCAGCTGTGAATTTGATGTGGAATCCCTGCGCCCTACTTATCGGCTGTTGATCGGGATCCCCGGCAAGAGCAATGCATTTGCCATCTCCAAAAAATTAGGTCTGCCGGACTTTATCATCGAAGATGCGAAACAGCATATCAGCACGGAAGAAGAGAGCTTTGAAAATGTAATCTCAGACTTAGAGGCACAGCGGATCCGGATCGAAAAGGAACAGGAAGAAATCATCTCTTACAAAAAAGAAATAGAAGACTTGAAATCTGTGATAGAAGCAAAGCAGGAAAAGCTGGAAGAACAACGTGACCGGATCTTAAGAGAAGCGCGGGAGGAAGCGCGGGATATCCTGAAAGAGGCAAAGGATGTTGCAGACGAAACGATCCGTGCCTTCCAAAAGCAGGGCGGTCAGATGAAGATCCAGACGATGGAGAAAAAGCGCCAGAATGTCCGCCAAAAAATTGCAGAGAAGGATGCTTCTCTGGCAGTCAAAGAACAGTCAAAGGTCTCCGGACAGCCGCTGAGTGAAAAAGAGGCACTTCCCGGAACTTTTGTCAAAATAAGATCCATGAACCTGACAGGAACCATCACAGTCCGTCCGGACAGCCGCGGATACGTAAGTGTCCAGTGCGGGATCATCACCTCCAAGGTGCATGTATCCGACCTTTTCAAACCGGATCCCGGAGAGCTTGCCAAACAGGCTTCCTCCTCCAAGACCTCCGGCAAGGCTTCCAAGTATCAGCAGCAACGCTATTCCAATCCATCTTCCGGAAGCAGCAGGATGGATATTTCCAAGGTCTCCAATATGTCCGCGGAGATCAATGTCATCGGTATGACTGTAGATGAAGCGGTTGCAAGGATCGATAAACATATAGACGACGCTTATCTCTGCCATCTGCCAAGCATCCGCATCATCCATGGCAAAGGTACAGGCGCTTTGCGTAAGGGTATCCATACCTATCTGGACGGCTGCCCTTATATCAGAACATACCATCTCGCGCAGCCGGGCGAGGGAGACGCAGGCGTTACGGTCGTGGAATTTTAAACACGCAGATGCCCGTAATACGGCAATACCTAAGAAATTTTAATATAACGGAGGAAATCAAGTGAGTACGAAACAAAAAATATTGATTGTAGATGACGATGCCAACATTGCAGAGCTGATCAGCCTTTACCTGACAAAAGAATGTTTTGAGACAAAGATTGTCGGAGACGGCGAAGCCGCACTTGCCGCCGTCGCTTCCTTTGACCCGAACATCATCCTGTTGGATCTGATGCTGCCCGGCATTGACGGATATCAGGTCTGCCGTGAAGTCCGTGCAAAATCCACCACTCCCATCATTATGCTTTCCGCCAAAGGAGAAGTATTTGACAAGGTCCTCGGACTGGAACTGGGAGCGGATGACTATATGGAAAAACCGTTTGATTCCAAAGAACTGGTTGCCAGGGTCAAGGCGGTTCTTAGGCGTTATAAACCGTCTACTGCCCCGACTGCACCGCCGGCAGCCGATTCGCAGGAAGTACGATATCCTGATCTTACCATCAACCGGACCAATTATACTGTCGTCTATATGAACCGCAAGGTCGAGATGCCCCCAAAAGAGCTGGAACTCTTATATTTTCTGGCAGCTTCTCCGAACCATGTATTTACCAGGGAGCAGCTTTTAGACCAGATCTGGGGATATGAATATGCCGGCGATACCCGTACGGTAGATGTACATATCAAACGATTAAGAGAGAAGATCAAGGATCACAACGCCTGGAAGATCACGACGATCTGGGGGATCGGCTATAAATTTGAAACCATGGCCTAAAAAAATGCACGGATAAAGGAATGTAGATAACTGCTATGCGGAAAACTTTATATTTTAAATTAATAATTGCATATCTTATCTTTGCCTTTTTCGGATTTGTGGTCGTTACCACCTTTATGCAGGAGATGGTGGTAGATCAATGCCTAAAACGCAAGGCGGGAGATCTTTATCAATCCGCATCGATCATTGCGGAAAATTATGGCAGCGATCTATACCACAACCAGATATCACTTGTCACGGCAAAGGAACAGATCGATCTGCTTGCGCAGATGGACAATACAATGATCTGGATCATCAATCCTTCGGGTACTATTGTTTTGGATTCTTCCACCCCCATCAATATTGATTCCCCGGCTGTGATTGAGGGCTTTGATCCGACCACCGTGTCAGGCTCTTATTATTCCGTCGGCAATTTTTACGGCTACTTCGAACAGGAGCAGCTTACCGTGTCCGTCCCTATCATCACCGGATATACGGTACACGGCTATATCATCATCCATTATGATATGTCTTTGATCCAAAATGAAGGCAACAACTTTTTGAATATTGATTATCTGATGCTGGGCGTGATCCTGCTTCTTTCCCTGATCATCCTGATCTTTTTTTCAGAGATGGTATATATCCCCCTGCGCAAGATCATCACCGCGACAGAGCAATATGCAAGCGGCAACCTCCACTATGAGATACAGGTGGAAAGCGAAGACGAAATCGGATACCTTGCAGCCTCCCTGTCCTATATGGCTTCCGAACTGGCCAGAGGAGAAGATAACCAGAAGCATATCGTGGCCAATGTATCCCATGATTTCCGTTCCCCTCTGACCTCTATCAAAGGGTATCTGGAAGCCATGCAGGACGGCACGATCCCCGTGGAAATGTACCCAAAATATATTGATATTGTTATCAACGAATCCGACCGTCTGATCAAACTGACCAATAGTTTACTGACGTTAAATAATCTAAATACCCAGGGAATGATTTTGGAAAGGACGGATTTTGATATCAATGGCGTGATCCGACGGACCGTATCTACTTTTGAAGGAAAATGCCGCGAGAAAAATATCGGCATTGAACTGACCCTGACCGGAGAAACATTTTCTGTCTATGCGGATCTTACCAAAGTGCAGCAGGTGATCTACAATCTGCTGGACAATGCGATCAAATTCAGCCATAGGAATTCACTCATTAAAATAGAGACCACGGAAAAACATAATAAAATATTTGTTTCCGTCAAGGACAGCGGCATCGGCATACCCAAAGACAGTATCCATCTTGTCTGGGACCGCTTTTATAAAACCGATATTTCCCGAGGAAAGGATAAAAAAGGAACGGGTCTGGGACTTTCCATCACCCGCGAGATCATCCGCGCCCATGGGGAGAATATCAATGTCATCAGTACGGAAGGGGTAGGAACGGAATTTATCTTTTCGCTGCCGATCTCCGCAGAGATAAATACTGAAGATAATGAAATCTAAACTGACAATATAAAACACGAGACCACGGATAATATATAGCTGAATTGCATGAAACGGAGATTACTTATGAATATTGTGCTTCACGAACCGGAGATTCCGGCAAATACAGGAAATATCGGGAGAACCTGCGTTGCAACGGGGACAAAGCTACACCTGATCGAGCCCCTTGGCTTTCGGATCGGCGAAAAAGAACTGAAACGTGCCGGACTGGATTATTGGGAACATCTGGATTATGAATGTTATGCTGATTATCAGGATTTTCTTTCCAAAAATCCCCACGCAAAGATCTATATGGCAACGACTAAGGCACACAAAACTTACGCGGAGGTTTCCTTTGGCATGGATGATTATATCATGTTCGGAAAGGAAAGCGCCGGTATCCCTGAAGAGATCCTTGTGGATAATGAAGAAAACTGCATTCGCATCCCGATGCTTAGCGAAATACGCTCTCTAAATCTATCCAACGCGGTCAGTATCGTGCTTTATGAAGCGCTCCGGCAAAATCATTTTGTTAATTTCCAGACGGAAGGGGAGCTTCACCGGCTGCACTGGAAAGGATGCCAAATTGAAGCACATAGATTTGATCATTGACGATCCTGGCAGTCGCACGATACGGTCTTGCCGCGGATTCAAACAATATATAAAAACCATCAGATGCCGCAAGTATCTGTTCAGCGCCCTCAGGCAACAAATGTCTTTCCAATGGCACTGCATAAACTGCCGTCTCATCGCGATATTCATATTTTAATAAATAGGCATCTGCCACCTGCCAACTCTGACTAAGATACATATAGGTCGATCCTGTTGCTTCGTCCGTGCTAAAAGTCACGCCCTGGATACGTTCCGGGATCACCACCGTTGATAGCAGCTGCGGGTTTCCCGCATCGGAAATATCATAACAGTTTAAGCGGCCGGCAGCGCCATCTACATAAGAGCCCACATACAGCCTGTCCCCATTGACGCCAAGAAAGCTCGCTACCTTAGAGCCGTTGTGGTTCAAAAGACCTGCATCAAAGGAAACAACGGCATCTCCTGATAAATCTCCATCCGATACCGCGGACCAAGGAGCCGCCCATACCGTCCCTGTTTCACCGGTCATCCAGAGAAGATCACGCGCGCTATCATAAGCAATGCCGCCCATATGCGCTTTTGTCCCCGTATCCACGATACTCTGAAGACGCCCTGTTTGATCCATAACATAAAGAATGCTGTTCTGCCCTGATTTACTGTATGCAGAGACTACCAGACTGCCATCGCCCGCCAAAGTCAGACCCTGCCACACCATATCATCACATTCCTGCGGAAGCTCCGGTTCATAAAGTCCCGGCAGTGTGATCGACCTCGCATAATTGTCCGTTATAAAAGAATACGCCTGATATCTTAGCACCTTCATCAGTCCGGAATAATTGGTCACGATCCCATCAGCACCCGCCGTCTTTGCAGCGATAAGTTCTTCCGGTGTATTCACCGTCCAGATATACGCCGTCGCTCCCGATGCATGAATCGCCTCTATTACCTCATTTGTCGCGATCTGTTTATACAATCCGTAGTATTCCGCCGGATACTGCTCCGTCAGCGCGGCATCTGCGGAAGATGTATTATATAGTATCTTAACATCCGGATCTAACGTCTTTAAATGTTCCAAATATCCATAACGGAAAGAGGCAAATACGCACCGATCCAGCATACCATACTGCTCCACTTCCCGAAGCACTTTTTCTTCAAAACCATCCACATCTCCGATGTCTTTCAGTTCCAAATAAAGCCTGCAATCGGAATCCCTAAGCACTAATAACAATTCTTCCAGCGTCGGGATCCGTACGCCCTCATGTGCGCTGTCAAACCAACTGCCGGCATCCATCGCACTCAATTCCTCATAAGTATAATCCGAAACAACGCCTTCTACACCTGTAATACGCACAAGATCGTCATCATGAAACAAAACCAGCCGCCCGTCCTTTGTCATCTGGACATCCGTTTCAATATAATCGACACCGATATCAAGCGCACCTTCAAAGGCCGGCATCGTATTCTCAGGAAATTCCGAGGAATATCCACGATGTGCAATCAAAGTCAATCCCTGTTCCTCCCAGTCCGGCTGTCCGGGCATCCCCAGTCCACCGGAATTTTCCGCACGCCATACTGCCGGATCCACAATTTCTTCCACCTGCTCCGATGCTGCTCCCTGTTCAATAATTTCCGGTGTCTGTTCAGTAGTCTCCGGTGTCTGTTCCGTTACCGCTTCCGGTTCAGTAGTCTCCGGTGTCTGTTCCGAATCCACGACCGCATCCTGCTGTGACTGTATCCGCAATGCGCGGACGCGGAATGCTGCAATCAAGGAAACCGCCGCAAGAAAAATAGCAAAAGCCGCAACCCAGATAACAACCATCCCTATTTAGTCAAGTGTTT
>DLOQ01000132.1:0-4092 GCA_002479655.1 Lachnospiraceae bacterium UBA7480
TAGGCGTTTGCGAAACAATTGCTTCATCATTTTTCATTCCATGATTTTGCCCATGAGGTTTACATAACTCTTCCGCAATTACCTTCTGTATAATACATTAGTATAACATACTTTTCAGCATAAAGTTAATAATTTTATATTTTTTCTAAATTTTCCAAATATTAACGATCTTTCTCATCCAGCAGCGCGTTTTATCTGCCGTTTTCTCATGCATCTTTTATTTCACACACCTTCTGTCCGGGATACAGCATCTTCATATTCCGCAGAAGCCGCTCCGTCTGGTCCAATAAAAGCTTTTCATCCTTTTCCACAAGTCCATCAATCTCATAGGTCAGGATAAACTCCGGAAGTCCCTGAGGCTGCATCTTCAGACTGCCTGCATATTCATTGAGCAGGACCGGAATCTCTTCGATGGTGACCGGAGCCTTCTGCTGCATAATGACACGCACCCTGCCTGCCTTTCCGCGGATCTCTGTAATATAAAGGTCTCCCGCCATTGCCTTAAGCCATGCGATCCGCAGAAGGTTTTCCGCCTGATCGGGAACCGCGCCAAAACGGTCGCGCAGTTCATCACGCATCTCATCACAATCCGCCTCGCTGCGCACCGATGCGATCCGCTTATAGATATCCAGCTTCTGCACCTCATTGACAATATACTCCTGCGGGATATATGCATCTACATCCAGATCGATCGATACTGTGGTATCAGAGACTTTCTCCAATCCCTGCTCCTCTCTGACCGCTTCCTCCAGCATCTTACAGTACAGATCATACCCGACCGCCTGCATATGTCCGTGCTGCTGTTTACCGAGCAAGGTTCCCGCCCCTCGGATCTCCAGATCGCGCATGGCGATCTTATAGCCGCTGCCCAGCTCCGTAAAATCACGTATCGCCGTCAGCCTTTTCTCCGCGACCTCCTTCAACAGCTTATCCTTCCGATACATCAAAAACGCATAGGAAGTCCGGTTGGAACGTCCTACCCTTCCCCTGAGCTGATACAGCTGTGAAAGTCCAAACGTATCGGAATCATGTATGATCATCGTATTAACATTGGGAATGTCAAGCCCGGTTTCTATAATCGTTGTCGAAATAAGAACATCTACCTTTTGCCTGATAAAATCCATCATGATATTTTCCAGTTCCGTCTCCCTCATCTGACCATGGGCAAATGCGACCCTTGCTTCCGGCACAAGTTTTGCGATCTTGTTCGTCATCTCTTCGATCCCTTCCACACGGTTAAAGACATAATATACCTGTCCCTTCCTTGCCAGCTCGCGTACGATCGCTTCCCGGACCATTTCTTCATTGTATTCCATTACATACGTCTGGATCGGCAGACGATCCTGAGGCGCTTCCTCTAAAACACTCATATCACGCACGCCGATCATGCTCATATGCAGGGTTCTGGGGATCGGCGTCGCCGTCAGGGTAAGCACATCAACATTTTCCTTCATCTGTTTTATCTTTTCCTTATGCGTCACGCCAAAACGCTGCTCCTCATCAATGACCAGAAGTCCCAAATCTGCAAATTCCACATCCTTAGAAAGCAGCCGGTGTGTTCNNGCTACGTCCTTTGACAGCACCCGGTGCGTACCGATCAAAATATCCACCAGTCCCTTTTTCAGATCAGATAACGTCGTCCGGATCTCCTTTGCCGTACAAAAACGCGATAGCATATCTATTCTGACCGGATAGTTTTTCATCCTCTCGACAAACGTATTATAATGCTGCTGCGCAAGGATCGTAGTCGGCACCAGATAGGCAACCTGCTTGCCCTCCTGCACCGCCTTAAATGCCGCCCTGATCGCAATCTCCGTCTTACCGAATCCCACATCCCCGCAGATCAGCCGATCCATGATCTTACTGCTTTCCATATCTTCCTTCGTCGCGGTGATCGCACTGATCTGGNNTTAGCAGCCATAATTGCATTTAACTGATCCTCCGTCTCCTCATAAGGAAACATCTCCTCAAATTCCTTCTGCCATAGCGTATCCTTGGAATAACAGTAGCCCGTCTTGCGCTGCCGCCTGTAATATAATGACACAAGCTCCTTTGCGATCTCTCCGACGGCAAGCCTTGTCTTTGCCTTGGTCTTTTTCCATTCCTGTGTATTCAACTTATTCAGCTTCGGCGCTTTCGCATCGCGGTCGGCATAAAACTGGATGATATCCAGTGCCGTCGCCAAGACATAGAGGATGCCGCCATCCCGGTACTCTATCTTCATATAGTCCTTGCGCACATGCGCCACTTCGATATTCTCGATGCCCCGATAGATGCCCACACCATAATCTTCATGGATCACGTAGTCGCCCACATGCAGCTCGTCAAAGCTGCGGATCTTCGTCCCACCGGTATATTTAGCGCGTTTTTTCTTCTTTTTGACCTCCTGTCCGAAGATATCCGTCTCCGCAATCACTGTAAATTTCAGCCCCGGATATTCATATCCCGTCCTGAGCCTTCCGTAATATGTGACGATCTCTCCCGGCTGCAGCTTCTTTTCCTCATTTTCCGTATAATTGGCAATCACGCCTTCTTCGGTGATGTCCTTCGCAAGACGCTGCGCGCGGGTTCTGGACGTAGATAAGATGACCACCCGGTATCCCTGTTTTCTAAGATCCGTCAGATGCTCCAGAAGACCGGAAAAGCTGCCATGATAAGATGGCACGCTCCTTGTATTCAATGTATAAGAAGCATCATAATCAAACAACGCGTCATTTCCCAGCAAGCTGTAAAGCGAGATACTGCGTCTTCCCGAAAGCTCTGCCGCCGTCTCCTCCGCTCCCCTCAGGATATCCATCTGTCCCGGCAGGATATATCCTTTTTCCAGACGGTGCATCATACTCTCACGAAACTCAAGCTCTACTGCCGCCGCATGTTCCCTGATCCGCGCCGGTTCATCCAGATAAACACAAAGCTGCTTCTCATCAAACAGCTTTAAAAAAGTGGTAGTGTCCGGATAAAAATAATGAATATACCCTTCCAAATTGGTCATCTGATCCATCTCTAAAAGCTGATGCTCCAGATCCTTTATCAGGAGGCTGATCCGGTGCGCTTCTTCGGTCTTAAACTCCGCCCTGTAACGCTCCATCAGCTTTTTTGCGTCTGCTTCGATCTTATGAAATCCCTCTGCCTTCTGCGTACCCGAAAGTATCATCTCCGTCGCAGCATAGATCGCGATCTCATCCAGCGTTTCTATGGAGCGCTGGCTTAATACATCAAAGCTTCTGATCGACTCTACCTCATCTCCCCACAGCTCAATACGGCAGGGATTCTCCTGGGTCAGATCAAAGATATCGATGATGCCGCCACGGATGGAAAACTGACCGGGAGCCTCTACCTGATAATTTCTCTCATATCCCATCGCGGTCAATTTGATCGCAACCGCCTTTTCTTCCACGATACCGCCCTTTACGATCGTGATCACATGATCTTCCAGCACTTCCCTGGGCAGGACCGGCTCCATCAGCGCATCAAATGTAGTGACGATCACCATCCGCTCTCCGGAAAGGAGCGCCCTGAATACCCGCATCCTGTCAATCACCATCTGCTTGCCGTTCACATCCGCCTGATAAAAGATCAGATCCTTTGCCGGATACAGATAGACGTTCTTATCATAGAAGCGGTATTCCTCATAAATCTCTCTGGCCCGCAGCTCACTGTAAGTAATGATAAGCCCCGTCTGAAACGGCGCGTTGCACGCCGCAATCAAATGGAGCTTCTGANNACCACGCAGCCGCCTGCCGCAATACGGACGCGGTCATTATGCAATTGTTCCTGCATACGCAGATACCATTCCGCGCCCTGCAGCGGAAAATGAAGCAATTCCATGGTAATCCTCCATGTAACAACTATTTATATTTGAACATCAGACTTTTTATTATATGCATTCATCGCAGCATCAATGTCCTGCTCCATGATCACACGCGCCGCCTCCGCCGCGCGTTGACAGCTTTCTTCCATTAATACGCTTTCTTCTTTAGAAAAATGTCCCAGCACATAATCCGCCAGATCATACCCTTTCGGCTTCTCACCAACGCCGATCCGGATCCTTTTAAACTCCTCCGTACCAAGCTGCGCTATGATATTCTTGAT
>DLOQ01000132.1:4179-5231 GCA_002479655.1 Lachnospiraceae bacterium UBA7480
CGCTTCCCCGCTCAGATTCATGAATGTCATAGGCTTTACAAGAACCACCCGTTCACTGCCGATCCTTCCCTTGCCGGACAACGCCTTATGCTTGACTTCACCGATATCGATCTGATACTGATCCGCAAGACGATCGACCGCTGCAAATCCTACGTTATGTCTTGTATTACGATACTGACCGCCCGGATTCCCCAGACCTGCTATAATATACATACTAATCCTCCATGTCNNAGTTTTACTGCGATGACACGCCATGCCTTTCCATGACCTTTTACTTATTCCAACATTGATTCATTATCCGGAATCACCAGATGATTTTGTAATAGTTTCTAATTCATTGGATTCATCATTCCAAAAAGAATATACTTTATTTATATTAACATAAACCAAACCGTATATCTATAAATAATTTAACAACAGAAAGGGCCGCCATTTGGCAGCCCTCCTCATTGCTCCGGCAAAACTAATCTGTAATCACTCTTCTGCCAGCGCTTCATTGTACTTACTAATTACCATGTTTTGTATCATCTCTCTGGTGTCTGTGGTAATCGGATGGGCAATATCCCGATAAGTACCATCCTGCGCCTGCTTACTAGGCATAGCGATAAATAATCCCCTGTCTCCTTCAATAATCTTGATGTCATGCACTACAAACACGCCATCGATCGTGATAGAAGCAACGGCCTTCATCTTTCCTTCTCTTTCAACTTTGCGAACTCTAACATCGGTTATTGTCATATGCGCTTACCCCCTTACCGCCAAAGATGCATCATCTTTTGATGATCTCATCCTTAGATGACATATCGTTCGTTCTTCTCTACCACTACCTTGATTCCGTCCTCTCCCTTGTGGAATGAATTAGCGCGTATTGTATCACGGCTCTCCACGATGCAGTTTTCAATATGTGTATTATCCCCAATATATACATCATTTAAGATGATAGAATTTTTTATAGTACAGTTATTCCCTACAAATACCTTCTTGAAAATGACTGAATTCTCAACTTCTCCGTTGATAATGCTTCCGCTGGAGATCAGGCTGTTGCGCACCTG
>DLOQ01000132.1:5339-14630 GCA_002479655.1 Lachnospiraceae bacterium UBA7480
CCAGTAATCCGTCATCTTATACGCATAGATCCTCTTCAGATCTTTATAACGGATCAGAATGTCATTGACAAAATCATACCGTCCTTCTCCGGCAGCCTTTTCAATCATCTCGATCAGCTGCCTCCGGCGTATCACATAGATACCGCAGGAAATGGTGTGCGAGTTTGCTTTTACCGGCTTCTCCTCNNAAACTCCCTGATCCTTCCGTCTTCGTCCGTCTTTACGCAGCCGAACCGCTCAACATTGACATCATTGCCAAATTCCTTACATACGACCGTGATATCAGCCTTCTTCTCGATATGATATTCCAGCACCTTATTGTAATCCATCTTATAAACGCAGTCGCCGGATGCGATCACCACATAAGGCTCATGGCTGTCCTTCAAGAATTCCAGATTCTGCGCAATGGAATCCGCCGTACCACGATACCAGTCGCTGTTTTCCGCCGTCCTGGTCGGTGTGAATACATACAGACCGCCCTGCTTCCTGNNAACTTTCTTTTAAAAAGGAAAGGTTCTGGTAAATGGCATCCGCCGTTCCACGATACCAGGAGTTATTTTCGCTGGTTACCGTAGGTGTAAATACAAACAACCCTCCCTGTTTTCTGCCGAAATCCCACCATTTGGAGGAACTAAGATGTTCATTTAAACTTCTGGCATTGTCCTGTGTCAGGACTGCAACCTTCTGAATATGGGAGTTTGTCATGTTGCTGAGTGAAAAATCAATGCTTCGATAGCTGCCTGCAATCGGCATTGCCGCCACGGCACGTCTGCCTGCAAGTTCTCCCATTCTGCTCTGTTTTGCGCCGCCGCCGGCTAAAATGATACCCATCGCTCTCATGCTTTATCGCCCTCCTTTATCAGAGATTTACCACTGGCAAGTGTCTGGTTAGGATAATCCGAAGCTTCCGTCTCACCAAATACGACCGTATTCTTACCGATCTTAACGCCCGCGGGAACCGTGGTATGTTCTCCGATACAGACAAGTCCGTGATTGTATATATGCGGGTCTGTTTCATTATCTACTTCCTCGCCAATACCGGTCTGGACATCATCTTCAATCGTAGTATTCTCTGCTATAATTGTCTTGTTTAATTCGCAATGAGCGCCGATCACCGTCTCATTCATAATGATGGAATCCCGTACGACCGTGCCTTCTCCGATCTCCACATTACATCCGATGATGGAATTATATACCTCACCATAGATCGCCGCACCTTCGCCGATCAGGCTTCGCTCTACCACACTGTCTGATGAAATATACTGCGGTGGAAGCGCATCCGACTTGGTATAGATCTTCCAATATTCTTCATACAGATTAAACTCCGGCACGATGTCGATCAATTCCATATTGGCTTCCCAATAAGAATGGAGCGTTCCAACGTCCTTCCAGTATCCATTATACTCATAAGCATAGATCGGAGACTGATTCTGATGACAGTAAGGAATGACATGCTTGCCAAAGTCAAGCGCCGGCTGATCCGCCTTCGCGATCAACGCTTCCTTTAACGTCTTCCATGTAAAGATGTAGATACCCATAGAAGCCAGATTGCTGCGCGGGTGCTCCGGTTTTTCCTCAAAATCAACGATCTTGTGATTGTCATCCGTAATGACGATACCAAAACGTTTTGCTTCCTCAAGGGGAACCGGCATAACTGCCAGCGTCACCTCTGCGCCATTCGCCTTGTGGAAATCCAGCATAACTTCATAATCCATCTTATAGATATGGTCGCCGGATAAGATCAGCACATATTCCGGATTGAAGCTTTCCATGTACGCAATATTCTGATAAATTGCATTCGCTGTTCCGGTATACCACTCTGTGTTCGCGCTCTTCTCGTACGGAGGAAGCACTGTCACACCGCCGATATTACGATCCAGATCCCACGGAATACCGATACCGATATGCGTATTCAGCCGAAGCGGCTGATACTGTGTCAACACGCCCACCGTATCAACGCCTGAATCAATACAGTTGCTCAACGGAAAATCTATGATTCTGTACTTTCCGCCAAAAGAAACTGCTGGTTTCGCCATCTTCCTTGTCAGCACACCCAGTCTGCTGCCCTGACCACCGGCAAGCAACATGGCAATCATTTCTTTCTTGATCATGTCATCACCTCTGTCATAGTAGATTTGTAACCTTACCCATTTTATAATTTCTTACCAGTAATTACCTTTTCCATTATAACATAGCTTTTTGTGAAAGTGAATATTTTTCCAAATATTTTTTCGCAGAAAATGAAATTTTTTTGTAAATTTTATATAATGAAATCCCTCAATTACCCCTGGTTTTTAAAACATTTTGTCATAAACCGCCTTGTATTTTTGTGAAAATTGCTAAATTTGCGTTTTGAACCATGGATTTGCTGCGACGATCTATGCATCTACAAGTTATTAATTGTAAAATCAACACAAATTATGCGTCAAAAAATTGTCACCTTGATCTCCCGTGTCTAAACCATCTTAAATTTCTTATTTTTTGATCTAAAGCTTTTACTTTACATCCATTATTTTGTGAGTATAATAAATTGTGTGGCAAAAATTATTTTAAGAATATACTGATTATGTAAAGATCATAACGAGAAGGAGCATATTGACACTATGTATCAGATAGATTTTAAAACTCCCATCCACGTCCATTTTATCGGAATCGGCGGCATCAGCATGAGCGGTCTGGCAGAGATTCTTCTGGATGCCGGCTTCCCTGTTTCCGGTTCTGGNNGAGATCCTTTTATCCAGAGGATTTACAATCAGCGGCTCCGACAGCCGGTCTTCTGCCCTGACAAAGCATCTGGAATCCCTCGGCGCCGATATATATTATGGACAGAGCGCAGACAATATCAAAGACGGCACCGATCTTGTCGTCTATACTGCAGCGATCCGGGAAGATAATCCCGAACTTGCCGAAGTCCGCAGCCGAGGCATCCCTGCCCTGAGCCGCGCGGAGCTTTTAGGACAGCTTATGCGGAATTACCGGATCCCCATTGCCATCAGCGGCACTCACGGAAAGACGACGACGACCTCCATGGTATCGGAAATCCTTCTAACTGCGGATACGGATCCCACGCTTTCTATCGGTGGCATCTTAAAAAACATAAACAGCAACCTGCGGATAGGACATTCAGAATATTTTGTTACGGAAGCCTGTGAATATACGAACAGCTATTTAAGCTTTTTTCCAAAGCTTGCCATTATACTTAATATAGAAGAAGACCATCTGGACTTTTTTAAGGATATCCATGAGATCCGCGATTCCTTCCGCCGTTTTGCTTCGCTCCTTCCGGCTGACGGCGCTCTGATCATCAATGGGGATATTGAACGTCTGGAAGAGATCACCAAAGGACTTTCCTGCAGGATTATCACCTTCGGCAGCACCAGTCAAAGCGATTATTATCCATCTGATATTACCTTTGCAGAAGACGGCTGCGCTTCCTATGTGCTCCACCGTCCGGACGGCGAGCCGGAAACTATACAGCTTTCTGTCGTCGGCATCCATAATGTATATAACTCACTGTCAGCCATTGCCTTGTCGGAGCTTTTGGGCTTTGACACCGATACGATCAAAAAAGGGCTTTCTTCCTTTNNACCTTTAGCGGAACCGACCGGCGGTTCGAGCGCAAGGGAGAAATCGGCGGCATTACGATCATTGATGATTATGCGCATCATCCAACGGAGATCCGCGCTACCCTGAACGCAGCGAAGGGATATCCCCACAAGCGGCTTGTATGCGTCTTCCAGCCGCATACCTATACACGCACCAAAGCATTTTTAGATGATTTTGCCGAGGCGCTTTCCGCGGCTGACCTTGTGATCCTGACGGATATCTATGCCGCAAGGGAGAAAAATACCATCGGTATCTCCTCGAAAGATTTAAAGGAAAAGCTGGATGCCCTGGGCGCGAAATGCTGTTACTTTTCACTGTTTGACGACATCGAAAATTTTATTTTACAAAATTGCGGAGAGGGCGACCTGTTGATAACTATGGGCGCCGGAGATGTCGTTAAAATCGGCGAATCTATCCTCGGAAAGTAATTTATCCACAATATCTACATTTTTAAGCGTTTATCGTGATGCCTAAAAATGTGGATATTTTTGTTTACATAACATCCAGATCTCCAAATCAGCAAACGAAAATATTTCATAGAAAACAGGCATCCATCGACAAATTTCTACATATTATGTCGATGCTCCATTCACAATATCCACATTATCCACATCGCCGTAAAACCCCCATAAAATAAGGCTCTGAGGCGATTTGCAGCTATTGATTTTTTATTCGGGTGTGGTATAATTCTCTTACAGGACTTCCGTCTATGGAAGTTATCGCATGGAGAGTAAATATGATACCATTAAACATCACATCGGATTCCTCTGACGGATACACGGTGTTATCAAATCGTTTCATTGATCAGTATATGAAAGATGCCAACGATGCACAGCTCAAAGTATATCTTTATCTGCTGCGCATGGTCAGCGCCAACCTTCCTACTGATATTGCCGAAATTGCAGATAAATTTAATCACACGGAAAAAGATATCATCCGTGCGCTTACTTATTGGGAAAAGCTACGCCTGCTTTCTATTGATTATGACAGCCGCCATAACATCACCGGCATCCGGCTGTGCAGTCTCGCCATGCCGGATACCGCAGAAACCGTAGAAGATTTCTCATCCATAACCNNCCGGCTGTTGCCGCTGCACCATCTGCAGCAGTTATGCCATCCACGGAAGCTTCTCCCGCTTTGGAGCTTGTCCCTGACAAACCAAAGCCGGTTTTCTTGGATTATGCAACGGAAAAAAATTCTTACACATTGGAAGATATCGCTGCCTTTCAGGAGAATCCCGAAAGCAGGCAGCTTCTTTTTGCCGCGCAGCAATATACCGGACGCACCATCAGCGGTCCGGAGATCAAGACGCTCCTTTTTATCTATGACCGTCTTGGTTTTGCGCTGGATCTTACTGATTACCTTCTACAATACTGCATTGGACAAGGTCAGAAAAATTTCCGTATTATAGAACAGACAGCCATCCGCTGGTATGAAGCGGGCATCGTCAATATCAAACAGGCGAAATCCTTCCAGCAGGCACAGCGCTCCTCCGTTGACCAAAATACCAGCATTGAGATTATGAGGCTGCTTGGAAAGCAGGGACTTCCCGCAAAAAAAGAGCAGGAATATATCAACCACTGGGTCGGAGAATGCGCTTATTCCATGGAACTAATTGAAGAAGCGTGCAACCGCACCGTCATGAAGACGGACACAAACCGTTTTTCCTATGCCAATTCCATACTGGAATCCTGGCGGAATGACAATATCCGATCCCTGAAGGAACTTAATATTGCTGAAGCAGCCCGAAGATCCAAGATCAATACTGCTCGTCAGTCCGCTTACACACCCCCGAAAAAATCGTCCGGTTCTTTCTGTAATATTGAACAGCACGATTATGACTTTGCTGAATTGGAAGCTGTCGCATTAGAGAAAGTAAAGAAAGCATTGACCGGTAATTAAACCATTGAAAGGGAACTTCTATGCCTTTAACTAATCAGGAATATAACTTTATCAGCCGTATCTATGAAAAACGGCGAGCTGAAAATGATTATCAGCTGGAACAACGGAAGTCGGAAGTCTATCAGAAGATTCCCGAATTTCAGGAACTTGATCAAAAGATTATTTCTACTTCCATGGAACACGCCCGCATACTTCTGGATCCCGGGAACAGCCGGAAAGTATCCAAAAAAGAACAACTTGATACGCTTCATCAAAAGCTGGAAAATACGAAATCTTTGAAGCTGCAGCTCCTTACAGGCGCAGGATATCCTGTGGATTATCTGGAACCGCACTATACCTGTGAAGCCTGCCGGGATACCGGATATATTGACGGCAGGAAATGCTCCTGCTTTCGTAAGTTGGAGGTCGAACTTTTATATGATGCCTCGCAAATAAGTGATCTTCTTAAAACCAACAATTTTTCCCATCTTTCCTATGATTATTATCAAGGAAATGACTTAGAGCTATTTCAACGTGCCGTAGAAACTTGTAAAAATTTCATAAATAACTTCAATTCGGACTACCGCAATCTCCTCTTTTATGGTACAGTAGGTACGGGAAAATCTTTTCTTTCCGACTGTGTTGCAAAAGAACTGATTGATCAAGGCAAATTTGTGATTTATTTCAGTGCAATCAGACTATTTGAGAACATTTCATCCAAAATGTATGAGAAAGAGCTGTCGAGCCAACTGTTTGATGCGCTCTACCATTCCGATCTTCTGATTATCGATGATCTGGGAGCGGAATATGATACGGACTTTACAAAATCGCATCTGTTCAATATTGTGAATGAACGAATGTGCAACCGCAAAGCAGTAATCATATCCACCAATTTTACAACTCTGGATGAAATTAGGATCCGATACTCCGACCGTGTATTTTCCCGCGTTTTTCAGCACTATGACATGCTGAAGCTTACCGGGACAGATATACGTATACAGCAGAGAAGGAACAGCTGAACAGTTACCTTTTATCAACATCACAACATGCTATTTCAGAAAGCGAGGAACACATCATATGCCAACGCTCAAACAGGAAGTTCGTAATCTGGAGACGATCCCGGTGGGTACTCTTGGAATCATTCCGCTGGAGGGCTGCCGCCACCTTGGAGAAAAGGTAGATCAGTACCTTGTTAAATGGCGTATTGAAAGAGAGCATGCCCACGCGGATACTCTTTCCTTTGCAGGATATCAACGCGACAGCTACATATTGGATGCCAAAGTCCCAAGATTCGGATCAGGCGAAGCCAAAGGCGTTATCATGGAATCCGTCAGGGGAACCGATCTTTACCTGCTGGTGGACGTCGGCAATTACAGCCTGACATATTCTTTATTCGGCAGACAGAATCATATGTCTCCCGATGATCATTATCAGGATCTTAAGAGGATCATCGCGGCAGTCGGCGGCAAGGCAAGAAGGATCACGGTCATCATGCCGTTTCTATACGAAAGCCGCCAGCACAAGAGAAGCGCCAGAGAATCTCTGGACTGTGCGCTTGCACTGCAGGAGCTTGTGCAGATGGGTGTGGATAATATCATTACCTTTGATGCGCATGATCCGCGCGTACAGAACGCCATCCCGCTGCATGGATTTGAGACCGTACAGCCTTCCTACCAGTTTATCAAGGGGCTGCTGAAAAATGTTGATAATCTGAAATTGGATTCCGATCATATGATGGTGATCAGTCCCGACGAAGGAGGTATGGGACGTGCCATCTATATTGCCAACGTACTCGGTCTTGATATGGGTATGTTTTATAAGAGACGTGATTATACAAGGATCGTCCATGGTCGCAATCCGATCGTTGCACATGAATTCCTCGGCAGCAGCGTAGCCGGCAAAGACATGATCATCATCGACGATATGATTTCCTCCGGCGACAGCGTGATCGAAGTAGCCACTGAGCTGAAAGCACGCAATGCAAACCGGATCTTCGTATTTTCCACGTTTGGTCTGTTCACCAACGGTCTGAAGAAATTTGAGGAGGCTTATGAAAAAGGTCTGATCACAAAAGTCCTTACCACAAACCTGATTTACCAGCCGCCCGAATTATTAGACAGTGAATGGTATGCAACCTGCGACATGAGTAAATATATCGCTTATCTGATCGACACCCTGAACCACGATACTTCCATCAGTGATTATCTGGATCCCAGCGAGCGTATCCAGACGCTGGTCAATCAGTATAAAGCAGATCATTCACAATAAACCTTCATGTCACAGCTTTGCTGCGATGACTCGTGAGTTCGCAACATCCTCACGTAAAACAAAACTAAGGAGATATTTAAAATGAAAACATCAAGCAAGACTCTGTTTCTTGTACAGGCAGCTTTGATCGCTGCTTTGTACGTCGTACTGACCGACCTTGCCAACCGTCTCGGTCTGGCAAGTCAGGCAGTCCAGCTCCGCTTTTCCGAAGCGCTTACAATCCTTCCCATTTTTACGCCGGCGGCGATCCCCGGACTGTTTATCGGCTGTATCTTGGCCAACTTCTTAACCGGCGCCATCATCTGGGATATCCTTTTTGGAAGCATTGCCACGCTGCTTGGCGCGGTTGGAACCTATGCCGTGGGAAAGCTTTCCTTCAAAGGCAGAAAGTGGCTTGCGCCACTTCCACCCATTATCGCCAATACACTGATCATACCATGGATCCTCTCCATTGCTTATCAGCTGGAAGGTTCCATTCCNNTCCTTATTTTATGCTGACTGTCGGTGCAGGCGAGCTGCTCTCCTGCGGCGTCCTTGGTATGCTCCTGCTGCTGGGACTGGAAGAACACGCCCGGCATATTTTCAGCGATAATTAAACAACTCACAAAAACGGCATAACCCGCAGGCTGTGCCGTTTTCTGTCTTATATTATTTTATAATCAAAACTGTTTACCAAAGAACATCCGGATAAATCCCCTGCTCCTTCAGCTGCCTGATGGATTCCACAACAAACGGCTTATCTTCTTTGTAGGTCACACCAAACCAGCGGTCCCGGGAAGAAAGCACCTTGACCGTGGCTTTTCCCTCTTGGATCATACGACCCACCTCCATAGGAATATAACATTCTGATTTCATCGGATTTTTCTCTACCTCCGATGCAAAAAAGCGATCCATGGATGCCTGCAGCTCCTGAAAGATCTCCGGCACAAATCCCCACATGTTCATGGAAACCAGCATATTGCCCGGCAGCGGATGGTAAGTCGCTCCATCGTCCTCGGAATAAGCCGCTCCGTCCTCCGTCTTTATGATCTTAGTCCGTTCCGCGATCGTCTCCAGATATCCCGCGGCATCCATCTGACAGCATCCCCTCGCTACAGAGCCATGCTCCGTCAGGGTATTCTGCAATTCATAACCTACCATGCAGAACGGCATTTTCTCCTGTTCCCGTATCGTAGTTAAATATTCATATAGGGACTGATATGCACTCACACCATAATAATCGTCCGCATTGATAACTGCAAATGGCTCTTTCACCGTATCTTTACATGCCAGAACCGCATGCGCCGTCCCCCATGGCTTTACTCTGCCTTCCGGGATAGAAAACCCTGCCGGCACGTCGTGCAGATCCTGAAACGCGTATTCCACCTGCATTTTTCTGCTGACAGCATCGCCGATACAGCTTCTGAAGTCCTGTTCATTTTCCTTTTTTATGATAAATACGACCTTTCCAAAGCCTGCCCGCATTGCATCATAAATCGAAAAATCTATGATCTTATGTCCTTTATCATCGATCGGATCGATCTGCTTTAATCCGCC
>DLOQ01000132.1:14695-15451 GCA_002479655.1 Lachnospiraceae bacterium UBA7480
TGCACCATTCGGAAAACCTTCTGTTTTCCTCATTAATACCATGTGCATAGCACATGGTATGGGTTCGCCCTATTCACTGCATCATTGCTTTCGCGTACATTATACCATTCATTTGCATTAATTACTACTATCATTTTTCTGAAGTCGACTCCACGATGCTCTTAGGCATTGCCTGTGCCGCGGAATCCAGAAAAGCCTGCTCCCACGCGGCATCTCCTGCCTGGGCGTAAGCGATGCTGAAGATATATTTATCCGTAATATAAAAATACTGCCATGTCTTATAGGAAATGCCGTCTTTTTCATAAGAGAGGATCAGATCTACCTGCTGCCAGCCTTCTTTTTCCTCCTGTGTACACCTCTCCAGATCGACCTCTGTTTCCAGACTAAGCATGAACATATTTTTATAATCTTCTGCCGTCATCGCCATATAATCCGCCGCATGATCATTGGCTTGCCTGATGTAGCTGATATACGAAAAATCCTGCTGCATCTCACTGACATAGACCGCCTGCATATCCGTATTGTCATTGGCTGCCGCAAATCCTTCCGGAACCGGATAGGATAATAAAGAATATTCCATTGCTTCCGCCGGAATGATATTTTCGGAAATTCCCGCCGCAATCTCCTGCGACACAGTCATCGGCGGATCCTGTGTATTATTTTTATGACAGGCGCACACTGCTGCCACACACAGCATAAGCAGCAATATAACGCGATATTTATTTATCATCTTTACCTCCATGCTGCGACTGTTTT
>DLOQ01000117.1:0-207 GCA_002479655.1 Lachnospiraceae bacterium UBA7480
CGGAGGAACAGAAGAAACAGGCATTTGCCGAAGCGGATGCCGCAGAAAAGGCAGAAAGCGGGGATAAAGAACAGGAGCAGTCAGCGCAGGGGAAGGAATTTTACACGATCCAGACAGCATCGGACAAGGTTTTCTACCTGATCATTGACCGTGACGGGGAGGAGGAAATGGTGTACTTCCTTACGGAAATCACGGAAAATGACCTGT
>DLOQ01000117.1:280-434 GCA_002479655.1 Lachnospiraceae bacterium UBA7480
TAACGGGGAAAAGCAGGAAGATACAAAGCTGGCAGAGGAAGATACCGAAGATGTGGAAAATACAGAAGATACGGAAGGCACAGAGGAAAACGAACCGGAGGAAAAAGCGGCGGAGCCGAACCCGGTTATTTCCTATATCCTCATGGGTGTACTT